>PBKC01000030.1 GCA_002721365.1 Rhodospirillaceae bacterium | reverse complement strand
TAGAACGCCTCGTAGAGCACCCGCGCCAGGTCCTTCACGTCCTTCACCAGGTAGTTGTGCTTGGTGCAGGGACGGGTGATGCCGACGGTGTCGGCTTCCTGGAACGCGTCGTTGCCGATCAGATGGGTCGGCACCTGTCCGGTCAGGCAGACCACCGGGATCGAATCCATCAGCGCGTCGGTCAGGCCGGTCACGGCATTGGTCGCGCCGGGGCCCGACGTCACCAGCACCACGCCCACCTTGCCCGTCGAGCGGGCATAGCCCTCGGCGGCATGCACCGCCGCCTGCTCGTGGCGGACGAGGATGTGGCGCAGGTGGTTCTGACGGAAAATGGCATCGTAGATGGGGAGGACGGCGCCGCCCGGATAGCCGAAAACGACGTCGACACCCTGGTCCACCAGGGCTTTTACGACGATCTCTCCTCCGGTCATCAACATGGCGACACCTCTCGCTTTCGAATGCGGGCAAGCCGCAGCAACCCGTCAGACGGGTGGTCTTCGGGTGGCGCGAAGCTAGTGACTCGGATGGCAAGAATCAACACGAAGGGCGGTTGAAATAGCTCTGATTGCCACGGGAAGCGGATTCAGCGGTTGACTCTCGATCAGACTTAAGAACAAAAAGAGAACATTCTGTCTTTGCCGGAGAGGCCTCATCGATGCAGAGCCGCGCCGATCCCGCCGTCATCGCCGCCTTGCGGAAGCGCATCGGCGCCATTGCGGCAAGCGGGGCCGAAAGCGACGGAGAGCGCACGGTGCCGCTGGGCCTGCCGGCGCTCGATGCGGCCCTGCCGTGGCGGGGCCTGCCCGCCGGCTGCCTGCACGAAGTGATGGCGGGGTCGCCTGTGGAGGACGAGGCCGCCCCGTCCCCCGGCGCGGCGGCGACCGGCTTCGCCGCCGTCCTCCTGGCGCGGTTCGCCGCGGCGACGGCGGGTTATCTCCTGTGGTGCCTGCGGCGGGACGATCTCTACCTCCCGGGCCTGGCCTCCTTCGGGATCGACGCCGATCGCCTGATCGTGGTGCGGGCCCGAAGCCGCGACGACGTGCTGTGGGTGATGGAGGAAGCGCTTCGCTGCGGCCGCCTCGCCGCGGTGCTGGGCGAGGTCGAGGCGGTGGACCTCACCGCCAGCCGCCGGCTCCAGCTCGCCGCGGGGACGGGGGGCACCGCGGCCTTCCTGCTGCGTGAGGGAGAGCGCCGTACCGCCGCCGGCAAGACCGTCACCGCTGCGGTTACCCGCTGGGGGGTGGCGCCGGCCCCCAGCGTCGCTGCCATCGGCCTCGGGCCCCCGCGCTGGCGACTCTCTCTGCTCCGCTGCCGAGGCGGCCGGCCTCGGGACTGGCTGGTCGAATGGGACGAAACGGCCCGCGTGCTGACGCTGCCGCACGAGGCGGAGGAGTCGGTGCCGATGCCGGTCAGGCGGGCGGGGTAGATCCTCGTGTCGGGCACGAGGATCTCTGCCTCACGCCGTCCCGAACGCCTTCCTGAGGGCGGCGCCGGCTTCGTCCATGGCGGCGCGGGAGTCGTCCAGGATGGCGACCTGCTGGAAGAAGGCGTGGCCCATCTGCTCGTAGAGGCTGTAGGTGACAGGCACCCCGGCCTTCTTCAGGGCGTCGGCATAGGCCTTGCCTTCGTCGACCAGGGGGTCGATCCCGGCCGCGAGCAACAGTGCAGGCGGCAGGCCCGACAGGTCTTTGGCGTCGAGCGGTGAGGCGCGCCAATCCTTATGGTCGGCGGGACCGGTCGCGTACTGGTCCCAGAACCACCGCATCGACTGGGCGGTGAGGATCGGCCCGTCGGCGTAGCGGGTGTAGGAGTCGGCGCTGCAGCTTCCGTCGGTGATCGGATAGACGAGAAGCTGAAAGACGAGCTTCGGGATGCCGGCATCGCGCGCCATCAGCGCCACCACCGCGGCGAGGTTGCCGCCGGCGCTGTCGCCGGCGACGGCGATGCGGTTGGGATCGCCGCCCAGCGTCGCCGCGTTGTCGGCGATCCAGCGGGTGGCGGCATAGCAGTCTTCGGCCGCGGCCGGGAATTTATGCTCCGGCGCCAGCCGGTAGTCGACCGAGACGACGATCGCCCCGGCGGCGTTGCACAGCGCGCGCGTTCCGGTGTCGTGGGTGTTGAGATTGCCGAACACCCAGCCGCCGCCGTGGAAATAGACGATCACCGGCAGCGGGCCTTCGCCTTCCGGCGTATAGATGCGGACCGGGATGTCGCCGGCGGGCCCCGGCACCACGCCGTCGGCCACCGTCTTCACCGGCTCCGCTTCGCCCCAGAACCGCTTGGCCCGCTCTTCGGTCACCTTGCGGCCTTCCTCGGGCGGCATCTGGAAGGGGTCGGGAAGCCCCGATGCGGCAAGCCGGTCGAGAAGCGCGCGGGTCTGGGGATGAAGCGCCATGGGTCGAAAATCCTCCGTGCAGGTGACCGTTAGGCCGGTTTCTCGTCTACCGATAGCATGGCTGCCATAGCCTGGGACAGGCGGTCGCGTTGACAGGCCTTTTGCTGCGTCGCCATATTCACCGCGAAGAGCGGAGGCAGAGGCAATGAGCGACTTTCCCCGGAAGACCCTGGACGACTGGACCAAGCTGGCGAGCGACGAGCTGAAGGGCGGTAGCCCCGACAGCCTGGTCTGGCAGACCCCTGAAGGGATCGCGGTCAAGCCGCTCTATACGGCAGCCGACCTCGCGGCGCTGGAAGACGTCGACGCGATGCCGGGCTTTCCGCCCTATGTCCGCGGGCCGCGGGCGACGATGTACGCCAACCGGCCGTGGACGCTCAGGCAGTATGCCGGCTTCTCGACCGCCGAAGAATCGAACGCGTTCTACCGGGCGGCACTGGAGGCGGGACAGCGCGGCCTCTCGGTCGCCTTCGATCTCGCCACCCATCGCGGCTACGACAGCGATCATCCCCGCGTCGTCGGCGATGTCGGCAAGGCCGGCGTGGCGATCGATTCCGTCGAGGACATGAAGATCCTGTTCGATGGCATCCCGCTCGACAAGATGAGCGTGTCGATGACCATGAACGGCGCCGTGCTGCCGGTGCTCGCCGGCTACATCGTCGCGGCGGAGGAGCAGGGCGTCGGGCCGGAGAAGCTCAGCGGGACCATCCAGAACGACATCCTCAAGGAGTTCATGGTCCGCAACACCTACATCTACCCGCCCGAGCCCAGCATGCGGATCGTGGCCGACATCATCGCCTACACCGCCGAGCACATGCCGCGGTTCAACTCGATCTCGATCTCCGGCTACCACATGCAGGAGGCGGGGGCGACGGCGGTGCAGGAGCTCGCCTTCACCCTGGCCGACGGGCTGGAATACGTGCGGGCGGCGATGTCGCGCGGGCTCGACGTCGACAAGTTCGCGCCGCGCCTCTCGTTCTTCTTCGGCATCGGCATGAACTTCTTCATGGAGATCGCCAAGCTGCGGGCGGCCCGCCTTCTGTGGGCGCGGATGATGAACGACTTCTCGCCCGGGAACCCGATGTCGCTGGCGCTCCGCACTCACTGCCAGACCTCGGGGGTGAGCCTCACCGAGCAGGACCCCTACAACAACGTCATCCGGACGACGCTCGAGGCGCTGGCGGCCGTCCTCGGCGGCACCCAGTCGCTCCACACCAACGCGTTCGACGAGGCGCTGGCGCTTCCCACCGAGTTCTCGGCGCGGATCGCCCGCAACACCCAGCTCATCCTGTCGGAAGAGTCGGGCGTTCCCCACGTCATCGACCCCCTCGGCGGCAGCTACTACATCGAATCGCTCACTGCGAGCGTGGCCGAGGAAGCCTGGAAGCTGATCCAGGAGGTCGAGGAACTGGGCGGCATGACCAAGGCGGTCGAGGCCGGCATGCCGAAGCTCCGCATCGAGGAGAGCGCCGCCCGCCGCCAGGCGCGCATCGACCGCGGCGAGGAGGTCATCGTCGGCGTCAACAAGTACCGGCCGAAGAACCCGGACCACGTCGACATCCGCAACATCGACAACACGGCGGTGCGCGAATCCCAGGTGCGGCGCCTGAACACCGTCCGCGAGACGCGCGACGAGGCGAAGTGCCGTGCGGCGCTCGAAGCTCTCACCCGCGGTGCCTCGTCCCAGGACGCGAACCTGCTGGCGCTCGCCGTCGAGGCGACGCGGGCGCGGGCGACGGTCGGCGAGATCTCGGACGCCATGGAGCAGGTCTTCACCCGCCACCGGGCGATCATCCGCAGCGTCTCGGGCGTCTACGGCTCGGCCTATGAAGGCGACGAGGGCTTCGGGCGTATCCGCAAGGAGGTCGAATCCTTCGCCACGGAGGAAGGCCGCCGCCCGCGCATGCTGGTGGTGAAGCTCGGCCAGGACGGTCATGACCGCGGCGCCAAGGTGATCGCCACCGCCTTCGCCGACATCGGCTTCGACGTCGACGTCGGGCCGCTGTTCCAGACGCCGGAAGAAGCCGCACGCCAAGCGGTGGAGAACGACGTCCACGTCGTTGGTGTCTCCAGCCAGGCGGCCGGCCACATGACGCTGGTGCCGCAGATCATCGAGGCGCTGAAGGCCGAGGGCGCGGGCGACATCCTGGTGGTCTGCGGTGGCGTCATCCCGCCCACCGACTATCAGTTCCTGCTGGGGAAGGGCGTCAGCGCGATCTACGGGCCTGGGACCAATATCCCCCAGGCGGCCGCGGAGATCCTGGAGCTCATCCGCGGCCGGCGCGCGGCGGCCTGACGGGACGGCACCGGGACCCTCGCGTCAAGCGCGAGCATCTCCCCGGTGACGGCCTAGACGACGATGTCGACTGGGCCGTTCGGGACCAGGATGGACATCTCCAGGGTGCTGCGCGCGCCGAACAGGGACTGACCTAGCCGGTAGGCGGCGTGATAGGCCTCGGTTCCCTGGGTGGCCTCGTCGGGGCTCGGCGTCTTCCGGCCGGTCAGGAACTCCTGGGCGAACTGCTGGACCCGAAACAGGATCGAGGCGAGGAACGGTGGCTTGCCCGCGCCGGTATCGAGCGCCGAGCGGCCGTCTTCGGTGAACAGCGAGGGCCGCTGCGACGCACCCTGCGATCGCGATCGATCGTCGATCGCTGCGGGGTCGGGGCGTCGGGACTGCCCGAGGCGGCGATTACGGACGGAGGCGGCCTGCTCGGCATTTCTTTCCTCCGGCCGGATTGTCTGGGCGGGGTCCGGGCTCGGCGGGCGCATCGACGCCCTGCCGCCGGGCCGTAACGTCGGGTCCGGTGGAAACAGCGGCGAAACAGGGGCGGCGCCGATCGGAGTCATAGACCGAAGTCTATACCCCGAAGGCGAAAGCGCGGAGTCGAATCCGCAGTCTTTCGAGGCAGCCCTACCTCCGCCGGAGCCTCGCTAGGACCTGCCGGGATGGCGGTGCGCGATCATGTCGTAGACGGCGCGAAGCGCCATCGCTTCGCCGCCCGACGGCCGGCCGGGTCGCGCCTTGCCGTTCCACGCCATGATGTCGAAATGGACCCAGGGCGTCGACGGCGAGACGAAGGCTTCCAGGTACAGCGCGGCGGTGATCGCCCCGCCGAAACGGCCGGCCGAGATGTTGCAGAGATCGGCGACCGGACTTTCGAGCTGGGACTTGTATTCGGCGTAGAGCGGCATGCGCCACAGGGGATCGCCGACCCGTGCGCTCGCCGCGCGCAGGTCTTCTGCCAGGGCGTCGTCGTTGCAGAACATCGCCGGCAGGTCGGCACCCAGCGCTACGCGCGCCGCCCCCGTCAACGTGGCGAAGTCGACGATCATGCCGGGGCCTTCGCCGTCGGCATCGGCCAGGGCATCGCAGAGGACCAGGCGCCCCTCGGCGTCGGTGTTGCCGATCTCGACCGTGAGGCCCTTCCGCGTGCGGAACACGTCGCCGGGTCGGATCGCATTGCCCGAAACCGCGTTCTCGACGGCGGGGATCAGGACCCGCAAGCGCACGGGCAGTTCGGCGGCCATGATCATCGAGGCGAGGCCCAGCACATGCGCGGCGCCGCCCATATCCTTCTTCATCAGACGCATGCCGTCGGCGGTCTTCAGGTCCAGGCCGCCGGTGTCGAAGCAGACGCCCTTGCCGACCAACGTCACCTTCGGGGCGGATTCGTCACCCCAGCGCAGGTCGATCAGGCGCGGCTTGCGATCGCTCGCCCGGCCGACGGCATGGATCATCGGATAGCTGGTGGCGAGGGTCGCTTCGTCGGCCAGCACCGTGACGCGGGCGCCGAACCGGTGACCGAGCGACTCGGCCGACTCGGCGAGCTCCGCCGGACCCATGTCCGAAGCCGGGGTATTGATGAGGTCGCGGACCAGAAAGATCGCTTCCTGAGCCCGGGTGACGGCGGCGGCGTCGCAGCCGTCCGGCATGGCCAGCGTCGCGAAGCGCCCGGTCGGCGTCCGGTAGCGGTCAAAGCTGTAGGTCGCAAGCGTCCAGCCGAGGCAGGCCGCCGTTGCTTCGTCCGGCGAAAAAGTGCTTTCCAGGTGGTAATGCCGCGGCGGAAGGGCGGCGGGGAGAGAGGCGAGGCGCCAGATCGCGGGGCCCTCGCCAATGCCTGTCAAGACCAGGGCGGGCGAACCGTCTTCGCCCGGGGATCGTGCAGGCGGTGCCGGGTTTCGCCTCGAAACCGAGGCTCCGGACCCAGGCGGCGGTCTTTTCCGGCTGTGCGGCGAGCCACGCTTCCAGGCCGGCGGCCCGGAGGGGGGTGATGGGCAGGGAGCCTTCGGCTGCGGTTTCGGTCAGATAGGGGGGCACTTGCCGCTCACCTCCGTGTTGCGTTTCCATTATATGATGGCGCCGCCGCGGCGGTCGGGCAAAGCGCTACGGCGATTTCATTCTTCGGAGACAGGGCCATGACCTCGCTCATTCTCGCTGTCGGGAACAAGAACCTGTCGTCCTGGTCGCTCCGGCCGTGGCTGGCGATGAAGCAGGCCGGTATTCCGTTCGAGGAAGTGAACCTGAAGATGCGGACGCCCGCGTTCCGGGACACGCTGGCTCGTGACTATGCGCCCGCGCGGCTGGTGCCGGTCTTGCGTCATGGTGACCGTCTGGTCTGGGAGTCGCTGGCGATCTGCGAGTATGTGGCTGAAACCTTCCCGGATGCGAAGCTGTGGCCGGCCGATCCCGTGGCGCGCGCCTTCGCCCGTGCGATTGCCGCCGAGATGCATGCCGGGTTCGGCGCCCTCAGGCAGGCCTTGCCGATGAACATCTGCGGCCAGTTCGAGGTGCCCGGCCTTGCGCCCGACGTTCGGGCTGACGTCGATCGGATCGTCGACCTGTGGCGGATGGCGCGCGACCGATTCGGTGCGGGCGGATCGCTGCTGTTCGGACAGTTCTCGATCGCCGATGCGATGTACGCGCCGGTCGCCACCCGTTTCCGGACCTATGGCATCGATGTCCCCGGCTTCGCCGCCGAATACGTCGAAGCGATCTACGCCTTGCCGGCGATGAAGGTCTGGATCACGGATGCCGAGCGCGAGACGCAGCCCGACAGATGATGGGGACCGTTAATCCGGGGGATCAGTAATCCGATTCGGGTTCGACCGGGATCATGCCTTCCCGCATCGCCAGAAGCGTCTTCTGCCGCTCCAGGAAATCGGCCATGCGGACCATAAGCTCGCCCTGGCCCTCCTCGGAGGCCGCGAACCGAGCCCGGTAGGCCCGGAAAGCCCCCCACTGGCTGTCGAGCCAGATGATGGGCTCCCACCGCCCATCCTCCGGAACGGCGAAATCGGCCAGTTCGACCTGCGGCGTGCCAAGCACGGTGTAGACGCACAGCTCATGGTCGATCGTACCGGGAACCTCGCCGACATCCTTGGCGCAAACCGCCGATGCATCGGCGACTTCCTTCGCCAGACGTTCGTCATAGGTCTGACCCAACAGGCCGCCGCTGGACTTGCCAAGACCCGTGACCGGGTCGGCGTCGGGCGCGTCCGCTTCGATGACGTTGCAGGCGGCGAGCGCCGTGACGGCGACGACTGCTGCGACGAACTTTCCGATTCTGATAACGCCCAACATCTTCCCCACCCGGAGTTGGCCAGATAATAGACAACTTATCGTCGAGAACAGTGGCGCGCAACTGCGCATATCGCGGATTCACCTGTGTTTTCGATCATATAGGGGCAATTCCGTATGTTCGCGGGGCTTGCTGTTTGGCAAGCTAGGCGTAGCGCAGCGTGATACCGTGGCCGGTGCAGCGATCTGCGAGAGGAGAGCGCTTCGTTGGATTTCGGACTGGATGTGTCGCCGGACGCGGTGGTGAACCCGATTTCGCCGCGTCGTGAGGCGGCACTGCGGCTAGCGGCGACGCCGGCCGATGTCGCCGCCGTGGCAGTTACCGCCCAAGACCGCAATCTGCTGGCATGGGACGGGCGATGGCGTCCCCTGACCAGAACGTTCTTCGACGTGGCCGACAAGAGGCTCGCCCGGCGCGGCATCTCGGTGCAGGTCGATATGCGCGGGCCGGTTCGCCTGCAGCGGGTGGTCATGGCGGGAATCGATCCGTTCGGGGTCGTGCGGCGGTCGGTGTGGTCGACACGCCTGCGCAGCGGCGAGCCCGATCTATCGGCTATCGACGATCCCGACCTGCGCGAACGCCTGGGACTGGTCCTTCCGGGCGATCTGCGCCCCGTCGCTCTGGCGCGGCTCAACCGGGCGCGCGGCTTCATGCTCGGGCCGCGCGGCGGCGGGCGTGCGACGCTGATCGTCGAAGAGGGCGAGGTGGAGGATGCCGATGGCGTGCGCCCCTTGGCGACGATCGAGCTGGTCGGCGAGGCGGATACCGCATGGCTGCTTCCCGACCGCGCACTGGTGCTCCACGACATGGCACCGCTCAAGGTCGATCGGCTGGTCCAGCCCGCCGCGCCCGAGCAGACTGTTCCAGCGCCGGTCAAGGCCGCAAAGACCGCCCTCCCGGCCGACATCGGCGTCGAGGAAGGGGCCGACATGCTGATCCGCGCTTGCGTGGATCACTGGACCCGGAACGAAGCGTCGGCGCTCGACGGACGGGATCCCGAAGGCGTGCATCAGCTTAGGGTCGCCCTGCGTCGCCTCCGGTCGCTCTTCACGCTGTTCGCTCCCATCATCGCCCCGGCCCAGCTCGATCGGTTCCGGACCGAAATCGGTTGGCTGGCAGGGCGGACCGGTCCCGCCCGCGACTGGGACGTTTTCCTGAGCGAGCTTCTGCCGCCGGTGCGCGACGCCTGTCCCGACATCGTCGGGTTGGGGAACCTTGCCGAGGCAGCCGAAACGGTCCGGCGCGAAGGCTATCTTTCATTGCACGAGGCGATGACCGCGCCGCGTTACGCGGCATTGCTCATGCGGCTGGGTGAAGCGTTGGAAAGCGGGTCCCTCTGGTCGCCCTCGCCGGAGGCGCGACTGCTGCGCGGCGGACATCTCCGAGACTACGCCCATCACCTGCTCGACGAACGCCATAGCAAGGTCCGGAAGCGAGGGCGGCGATTCGTTCATCTCGCCTCCGCCGATCGGCATCGCGTGCGGATCGCGGTCAAGAAACTGCGCTACGCGACGGAATTTTTTTCGTCGCTCTATCCGCGGAAACGTGCCGTCGCCTATGGCCGGGCGATGGCCGGATTTCAAGAAGAATTGGGCCATCTCAACGACATAGCGACGGCCGAGCGGCTGTTGGCGATCCTCGGCGCCCGGCCTGAGGCGGACGAGCCGCAGCGGATCGCCATCGGGGTCGTCACCGGATGGTACGCCTGCGTTGCGGCCGAGCTCGAACCTCGATTGAATGCCGGCTGGAAGAGCTTTCTCGGGGCGCCGGTGTTCTGGGCCGACGGGCGAGGATGAGGAGCGATGCTCTCGATATTGGTGGCGAACAGCAAAGGCGGTTGCGGCAAGACAACCGTTGCGACCAACCTCGCCGCCGCTTTCGCTGCGGGCGGGTTGGCGACGGCACTGGCTGACGCGGACCGCCAGAAGAGCAGCCTCGACTGGGTCAAGCGGCGGTCGGATGCGCTGCCGTCGATCGCGCCCCTCGACTGGACCAAGGAAATCGACTCGGCGCCCAAGGGGACGATGCGCCTGATCATCGATGCGCCGGCCGCGCTCAAGCGGACGCAGGTCAAGGATCTGCTGGCGATGGCCGACGTCGTCGTCCTGCCCCTGCAGCCCTCGGCGTTCGACGAGGCGGCGACTCGCCGCTTTCTCAAGACTCTCGACGATCTGAAGCCGATCCGTAAGAACCGCAAGCCGGTCGCGGGAGTCGGGAACCGGGTCCGGCTGCGGACCCGTGCCGCGACCCGGCTCGACAGCTTCCTCGAGACTCTGGGGCACGCGGTGGTGGCGCGCGTTCGCGAAAGCGCCGTCTATTCGGAAGCCGCCTTCCGGGGGCAGGGGCTGTTCGACCTGTCGGGAAAGCGGGCCGAGGGGCTGCGGGAGGACTGGCTGCCGCTGCTCCGTTACATCGAGAGTCAGGACTGACTCCCGGCTATATCCGGCGGCCGCAGTAAAAAGTCATAGGTCGCCCACACTGTCATGGTCCGATAACGGAACCGTGCTATTATCTCTTTCTCGTTGTAATTCGTCAGGACGATAGGATGCCTGTGGCGTGTGCCGCCGCCTATGCGACTACCGTGAATAGACGAAATCACCGAGTCATGCAGGTAGTGGAAATCGGGAGGACCAGATGACGGCGCCGAAGCGCTTGTTCGAAGTGACGGTGAAGATGCCGGCAGGGCATATGTCGTCGCGCCGGGTGTGGCTGGTCGTCGCGGACAGAGAGGAAGAGGCGCGTTCGATCGTGCCCGACCAAAGCGATATCGAGGCCGTCCACGTGACCCCCGAAGTGCTGAATGCCAGCGGTCCGAGCCGGATCATCGGCTGGACGACCGGCCAGCAGTCCTGATCGGCGTCACACGCGACTCGAGCCGGCTTCGCCGCCTTCGCCTTAGCCCCGAAACGGGAATCGCCGCGTAGACATCGTCTTTATCGGCTTCCGCAGGCCCTCGCCTGTCGGCAACCGCTGGTGTGCGCCAAACGTCCTTCCCGATAAAGAGCGGGAAAGACCGTACGCATGCCGGGGCTCGGCCTTCCGTTCGAGGTGAAGGCATATCGCGGGTTACCTCTCCGTCTCCTCGGGAGGGCGCCGTTTCATCGTCCGCTGGATGCGGTCCGATGCGGGTACCGGCCTTCACGGCCGGACAAGGCTTTCGCTGCTGTGACTTGGATCAATGCAGCCGGCTTCATATCTGGAGAACCTGGCCAACGAGTCCCGGGGGCCAATTAGCAGGCGGCAGACAGCCGACGGATAAGCCGAAATGTTCTCACGGCTCGCAGAAGCACTGAAGAATGGCCGGTTTCGCGCCGTGATCTTCGATCTCGACGGCGTCATCACCGACACGGCCAAGCGCCACTTCGAGTCCTGGAAAACGATGTTCGATGCCTATCTCGAAACCCGAAAGGGTGCGGGCGGGTCGTTCACCAGGGAGGATTATCTCACTTATGTCGACGGCAAGCCGCGCTATGACGGCGTAGCGAGTTTCCTCGAGTCGCGGTCGATCCGGCTTTCACGCGGCACCCCGCACGATTCGCCGGACGCCGAGACGGTCTGCGGGCTCGGCAACCGGAAGAACGACGTCTTCCATGCGATGATCGAACGCTACGGGGTCGAAGTCTTCGCTGATGCCGTTCCCTTCGTCGAGACGTTGCATGACCTGGGTGTACGGACGGCGATCGTGACGTCGAGCCGCAACGGTGCGTCGATCATGAAGTCAGCCGGCATAACCGCGCTGTTCTCGGAAAGGGTGGACGGCAACGATCTCGCCGGATCGGGGCTGCGGGGAAAGCCCGCCCCTGATCTTTTTCTCGAAGCCGCGCGTCGCCTGCACGTCGAACCGTCCCAAGCGGTGGTTGCCGAGGATGCGGTGGCCGGCGTCCGGGCCGGCCGCGCCGGCGGGTTCGGCTGTGTCATTGGGGTTGCTCGGAACGGCTCCGAAAGGGCACTCATAGAGAACGGCGCCGACGTCGTCGTTCATGCCTTTTCGGAGATTCCAGTGACCAGCGACGCTCATCCGCAGAAGCTTGCCGCGGACCTGCCCGTAGCGCTCGACCAGATCGATTCCCTGTTCTCGAAGGCCGGTGCCCGGAGCCCGGTGTTCTTCCTCGACTATGACGGCACCCTGACGCCGATCGTCGAACGGCCCGAGGATGCCGTGCTGTCCGCCGCGATGCGCGAAGCGCTGACTGCCTTGGCGGCCCGGGCCACGGTGGCGATCGTCAGCGGGCGTGACCTCGCGGACGTGCGCAAGCGCGTCGGTCTCGACCGGCTTTACTACGCCGGCAGCCACGGCTTCGACCTCGCGGGACCGGATGGCTGGCGCCATGAGCATCCGGAGGGCCATCGCTTCCTTCGGTCCCTCGATGCGGTCGAGGGGGCGCTGGGAAAGGCGGTCGCCGCGATCGAGGGCGCCCAGGTCGAACGGAAGCGCTACGCCGTCGCCGTCCACTACCGCCGGGCGGCGCCGGACGACTGGCCCAAGGTGGAAGCGGCCGTCGACGCGGCGCTCGCCGATCATCACGACCTGCGCAAGACCGGCGGCAAGATGATCTTCGAGCTTCGTCCGGCGATCGACTGGGACAAGGGACGGGCGGTGCTGTGGATGCTGGATGCTCTCGGCCTCGACGCGACAAGCCATCTGCCGGTCTATATCGGCGACGACGAAACCGACGAGGATGCTTTCCGCGCCCTGTCGGGCATCGGCGTTGGAATCCTGGTGCGGGACGATGAGACGGATTCGACGCTGGCGACGTATGTCCTCAACGGAACCGACGAGGTGCGGAAACTGCTGCGCGCGGTCGGGGATCGTCTCGGGGAGGCGGCGGCGTGAGCGTCTGGACGCTCGAATACGATCACTTCGACCCTGAGCAGGAGCGCCTGCGCGAGGCCCTCTGCACCCTCGGCAACGGCTACTTCGCGACCCGTGGCGCCGCGGAGTCGGTCGACGCCGGCCCGGTTCATTATCCGGGAACCTATTTCGCCGGCGGCTATAACCGTCTTAAGACCGAGATCCGCGGCCATGTCGTCGAGAACGAGGATCTCGTCAACATGCCGAACTGGCTGTCGCTGACCTTTCGTCACGCCGACGGTGCCTGGTTCGACCTCGATGCCGTCGAGATCGGCGACTATCGCCAGACCCTCGACCTCAAGCGCGGCGTCCTCGAGCGGGAAATCCTGTTCACCGACGAGGCCGACCGGCGGACGCGGCTTCTCACCCGGCGGATCGTCCATATGGGATCGCCGCATCTGGCGGCGATCGAGATGATTCTGACGCCCGAGAACTGGTCGGGGGAGATCGAGGTCAAGAGCGCCATCGACGGGCGGGTCACCAATGCGGGTGTCGACCGCTACAAGGCGTTGAGCGGCCGGCATCTCGACTGGGTGGACGGCGGTGCGGGCGGTGACGGTATCGCCTGGCTGATGATGCGAACCACGCAGTCCCGGCTGGAGGTCGCCGAGGCGGCGCGGACCTGCCTGTTCCTTGACGGCGGTCGCATCGTCACCGACTCCCGCCTGTTCGAGGAGCAGGGCTACGTCGCGACCTTGCATCGCACCCAGGTCGACGAAGGCGTGCCGCTTCGCGTCGAAAAGATCGTCGGCCTGTTCACCTGCCGCGACGACACCATCGCCGAGGCGGGGATGGAGGCACGGGAAGCCGTTCAGACCGCCCCGGGGTTCGCGACGCTTCTCGCGTCCCATACGCGGGGCTGGGAGCATCTCTGGCGCCGATTCGGTCTCGATATCGAGGGCAACGGGGCCCTCGCCGATCACCGGACCGAGATGGTGCTTCGCCTGCACATCTTCCATCTGTTGCAGACGGCGTCGCTCAACACCATCGAGCTCGACGTCGGGGTTCCGGCGCGCGGTCTGCACGGCGAGGCCTATCGCGGCCACATCTTCTGGGACGAGCTGTTCATTTTCCCGTTCCTGAATTTGCGGGTGCCGGAGATCACCCGGGCGCTGCTGAAATATCGCTATCGCCGCCTGGGCGAGGCCCGGAAGGCGGCGCGCGACCATGGCTATCGCGGCGCGATGTATCCGTGGCAGAGCGGCAGCAACGGCCGGGAAGAGAGCCAGGTGCTGCATCTGAACCCGCAATCGGGTCGCTGGCTTCCGGACAACACGTTTCTTCAGCGCCACATCAATTCGGCGGTAGCCTACAACGTCTGGCAGTACTACGAGGTCAGCGGGGATCTGCAGTTCCTCGCGACCTTCGGCGCCGAGATGATCCTGGAGATCGCCCGCTTCTGGGCGAGCATCGCGAGCTTCGACGAGAAGGAAGGCCGGTACCGCATCTTGGGCGTGGTCGGGCCGGATGAGTATCACACGGCCTATCCGGGAGCGTCGGCGCCCGGTCTCGACGACAACGCCTACACCAATGTGATGGCGGTCTGGGTGCTGAAGCGCGCCCTCGACGTCCTGGAGCTTCTGCCGGAGGAGCGCAGGGTCGAGCTATGCGAGCTGTTGGGCCTGGACTCGAACGAGTTCGCCCTGTGGAGTGACATCACGCAGAGGATGCGGCTCGCTTTCCACGACGGCGGGATCATCAGCCAGTTCGATGGCTATGGCGATCTCGACGAGTTCGACTGGGAAGGGTACCGCAAGAAGTACGGCGACATTCAGCGCCTCGACCGCATCCTGGAAGCCGAGGGCGACACCCCGAACCGCTACAAGCTGTCGAAGCAGGCGGACGCCCTGATGCTGTTCTACCTGTTCACCGCCGAGGAATTGTCGGCGCTGATCGAACGGCTGGGCTATCAGTTCGACTCCAACCTGATTCGACGGAACATCGACTACTACGCGCAGCGCACCTCACATGGTTCGACGTTGAGCCGCGTCGTTCATTCATGGGTGCTGGCGCGGTCCGATCGCGCGCGGTCCTGGTCTCTGTTCGAGGAAGCGCTGCTGAGCGACGTCAGCGACACCCAGGGCGGCACGACCGCCGAAGGCATCCATCTCGGCGCCATGGCCGGCACCGTCGATCTGATTCAGCGCGGCTATACCGGCATCGAGACCCGGTCGGACGTGCTGCGGTTGAACCCCGCGCTTCCTGAGGGGCTGACCAAGCTCTGTCTGAAGCTCCGCTATCGCGGCCATTCCCTGCGGCTCCAGATCGCCGACGGCACGCTGGAACTTACTGCCGCGACGTCCGTGGCGCCGGAGATGCGGGTGCGGATTTTCGACAGCGACTATTCCCTTGAGGCGGGGGCGACGATCAAAGCGCCCCTCTGATCCGCCCACTCGCCGAAGCGATGTGAAAGGAGACCCGTCACATGAGCGACAAACAGGCGTCCGTCATCTGGTTCCGCGAACTCGGCATCGGCGACGTGCCGATCGTCGGCGGCAAGAATGCATCCCTCGGCGAGATGATCAGGACCCTGCGGGTGGCCGGGATCAACGTGCCTTCGGGTTTCGCGACCACCGCGGACGCCTATTGGCGGTTCATCGAGGCGAATAGCCTGCGCGACCGCATCTTCGAGGTGCTGGAGAAGCATCGGAAGGGCGACATGTCGCTGGAGAAGGCGGGGGCGGCGATCCGCAAGATGGTCGGCGAAGGGGAATTCCCCGCCGACATCGCGACCGCGATCAGTAGCGCCTACGACGACCTCAGCGCCGAAGCCGGCCGCGATCGGGTCGATGTCGCGGTTCGCAGCAGCGCCACGGCCGAAGACCTGCCCGATGCCAGTTTTGCCGGCCAGCAGGAGACCTTCCTCAACATCACCGGCGAGAAGGCGCTCATGGAGGCTTGCCGGCGCTGCTACGCCTCGCTGTTTACCGACCGCGCCATCACCTACCGCGAGAACCGCGGCTTCGACCATATGAAGGTGGCGCTGTCGATCGGCGTCCAGCGAATGGTCCGCTCCGACAAGGGCTGCTCGGGGGTGATGTTCTCGATCGACACCGAGACCGGATTCCGTGACGCGGTGCTGATCAATGCCGCCTGGGGGCTGGGCGAGACCGTCGTCCAGGGGGCTGTCGACCCGGACGAGTACATGGTCTTCAAGCCGCTTCTCGGTAAAGCGCCGAAGCCGATCATCGAAAGGGTCCGGGGCGCCAAGGCGACCAAGATGATCTATGCGAGCGGCGGCGATTCACCGGTGAAGACCGTCGATACCACCAAGAAGGAGCAGGAGAGCTTGGTCCTCGCCGACGAGGAGATCCTGAAGCTCGCCGAATGGGCCAAGACGATCGAGGAGCACTACGGCAAGCCGATGGACATCGAATGGGCGAAGGACGGCGAGACCGGTGAACTCGCCGTCGTCCAGGCGCGCCCCGAGACGGTGCAGTCGCGGAAGGAAGCCGGCTCGCTCAAGACCTACAGTCTCCGCCGCCATGGCGAGCGGCTGGTCACCGGCCACAGCATCGGCGATGCGATCACCGCCGGGAAGGTCTGCCGTCTCGACAGCCCGGCCGAGATCGCCAAGTTCCCCAAGAACGGCATTCTCGTCACCGAAATGACCGACCCGGACTGGGTGCCGATCATGAAGCGCGCCGCGGCGATCGTCACCGACCACGGCGGCCGGACTTCGCATGCCGCCATCGTCAGCCGCGAGCTAGGCCTGCCGGCGATCGTCGGCACCGGCGATGCCACGAAGGTGCTGAAGGGCGGGCAGGAGGTGACGGTTTCCTGTGCCGAGGGCGACGAAGGTTTCGTCTATGACGGGATCGGCGAGTTCGCTGTCGAAGACGTCTCGCTGGACGACGTTCCCGAGACCGAAACCAAGGTAATGCTGAACCTCGCCAACCCGGCGGCGGCGCTACGGTGGTGGCGGCTTCCGGCCGACGGCGTCGGCTTGGCGCGGATGGAGTTCATCGTCAACAACATCGTCAAGATCCACCCGATGGCGCTGATCCATCCCGACCGGGTCACCGACAAGGACGCCCAGGCCGCTATCGCCGAACTGACCCGCAGCTTCGACGACAAGACCGCCTATTTCGTCGAGACGCTGGCTTATGGCATCGCCCGTATCGCCGCCTCGCGCTACCCGAACCCGGTGATTCTCCGCACCAGCGACTTCAAGACCAACGAGTACGCCGACCTGATCGGCGGCCGCGGCTTCGAGCCCAAGGAGGAGAACCCGATGCTGGGCTGGCGCGGTGCCAGCCGCTACTACAGCCCCCACTATCGGGAGGGGTTCGCCCTCGAATGTCAGGCGATCCGCAAGGTCCGCGACGAGATCGGGCTGACCAACCTCGTCGTCATGATCCCGTTCTGCCGCACGGTCGCCGAGGCCGACCGGGTGCTGGAGGTGATGGCGGAGAACGGGTTGGTACGGGGCCAGAACGGTCTCGAGATCTACGTCATGTGCGAGATCCCGGCCAACGTGATCCTGGCGGAGAAGTTCGCCGAGCGCTTCGACGGCTTCTCGATCGGATCGAACGACCTGACCCAGCTCGTCCTCGGGGTCGACCGCGATTCGGACGAACTGGCCGATCTGTTCGATGAATCCAACGAGGCGGTGACCACGATGATCCGCCAGGTGATCGAGCGGGCCCACGGTGCCCAGCGCAAGGTCGGTCTGTGCGGCCAGGCGCCGAGCGACAAGCCCGAATTCGCCGAGTTCCTGGTCGACGCCGGGATCGATTCGATGTCGGTCTCGCCAGATAGCTTCCTCGGCGTGAAGCGTCACGTCGCCCAGGCGGAAGCACGCCGCTAGCAGGCTGGCGATGAAGATCGTGATCTTCGAGGTCGAGGCGTGGGAGCGGGAAGCTTTCCGCGACCTCGACGCCCCGCATGAGGTCGTGTTCGTGGCCGAGCCGCTGGGGCTCGATAATGCCGAGGCCTATGCCGACGCCGAGGTGGTCTCGACTTTCATTTACTCGGATCTGAGCGGAGCGGTGCTTTCCCGGCTCGGCGCGCTCCGCTTCATCGCCACGCGCTCGACCGGTTTCGACCATATCGATCTCGGTCTCTGCAAGGGGCGCGGCATCACCGTCAGCAACGTCCCGACCTATGGCGACAATACCGTCGCCGAGCACGTCTTCGCCCTGTTGTTGACCATCAGCCACAGGATGATCGAAGCCGTCGACCGCACCCGGCGCGGCGACTTTTCGCAGACGGGGCTGCAGGGATTCGATCTTCGCGACAGGACGATCGGCGTCGTCGGCACCGGCAATATCGGCCGCAACGTCATCGGCATCGCCCGCGGCTTCGGGATGCGGGTGCTCGCCTATGACGTGATGCCCGATGAGTCGGCGGCGACGGAAATGGACTTCGACTACGTCGCGTTGCCGGAACTGTTGGCGCGCTCGGACATCGTCACCCTGCATGTGCCCGCCAATCCGGCGACGCACCACATGATCGACGACAAGGCGTTCGCGGTGATGAAGGACGGCGCGGTGCTGATCAACACCGCGCGCGGCGCCGTGGTCGAGGTACGGGCGCTACTCCGTGCTCTGGCGGACGGCAAGATCGCCGCCGCCGGTCTCGACGTGCTGCCCGAGGAGCCGGCGATCCGAGAGGAGGCGGAACTCCTGCGCTCCTTCTTCGCCGAACAGCATGATCTCGAAACATTGCTCGCAGACCACATCCTGCTCCGCATGCGCAACGTGGTGATCACGCCGCACAGCGCCTTCAACACGCGCGAGGCGGTCGAACGCATCCTGAAGACGACGGCGGAGAATATCCGGGCGTTCGGCGCCGGTGCGTCGCAGAACGTGGTCAGCGGATGACGGAGGCGGCATGTCCTCGATCCTCACCCTGACCGTCAATCCCACCGTCGATATCGCGACGGCGACGGAACGGGTCGAGCCAATCCGGAAGATCCGGTGCGACACGCCGCGACGTGACCCCGGTGGCGGCGGCATCAATGCGGCCCGTGTGATCGCCGAGTTGGGCGGAGACGTAATCGCCGTCTTCACCTGCGGCGGTCCGGTCGGCGGGGCTCTGGAAGGCTACATGGAGCATGCCGGGCTCGCTGTCCGGCCCATTCCCATTCGAGAGGATACGCGGATCAGCTTCACGGTGGCGGAGACGTCGAGCGGGGAGGAATTCCGCTTCGTCATGCCGGGGCCGGAGCTCATGCCTGCGGAGTGGCAGGCCTGCCTGAATGCCGTGGCCGATCCCGACGTTCCGCCGCCGGCGATGGTGGTGGCGAGCGGCAGCCTGCCCCCCGGCGTTCCGGAAGACTTCTATGCCCAGGTCGCGTCGGCAGCGCGAGGCCGGGGTATTCCCTGTGCTCTCGATGCGTCCGGCCCGGCGCTGAAGGCGGCCCTGGACGAGGGCGTCTATCTGGTCAAACCCAACCTGCGCGAGTTGGCTGAGTTCGCCGGTACCAGCCTCGACAGCGAGGTGGACCAGGACGAAGCCGCGATGGCGCTGGTCAGAAGCGGTTCGGCGAAGATCGTCGCGCTGACGCTTGGGGCGGACGGCGCGCTGCTGGCGACCAATCGTGGCGTGACCCGGGTCGCCCCGCCCTCGGTCGAGGTGCGGAGCGCCGTCGGCGCCGGGGACAGCTTTCTGGGCGGCATGTGCCGGCAGCTCGTCGCCGGTTGGTCGGTCGAGCAGGCTTTCCTCTACGGTGTCGCCGCCGGCTCGGCGGCGCTGCTCACCACCGGCACCGAGCTTTGCCGTCGTGAAGACGTGGACCGTCTGTATTCGGAACTGGAATCTCGCGCGTGAAGCGCGGCGCCTGAGACAGATCCTCGCGCTCGACGCGAGGATCTCGCCCGCTATCCTTCCAGATACTTCTTCGACAGCGGCTTGAGCTGGTCGTCGAGTTCGTAGACCAGCGGCGACCCGGTCGGGATCTCGACCTTGGGAATGTCCTGGTCGGCGACCTCGTCGAGATACTTCACGAGCCCGCGCAGGCTGTTGCCGTGCGCGGCGATCAGCACCGTCCGGCCCGTCTTGAGCTCGGGTGCGATGGCTTCGTCCCAATAGGGCAGGACGCGCTGCACGGTGTCCTTCAGGCTCTCGGTCAGCGGCAGCTCTTCCGGTTTCAGGCTGGCATAGCGTGGGTCGCCGACGGGTGAGCGCGGGTCGTCCTTCTCCAAGGGCGGCGGCGGCACATCGTAGCTGCGGCGCCAGATATGGACCTGTTCGTCGCCGGCCTTCTGGCGGGTCTCGGCCTTGTTGAGGCCTTGGAGAGCACCGTAATGGCGCTCGTTCAGGCGCCAGTGGCGGTGCACCGGCAGCCACATCAGATCCATGTCGTCGAGGACGATCCACAGCGTCCGGATCGCACGCTTGAGGTAGGAGGTGAAGCAGACGTCGGGGGTAAGCCCTGCGGCCTTCAACTGGCGCGCGGAGCGGTGCGCTTCCTCGATTCCCTGGTCGCTGAGGTCGACGTCGGTCCACCCGGTGAACCGGTCGTCACGGTTCCAAACGCTCTGCCCGTGGCGGAGAAGAATCAGACGAACCATCAGCGCTCATGCCTCCATTCTCGCGTTCCGTTGGCAAGGACATAAACGGAAAGCGGAACGAGGGGAAGGGGGGCGGCAGGTCGGCGCCTCAGGTTTGCCTGTGTCTGCTCGGTCGATCTCGATTTAGAGGTCAGGGATGGTTTCGTTCAGGAGGGCCTGGGTGGCGGCGTCGAGCCGGGCCCGAAGCGGCGGCTGGCTCTGCCAGAGGATCGGCCGGATACCGAAGCGGCGCTCGTAATCGGCGACCACAGTGTCGACTTGGGTCCCGACCAGCCGTCCGCCGGTGTCGTAGATGCCGTCGGCCTTGACGACCACGACTAGGTTGCTGAGCTGCGTTGCACGTCCGTCGTCCCAATGGGAACCCATCTTTCCGTTCCCCTTTCAGTCGTTGAGCGCATGCATCGAAACAGGTGGAATAACCGGGGCGGAAACATCTCGCTCGGCGCCTCTTCGGTTGCGCCATGCTCTCGTCCGACGCCCGAATTCCAGTGAAGCCAACCTTGGACCCATGCGCTACGGCCGCGCAGTGACACGAATCACAATTCGTGATGATGGTCGGCGACAAAGTGGCGAAAAAGGAGTGTCTCCGGAAGAGGCGCGTTCAGCTGTACTCTTCCGGGGTATCTTCTTCCCAGTCCTCACCGTCTGGCAGCGCATACTGGCGCAGCTTTTCGAAGTCGCCGATGTGGACCTCGCTCGACCGCGTCTCCACCTCGTAGGTTCTGAGCGTGGACAATGCGCGCGAAAAGCTTTCAGGCGTCATGCCGAGCCGCGATGCCAGAAGCCGCTTGTCGAAGGGAAGACGTACGACACGTGCCCCGCGGTCTTCCGCGAGTTCGACCAAGTAAGCAGCCAGACGCTGGCTGGCGGTTCTCGCCTTGAGATTCTTCACCTGCGAGACCAAGCCTTCATACTGGCTGCCCAGAATAGTCAGCAGTCGGTATGCCAGATGGGCATCGGAACTCAGGCATTTGTGGACGGCTGCCCGCGGAATCATCACGGTCGTCGCAGGATCGACGACCTGGATCGTCGTCGGTACGGGCGCTGTCGACAGTACGGGTGCCAGGTGCAAGATTTCCACAGCTCGAACGATGTCAACCACAACCGGACGTTGTGTCCTGACACATCCGAGTAGCTGTACCGATCCTTCGAGCAGAACCGGCAAAGCAGTGGGTATTGACCCCTGCCTTTGAATTACTGCTCCTCGCGGGAAAGTATGGAATTCAGCATGCGATTCCAGCCTGCTGATGCTCTCTTCCGCGATGCCCGCAAACAAAGGCAACTGTTTGAAGTATCCCCCACCGTCCACCGTCACGGTGCCCCCCGCATGCGGTGCCGAGTTCGGAAGGCTTCACTAATAGGGAGCGGGCGTTCAATAGTTTTGTTCAACTTGATGATGGTCAAGAGTAGGCCTTCATATAGTTTATTATAGTATGTCTCCCACTCTAGACAAAGACGAACGATTTTTCGCTCCGCCATCAACTTTCAACCAGCTTGGCCCCACTCCCTATCCGGTTGGTGCCCGCTTTCGCGGACGATTCTCCATATGGTATTCCTAAAACCCGCGGATTCTTGCGTTAGTTGCTGTTTCCGAGGGCGTGTCCGAGCATGATGTCGCGCACTGCAACCGCTTCGACCGCACCGTCTCCGGGAAGGCCGTCCGGATCACTGCTGATGATCACAGGCCCATCCTCTGCGCGGGTCGTCAGCCGCCCGTGCGACCCTTTTACGAGCGTCGCATCCAAAGGGATCACATCCATCAACGTACGGAAGCCCATCGCTTTCTTCGCCAAGCGCCAGCCAATGGCTGCTTTGGGCATGCTGAGAGCGGGGTCGAGGAAAAGCTCCACCGGGTCGAAGCCGGGCTTGCGGTGGATATCGACCGTGCGGGCGAAATCCGGGCAGCGATCGTCGTCGAGCCAGTAATAGTAGGTGAACCACGCGTCGGCGTCGGCGATTGCGACCAGCTCTCCCGAACGCGGATGGTCAAGGCCGTATGCTCGCTTGCCGTCCTCGTCCAGCACCGTTTCGACACCGTCGAGGCTCTCCACCAGCGCCTTGACCTCGCCGATCCGAGCGGGGTTCTGGACATACAGATGCGCGATCTGATGGTCGGCCACCGCGAACGCCTGGGAGGCGCCGGGGTCCAGAAGCTCGCGGCCGAGCTCTTCCCGGATCTGGATCAGTCCGGCCTGCCGCAGCGAACGATTGATGTGCACCGGTCGCGATACGGGCGTGATGCCGTATTCGGAGAGGACGATCACCTTGGCGCCGTCCTTTTCCGCGTCCTCGATCAGTTCCCCGATGATCGCATCGACCTCGCCGAGATCGTGCGCGACCTTCGGGCTGTCCGGTCCTTCGCGCTGCAGGACGTAGTCGAGATGGGGTAGATAGACGAGGGTCAGCGTCGGCTGGCGGGTGTGGCGGACGTGAAGCGCGCAATCGCCGATCCAGCGGCTCGCTACGATGTCGGTAGCGGGCCCCCAGAACCGGAACAGCGGGAACTGCCCCAGCTTGGCGTTCAATTCGTCGCGGAGGTCGGAGGGCGCGGCGTAGATGTCCGGAATCTTGCGGCCGTCCGCAGGGTACATCGGCCGCGGGGTCACGCCCCAGTCGGCCGTCGAGTACATGTTGTACCACCAGAACAGGTTGGCACAGGTGAAGGCGGGATCGTGCCGGCGTGCCGTTTCCCACACCTTCTCTGCGGTGACCAGGCGGTTGGACTGGCGCCAGAACCAGATTTCGGAAAGATCGCGGAAGTACCAGCCGTTGGCGACGATCCCGTGGTCCCGCGGCATGACACCGGTGAGAAAGGTCGTCTGCGCCGTCGTCGTGACCGCCGGTGTGACCGTATTCAGCGGCCGCATCGCGCCGCCCGCTGCGAGACGTTTGAGGTTCGGCGTATGCTCGCCGACCATGCCGAAGCTCAAGCCGACGACGTTGATGACGATCGTTGGGGTCATGCTGGATCCTCCCGGTACTGTCCGCGTCCTCGCACCGGTCGTCCGAGCTATCCCGCCCCGTCCGCAATCCGCCGCGGTCCGCCCTCGTTATCGACAGAGCGTGATGATAGAGAGATTCCACCCGCGCTCAATGTCATGCTGGTTGCGAGTGCGGCTCGATATCGACCGATGCGGCCGCTTTACCGTCCAGTTAAGGGGGTGATAGGTTGCTGCGATCGAGAACTAATCCAAGGGATTCAGGTGGCCTGTCGTGAGAATTGGTGACGCGGCGCTCGGTCATTTGACCTACTGCACGAACATCCATCCCGGCGAGAGCTGGGACGAAGTTCGTGCCAATCTCGAAAGTCATGTGACCGCGGTCCGCAGCCAGGTATGCCCGGATGCGCCGTTCGGCATCGGCCTGCGCCTTTCCGCGGCGGCGGCCGAAGCGTTGAGCGAACCCGGCACTCTCGGCGCCTTCCGGTCCTTTCTCGACGACAACGGCTTCTATGTCTTCACCATCAACGGCTTCCCCTACGGGCCGTTCCACGGCGTCAGGGTGAAGGAAGATGTTTACCTGCCGGATTGGATGGACGCCGAGCGGCTGCGCTACACGAACCAGCTTGCCGACCTTCTTGCCGTTCTCATGCCGGCCGAGGAGGGGCTCTCGGGCAGCGTCAGCACGGTTCCCGGCGCCTTCAAGCCACGGGTCGCTTCCGACGCCGACGTGGCGGCGATGCGTTCGGCCATGGTGCGGCATGCCGCCCATCTGGCCGGGATAGAAGCGCGGACCGGCCGGACCATCGCCTTGGCGCTGGAGCCCGAGCCCTGCTGCTTCATCGAGACGATCGCCGAGTCCGTCCGATTCTTCGAGGACCACCTGTTCGCGAAAGCCGCCATCGAAGAATTCGTGGCGCTCACCGGCCGTTCCGAAGCGGCGGCGGACGAAGGGTTGCGCCGCCATCTGGGGCTTTGCCTCGATCTCTGTCATGCCGCCGTCGAGTTCGAAGACCCGCAGGGCGGGATCGACGCGCTGCAGGCGGCGGGTATCGGCATCGCCAAGCTTCAGATCAGCGCCGGATTGCGGCTGCCGGCGGTCGATGCGGCCGGCCGTGCCGCGCTGGAACCGTTCGCCGATGGGGTCTATCTGCACCAGGTCGTCGAACGGACCCGGTCGGGGCTCAAGCGGTTCACCGATCTTCCCCAGGCCTTCGCCGCGCTGGACGACGATAGGGCGGAACGGGAGTGGCGGGTCCATTTTCACGTGCCGATCTTTCTCGACGATCTCGGCGCCTTCGCCACGACGCAGGGCTTCATCGCCGAGACGTTGGACCGTCATCGCCGGGCGCCGATTTCGCAGCATCTGGAAGTCGAAACCTATACCTGGGACGTTCTGCCCGAGCGCTACCGGACGACCGGCATCGATCAGGCCGTGGCACGGGAGCTTCACTGGGTCATGGAGCGCCTCAGCGCGTGACCTGGCTTGTCGCGTTGCGCTTGGGGCGGGTTTCGAACCTGCCTACGGTCTGGACCAACGTCCTCGCCGGGATCGTCCTGGCCGGCGGCGGGATCGGGTTCGGTGCCGGCGTGATCCTTCTTCTCGCGCTGTCGCTGTTCTACATCGCCGGCATGTTCCTGAACGACGCCTTCGATCGCGAGATCGATGCCAGGGAACGGCCGGAACGGCCGATCCCATCCGGGGCCGTGACGGCACGTGCCGTCTTCCTCAGCGCGTTCGCCATGATGGCGGTGGGGTTCGTGCTGCTGATCGTCGTGGGCTACGGTTTCGACGGCGGGACCGGCTGGCGGCCGGCCGTGGGCGGTGTCCTGCTGGGGCTCGCCATCGTCTTCTACGACAGCCACCACAAGGGCAATCCTCTGAGCCCGCTGCTCATGGGGCTCTGCCGCATGCTGGTCTACTTCACCGCCGGTGCCGCGGTCGCGCCGTCCATGCCGGTCGGGCTCGTGGTCGCCGCGCTGGTCGCCCTCAGCTATCTGATCGGCCTGACCTACGTCGCCAAGCATGAGAGCGGCCGGTCGATGACCGTCCTGTGGCCGCTGGCCTTCCTCGCCATACCCTTCGTCTATGCGGCACCGATTGCGGTCAACACGGTCATAGGGGCGGCGCTCGCCCTCCTGTTTCTTCTCTGGACGGTCTACGCGCTGACACTGGTGCTGGGTAGAAACCGGCGGGTGCCGCGTGCCGTGGGGCATATGCTGGCGGGGATCTGCCTGCTCGATGCGATCTTCATCGCCGGGCAGGGGGCTTCGGAGCTGGCGGTCCTGGCGGCAGTCGGCTTTCCGCTGACGCTTCTGTTCCAGCGGGTGGTGCCGGGTACATGACCGTCTCGACCTCGGGCCGGCATGGACTATCCTTTGCGGCGATGACCCAATCCAACGATGGCGGACGGCGATGAACGACGAAGCGAAACGACCTGCAACGCTCCTGTCGGAATGGGTCGGACGGCAGGTCCCGGCCGCCGCCGATTGGCTTGCGGAGGCCATGGAACGGCTCGGCAGTGGTGCCACGGACCGCGATCTCTATCTGGCGGTCAGCCTGGCGCCGCGGAAAGTCGGCAAGGACGATCTCACGCTCGACGAAGCGGACCTGTCCTCTGCCGAGCGGGCGCGCCCCGGCTGGTCGCCGGCGGGATGGAGCGTCGATCAGGCCGCGCGCCTGGCCGTGCTGCTGGCGGCAGACTCCGACGATGAGACGTTCGCCCGCCGGCTCGATGCCCTGTTCCGGACCGGCGATGTCGGCGAACTGATTACCTTCTATCGCGGCCTGCCGCTCTATCCGGCGCCGGAACGCCACGTGGCCCGCGCAGCCGAGGGCGCGCGGAGCAACATGAAGGCGGTGTTCAATGCCGTCGCCCACTACAATCCCTATCCGGCGGAGATGTTCGAGGAAGGCACCTGGAACCACATGGTGCTGAAGGCGCTGTTCGTGGAAAGCCCGCTCTATCCGATCAGAGGGCTCGACGACCGTGCTAATCCGGCTCTCATGCGCATGCTGTGCGACTATGCGCATGAGCGCTGGGCGGCCAGTCGTCCGGTCAGCATCGAGCTGTGGCGCTGCGTGGGGCCGCATGCGGACGCCCAGGCCATCGACGACCTTACGCGCGTGATCGGCAGCGAGGACGAGCGCGAACGTCTCGCCGGGGCGCTGGCCCTGAAGGCGTCGCCCGATCCGGAGGCCGCGCGGCGGTTGGCGGCTGCGCCTGAGCTCCGGGCGAAGATTGAATCGGGGGCGGTTTCCTGGGAGAGTCTGGCCCGCCGCTGATCATAAGGCGGGCCGGCCGTTCCCTGGGGCACGGTTTGGACAAAGCGGTCGCCAGACCAATACTAACTGGGAGGAATGCCCGGCACCCCGGACCCGACACAAGCGGGGGCAGGAGGGTGGCGCGGGCCCAAAGGAAGAGGGAGGACGATGCCATGATGCTCATCGATCCGCATATCCACATGTTTTCGCGGACTACCGACGACTACGAGGCAATGGCCGCGGCCGGGGTGGTGGCGGTGATCGAGCCTGCATTCTGGGTCGGGCAGCCGCGAACCAGCGTCGACACTTATATCGACTACCTGTCGACGATCGTCGGATGGGAGCGTTTCCGCGCCGCCCAGTTCGGTATCCGGCACTACTGCACGATCGGGCTCAATTCCAAGGAAGCGAACAACGAGGCTTTGGCCGAGGGCGTGCTCGAAATCCTGCCGCGCTTCCTGTTGAAGGAAGGTGTCGTCGCGGTCGGCGAGATCGGCTACGACGAGCAGACCGCTCTCGAAGACCGGGCCCTGCGGGCGCAGCTCGAGCTGGCGAAGGAGTTCGACCTTCCGGTCCAGGTCCATACGCCCCACCGCGACAAGAAGAGCGGCACCACGCGGACCATGGACGTCTGCGAGGAACATGGCATTGCGCCGCACAAGGTGATCATCGACCACAACAACGAAGAGACGGTCACGGAAGTCCTCGACCGTGGCTTCTGGGCCGCTTTCACGCTGTACCCGAAGACCAAGATGGGCAGCGAGCGGATGGTCGACATCGCCCGTCGCTTCGGCTCCGAGCGGATGATGATCGACTCCAGTGCCGATTGGGGCGTCTCGGACCCGATGGCGGTACCGAAGACCGCGACGTTGATGCTGCAGCGCGGAATTCCTCAAGCCGACGTCGAGCGTTTGTGCTATGCCAACGCCCTCGCCGCCTATGGCCAGAGCGGGCAGATGAACGAGACGGACTGGCTGGAACCGGCCCCGGTCGACCAGCGCACGCTGTTCGAGGGCAATTCGGTCCTACGCGGCCAGTCCCCCGTCGTTCAGGAGCCGGCTCAGGCGCCGGCGCGCGCCGATGAGGATCTGCTGATCGAATAAGCCGGGTGGGCGAGGCGCTCCCTCGCCCCTCGACCTTCCTGTGACCCACCGGAAAACCGACCTTTGAGCTGGCTCACCAACTTCGTTCGACCCAAGATCCGCTCTCTCGTGGAGCGGCCGCAGATCCCTGAGAATCTGTGGGCGAAATGTCCTGCCTGCGAGCAGATGATCTTCCATCGCGACCTCGAGACGACTCAGAACGTCTGCCCGCATTGCGACCACCACATGCGGGTACAGCCGGAGGTCCGGTTTGCCAATCTGTTCGACGACGGCGTCTACCACACGATCGAACTGCCGAAGGTCGCGGTCGATCCGTTGAAGTTTCGGGACTCGAAGCGGTACTCGGACCGCTTGCGCGACGCTCAGTCGAAGACCGGTCGGACCGATGCCGTCATCGTTGCCCACGGCAAGATCGGCGGCACGCCGGTGGTAACCCTCGCCCTCGACTTCGCCTTCATGGGCGGATCGATGGGGCTGGCGGTGGGCGAGGCGATGGTGGCGGCGGCGGAGCTCGCCACCTACCAGCAAGCGCCGCTGGTGGTCTTCCCGTCCTCGGGCGGGGCGCGCATGCAGGAAGGCATCCTGTCGCTGATGCAGATGCCGCGCACGACCATCGCCGTCGACATGGTGCGCGAGGCGGGGCTCCCCTACCTCGCCGTGCTCACCGATCCCACCACGGGCGGTGTCACCGCCTCGTTCGCCATGTTGGGCGACATCACGCTGGCGGAGCCGGGTGCGGTGATCGGCTTTGCAGGACCGCGGGTGATCGAGAGCACCATCCGCGAGACGCTGCCCGATGGTTTCCAGAAGGCCGAATACCTGCGCGATCACGGCATGGTCGACATGGTGGTCCATCGCCACGAGATCCGCGACCGGCTGATCACCATCCTCGATCTGCTGCTGCACACGCAGCCGAGCGCCGAGATCGTCGATCTCGCCACCGCCGGCCTCGACATTCCCGACGAGGCCGAGGCGGCTGCGGACCCGGAACCGGCGGAGGAGCCGGAGGAACAACCTGCGGAGAAGTGATGCCCTGCTCGATCGCCTGATGGGGCTGCACCCCAAGGCGATCGACCTGTCGCTGGGACGGATCGAGCGCCTGCTCGCGGCCCTCGGCAATCCCGAACGGCACCTTCCTCCCGTCATCCACATCGCCGGCACCAACGGCAAGGGTTCGCTCGTCGCCTATCTCGACGCGATCCTGGCGGCGGCCGGCTACCGGTCGCACGTCTACACCTCGCCCCATCTCGTCCGTTTCGCCGAGCGCATACGGCTCGGCGGAACCATGATCGACGAGGCGCATCTCTGCGACGTGCTGCTGGAGTGCGAGCGCGCCAACGAGGGCGCGCCCATCACCTTCTTCGAGATCACGACGGCGGCGGCCTTCCTTGCCTTCGCGCGCAGCCCCGCCGATGCGGTGATCCTGGAGACCGGCCTAGGCGGGCGCCTCGACGCGACCAACCTGATCGCGCGGCCGCTCGTCACCGCCATTACCCCGGTCTCGATCGACCATGTCGATTTCCTGGGCGGAACCATCGAAGGGATCGCTGCCGAGAAGGCGGGAATCCTGAAGCCTGGGGTGGCCGCCGTAATCGGCCCGCAGCCCGAAGCGGTCGACGCGGTCATCGCGGCGCGGGCCCTGGATGTCGGCGCGCCGCTTCTCCGCGCCGGAATCGACTGGCGGACGGCGCCCGATCAGGACCGCTGGCGTTTTAGCGGGCTGGGTTTGGACGCGCAATTTCCGCGACCGGCTCTTCTCGGTCGCCATCAGATCGACAATGCGGCGACCGCGGTGGCCTGCACGACCTGCTTCGACGGTTTTGCCATCGGACGCGATGCGATCACCGAAGGCCTGGTCACGGCCGTCCAGCCGGCGAGGCTTCAACGCCTCACACGGGGACCGCTCGTCGATGGGGCGGGGGGCGACGCCGAGCTTTGGCTCGACGGCGGGCACAATCCCGCAGCGGGGGCGGTGCTCGCCGCGGCGGCTGCCGACTATTGGGCTGACCGGCCGCTCGATCTCGTTATCGGCATGATGGGCAACAAGGACCACGAAGGCTTCCTTCGCCCGCTCGCCGGGCGGGTTCGCCGGGCGCGCGCCGTCGCTATTCCCGGCCAGCCGAACGGCGCCGATCCGGACGTGCTTGCTGACGCGGCCCGGCATGCCGGCCTTGCCGAGGCAGCGCCGGCACCCGATATCGACGCCGCGGTCCGCGCGCTCTCGGATGGCGGTCCGTGCCGCATCCTGATCTGCGGATCGCTCTATCTGGCCGGTGAGGTGCTTCGCGACAACGGCTGAGCCGTTTTCCGCCGGGTCAGTTGGACTCGGGGTCGGCGTGGTAGCGGTTGATCAGCGGCATCTGAGCGATGCTGAAGGCGATGGTCAGCGGCATGATGCCGAAGACCTTGAAGTCGACCCAGAAGTCCGTGCTTTGCGTCCGCCAGACGATTTCGTTCAGGATCGCGAGCACGATGAAGAAACCGCCCCAGCGCAGGGTGAGGAGGCGCCATCCTTCCTCGGTCAGGTGAACCATCGTGCCCAGCAGCGGTTTCAGCAGCGACTGGCGCGCCACCATGCCGCCCAGCAGGATCGCCGCGAACAGCAGGTTCACGATCGTCGGCTTGAGCTTGATGAAGGTTTCGTCCTGCAGCCAGACGGTCAGCCCGCCGAAGATCAGCACGAACACACAGGTGATCAGCGGCATGATCGGCAGGCGTTTTTCGAGCACATAGGCGACCGGAAGGGCGATCGCCGTCGCGACCATGAACACCGCGGTCGCGGGGATCAGGCCGTACCAGGAGTTGGCGAAGAAGAACAGGAGGAGCGGTCCCAGCTCCAGCCCCAGCCTGATGAAAGGATTCATGCTAGCGGCCGAAAACGTCCGTGGGGATCGAGTAGGTGAGCAGCAGTGACTCCGTGCCCGGATTGCGGTCGTAGATGCCGGCATTGGAAATGTGGCTGAACTGCAGGCCGAGCCGTGAGCGGTTGTCGAAGCGATAGGCGAACTCGATCGCCGAGCGGAACTCCAGCGGCCCGCCGAGATCCTTGCTCTGGCCTTCGGAATAACCGCCGACCGCGAAGCTCGGCGTGACCACCATGCGTTTACCGAAATAGGCGTCGATCAGGACACCGCCGTAACCGTAGAAGCCGGCGTCGCTGTTGAACATCAGTCCGAACTGCGGCTTGAAGATCCACAGGCGGTTGCTCAGGCGGACCTGGATATGGCCTTCCGCAGACTTCTCGGTGTCGTTGATGTCGTAAGCACCCAGCATCAGCGTGAAGAAATCCGGATCGTCCTCCGCCCGGGCGATAGTGGAGGTCAAGCTTGCCGCCAGCATGGCGAGGGTCGCGAGAATGGACAGCTTCTTCATGCGGAACGGGTCTCCTGACGGTCGAGGCGCCAGTATTTCGGCAAAGCCGCCACCATGCAAACGGTCCCTGGGCAGGAATCGATCGGTCCCGGCGTCATTCGGGCGGCTGGTCGCGCAAGCGTTCCATGGTTGCGACGAGGGCCGCCCGAATGCCGGGTTCGAGCGCCGAGTGGCCGGCGTCGGGCACGATCGTATACTCGGCTTCGGGCCATGCCTGGGCCAGTTCGTCGGCGGTGAAGATCGGGCACACCATGTCGTAGCGCCCCTGGACGATCGTCCCGGGTACGTGGCGGAAGCGGTCGACATGACTGAGGACCGAGTCGCCGGGAAGCGATTCGGCATGGGTGAAGAAATGGGCCTCGATCCGCGCAAGGCCGAGGGCCAAGTCGTCGCGACCGAAATCGGCGACCGTTTCGGGGCTGGGCCGCAGCGTCGAGCATGCGCCTTCGTAGCGGCTCCAGGCATGGGCGGCAGGCATGTGCACCGCCGGATCGGGGTCGGTGAGCAGGCGGTAATAGGTTGCCAGCAGATCGTTCCGCTTCGTTTCGGGAATGTCGGCGGTGAAGGCGTCCCAGACCTCGGGGAAAAAGATGCGCATGCCGTAGAGGAACCATTCGATCTCCTGCGGCCGGCACAGGAAGATGCCTCGCAGGATCAGCGCCTGGCAGCGCTCGGGATGGGCGACGGCGTAAGCGAGCGCGAGCGTGCTGCCCCATGAGCCCCCGAAGACCATCCAGCGCTCCAGGCCCAGCATCACCCTCAGCGCCTCCATGTCATCGACCAGATGCGGGGTACTGTTGAAGGTGACGTCGCCGAGCGGCTGCGAGCGCCCTGCGCCACGCTGGTCGAAGATGATGATGCGGTAGTGGGACGGATCGAAGAACCGCCGATGCAGGGGCGAAGCGCCGGCCCCAGGGCCGCCATGCAGGAACACCACCGGCTGGCCGGACGGGTTGCCGGACTCTTCCCAATACATTTCGTGACGCCCGCCGAGGGGCAGCATCCCGCTCGCAAAGGGCTCCAGTTCAGGATAAAGCTCAGTGCGAACCATGATGGGAACCTTGCCGATATCGCGTGGCAGTGTAGCGGCGCGAACAGGTCTTGGCAAAACGACCCGGTGGGCGGCGCTCCTGGCGCTGCTGACTGTGTCGCCCTTCGCCCCGGCTTTGGCCGTCGACGATCCCGTGGCGGCGTTCGGGCTGGAGTCCGGTGGCACCGGTGAAGTCGTCTCGGTGATCGACGGCGACACGGTGGTGCTGGCCGATGGCAGCGAAGTCCGCCTGGTCGGCATCCAGGCGCCGAAGCTTCCGCTCGGCAGGCCCGGTTTCGAGGCATGGCCGCTGGCGGACGAGGCAAAGTCGGCGCTGGAAACGCTGACTCTGGGACAGGTGCTCAGCCTGGGCTATGGCGGTCGCCGGACCGACCGGCATGGTCGCCGGCTCGCCCATCTGTTCGATGGCGCCGGAACCTGGATTCAAGGGGCGCTGCTCGATGACGGTTTCGCCCGTGTCTACAGTTTCGCCGACAATCGTGCGCTGATTCCCGAGATGCTGACGCGCGAACGCCGCGCCCGTGCCGCCGGACACGGTATCTGGCGGCATCCGTTCTATGCGGTGAGAACGGCCGACGAGGCCGGTGACGTCATCGACCGGTTCGCTCTCGTCGAAGGCGTGGTGCTGGACACCGCGGTAGTGAGGGGCCGGCGCTACATCAATTTCGGCGAAGACTGGCGGACGGATTTCGCGGTGACCTTCGACAGGCGGGCCGCGCCGCTGTTCGAGGAAGCCGGGCTGGACATCGCCGACCTGGAAGGCCGTGCCGTCCGCGTCCGCGGATGGGTCGAGTCCTATAACGGTCCGTTGATCGAGATCACGCACCCGGAACAGATCGAAGTTTACCCGTAAAAAGAGAAAGCCTTCTCCGGCATGGCCGGAGAAGGCTGTCATTTCTGAAGACCGCGGCGCGTGTCAGACGGCGGCGGCACCCGCCAATTCGTCGATCTGGCGGGTCATCGATGCCCGCAATTTCTGCAGGGCTTTATGTTCGATCTGACGCACCCGCTCCTTGCTGATACCGAGCTCCTTGCCGAGTTCTTCCAGCGTGACCGAGTCCTCGCGCAGCCGGCGCTCGCTGATGATGGTCCGTTCGCGGGCCGACAGCTCGGACAGGGCCTGTGAAAGCCAGCGCGACCGGGTCTCGTTGTCCCGCATCTCCAGAACGACATCCTCGGGGTTCGGATTGTCGTCGGAGAGGAAGTCCTGCCACTCGTCCTCGCTCGACTCGCCGATGGTCGCGTTCAGCGACTGATCGCTGGCCGACAGCCGCATCTCCATCTCGGCGACCTCGTGGAACTGAACACGCAGTTCCTTCGCGACCTTCTCCTTGCCTTCCGGCGACAGCCATCCATCGGAATCCTGGGCGATCTTGGCCCGCATCCGGCGGAGGTTGAAGAACAAGGACTTCTGCGCCGCCGTGGTCCCGGTCCTGACGATCGACCAGTTTCGCAGGACGAAATCCTGCATGGCCGACCGGATCCACCAAGAGGCATAGGTCGAAAAGCGAACTTCGCGCTCGGGCTCGAATCGCGACGCCGCCTGCATCAGGCCGATATTGCCTTCCTGGACCAAGTCGCTCATCGGCAGTCCGTAGTTGCGGAACTTGGAGCCGATGCTGATGACGAGCCGTGTGTAGGCGCTGACCAGTTCGTGGAGGGCCGCTTCATCGTTCTGGTAACGCCATCGCCGCGCGAGCTCGAACTCCCTTTCCCGGGTGAGAAGGGGCGACCGCATCGACTGATTGATGAAGCGGCGATTCGCTCTCTGTGTCTCGGGGGTATCGATATATGTCATGGCGCGGCTCCTCAATATCTCTGGTTAAAACATCGTTCAGACCTTGTCGGTTCCCTCCTGAATAACTGAGCGCGCTGGTCACCTATTATTATCGGGGGGACGCTCTGACAGCGTCAACGGAAGCCGGGCCCGCTCACGTACTCTTGATAGGCAAGCCTGGCCGAACCGCATATCCCCTCGGTAAGCCTCCGCGCTCGGATGACTACAACCTTAGTTTGCACCAATTCCTATTCGGGTAGGGGGGCGCATTGGATCACCCTGGTGCCGGAAAATGCGGGGTATTTGGGCGGGAGATAGGAAGGATATTCGCGCCGGAGGGGGCGGCGGGACCGAGGCGTTCAGCGGTTCGTGAACCGGACCGGCTCAGACGTCGACGGCGTCGACCAGTTGGCCTTCATGGTCGAAGCAGGCGGCGGCGAGCGTACCGCCGAATCCGCATCCGCCGTCGATCGTCGCGGCGATCTCTCCGATCGAGACGCCTCCATGCTCGGGGTCGAACCCGCGCACGATGCGGCGGAATCCGCCGTAAGGCTCGGCGATGCCCTGGAAGTCGCTTCCGCCCCACCAGAAGGTATCGCTCTGTGCGGAAAGGGGGCGTGCGGTGTCGACACCGGCGTGAACGAACAGCATGGTGCCGTCGTCGGTGTAGGCGGCGCGCTTCAGGACGCTCATCAGTTCGTCATGGCCGGGGAAGGCGCGAATCGCTTGTCGGGTGTCGGCGGTCCAGCGCGCGAGCGACAGCGTGCCCTCGCGGCAGCGGGCCCGCAGCAGGTCGGGCTCGGTGCCATAGGCCAGCAATGTGGCGCCGGCACCCTGCTTGACCATCCAGCTGAGCACTTCGTCTGCGTTGGGGGCGAGGTGGATCTGCAGCAGCTTGTTCCACATCTCCTCCTGGCTGCCGCGCAGATAGACGACATCGCAGGGGAACATCGACCCCCAGCCGAGAAGGGTGCTGCGGAACCCGAGCAACTCGTCCAGCGTGTCGCGGATGCGATCGCCGTAACCCAGATAGTTGCCGAGATAGACCAGTCGGTCGCCGAGTCGGAAGCGATCGCGAAGCGCGTTGTGCAGTCGGATCAGCTTTGCAGCGTCGCCATGGATCGCCCCGACCGCCCAGACGCGGCGTGCCCTTCGGAGGAGACCGAATCGCTGAGTGTCTCGCTCATGCACGGGAGCTGACCGCTGCTGCCCCTTTCAACCGGTAAGGACCAAGTATGAGCCGCGAGTCGCGGCCCGGATCAGGCCGCTTCGAGCACTTCTTCCAAACGCTTGGCGGCCGCTGAAGGCTCGATATTTTCGACCGCAGCGAACTCGCGCGCAAGCCGGTCGAGCGCGGCTTCATAGAGCTGCCGCTCGCTGTAGGACTGCTCGGGCTGGCCCGTGGCGCGGTGAAGATCGCGAACAACCTCGGCAATGGCCTTGGGGTCACCGGAATTCAGCTTGGCTTCGTATTCCTGGGCCCGGCGGCTCCACATCGTCCGCTTGACCCGCGCACGGCCTTTCAGTGCGGTCAGCGCCTGCTTCATCTCGGCGCGACTCGACAGCGCGCGCATACCCGATACCGGCGCCTTGTTGACTGGAACGCGCAGCGTCATCTTGTCCTTTTCGAACGAAATGACGAACACCTTCAGAGCGAACTCGCCGATTTCCTGCGTTTCCCGGCCAACGATGCGGCCGACGCCGTGCGACGGGTAAACGATGTAGTCACCGACGGAAAACTCGATCTGTTTGGGCATTTTCTCTCAACTCGACGAGCTTACGAACGCTGTAAGACGCTTCGAAAGCTGCACAGTCGGCATCCGTCCGACCGGCAATATCTATGGCGTACCTCTGATCCCGGCGCGCAAGGAGCACTCCCGACGAAGATCGTCGGGTGACACAAGACACGTTCGGGAAAACACGCGCATGATATCACACGCTCGTAACATTGAACAGGGGCCTCACCCCCGGGGATGCGGCGTCGAGTTCAGCCCTTGCCGGGTTCGGAACTGAAGTACTTCTCGAACTTGCCCGGAACGTCCTTGAATTCATCGGCATCCGCGGGCGGCTCACCCTTCCGGGTAATGTTCGGCCACTCGGCCGCGTACTTGGCATTGACCTCCAGCCACTTGTCGAGATTGCTCTCGCTGTCGGGCAGGATCGCCTCGGCCGGGCACTCCGGCTCACACACGCCGCAGTCGATGCACTCGTCCGGGTGGATGACCAGCATGTTCTCGCCCTCATAGAAGCAATCCACGGGGCAGACTTCCACACAGTCCATGTACTTGCACTTGATGCAAGCCTCGGTAACCACGTACGTCATTCGGTGCTGGTCTCCACTTGATAGGGCGGGTGACGCTGTCGTCAGCCGCCCGCCGAAGGCGAATCCGATGCCGTCCGTTCCGCCACACGCCGCTTGGCTTCACCGCGCTCGACATCGCTCACATAGATCAGGCCGCTGATTCGCCGGATCAGATTGTCCTCATAGTCATGGACGACACCATCAGCGAACGCCACTTCCCACATCATCTCGATCAGTTCGACCCGTTCCTCGTGCGCGAACCGGTCATTGACGACGCGGGTGAAGGCGAACCATTGGTTCGATTCGCCGACCGCGGCTTCCGCCTCGGCCAGCAGCCGTTCGCATTCGTCCTTCGTCAGTCCGTACCGCGACTTGACCAGGTCGGCGATCTTCCGTCGTTCCTCGTCACCGAAGTTCTCGTCCATCAGCGCCGCTTCGATCATCAGCGCGGCAGCGGCGAGTTGTTTTTCGTCGACTGTCGAACGCGTATTCTCTTCGGCGCCGCCAAGACCTCGGCCTTCGAGAAAGGCCTTGATGCGGTCGATCATGGCAGGTTCCGTATCATAAGGTTCTCGTTTGCGGCAAGCTTGCGGCGCGCCCAGCGCCCATGCGCTGCAAGGGCATCCGCGGGGAAGTCACCAACATGGGAGCCGATCCGGCATGAAACAACACTTCCCGGCCACCAGCCGGAACCGCGATCCGATCCTGGCACTGCTGAAGGAAGAGCTGCCGGCCGAGGGGCTGGTGCTGGAAGTGGCCAGCGGCAGTGGCGAGCACGCCGCCTATTTCGCGCCGCGCCTGTCCGGACTGCGCTGGCAGCCGACCGACGCCGATCCGGTGCTGCTCGATAGTATCGCCGTCTGGCGCGACGAGGTCGGGGCGGACAATTTGCAGGCCCCGGTCCCGTTCGATGTCGCTAACGACGCTTGGCCGGTCAGCGACGTCGACGCGGTGGTGGCGATCAACCTGATCCATATTTCGCCCTGGGCGGTGACCGAGGCGCTGTTCGCGGGGGCGGAGACGGCGCTGAAGGAAGATGGGCTGGTGTTCCTTTACGGCCCCTATCGCCGAGATGGAGAGCATACGGCGCCGAGCAACGCCGAATTCGACGCCAGTCTCAAATCCCGCAATCCGTTGTGGGGCGTCCGCGACCTCGGCGAAGTCGAGACGGTCGCGAACGCGCACGGCTTCCGACTTGTCCGTGTGGTCGCCATGCCGGCGAATAATTTCTCGGTCATGTTTCGTCGGGGGAAGGCGAACCCTCCGGCGGCGGGTTAAGGTCCTCGTATAGCGCCCGGGCTTCCATGGCCGGTCCGCGGCGCGTGCCCAGGGCGGCGATCCGCACCACGCGGACGAGCTTCCCCTGCGGGAAGGTCAGTACGTCGCCGACCCGGACCCGCTGATGGGACTTGGACACGGGCTGACGGTTGATGCGCATCTTACCGCCCGCGCACAATTTCGCGGCCAGTCCGCGCGACTTGAAGAAGCGGGCCTGCCACAGCCACTTGTCGACCCGGAGCGCGTCGTCGGGCTCGGTCACGAGCCTCCGATGCGAAGCTGGCCGAGCTCCGAAAAGGGCGAGGCGGATTCGCGTGCCTTGCGCTTTTCCTGCTGCCTGCGGTTTCCGCCGCGCCGCGGGCGACGTCTGGAGAAAAAGGTGCTTCCGTCCTCCTCGATCGTCTGGCGGTAGCCGAGCGCGACCAGGATCTCACCGAGTTCGGTGGCGCTGCATCCCGCCAAGGCCATCAGCGACGAGTCGGCGGCGAAGCGGCCGTGGCGCGAAAGCTGCCGGGCGCCGGCGGCGACCCGTTCCAGGATGTCGGCGCGGAGCGCACGATTGCCGACCGTTCGGTACCCCGCGGCTTCCAGAAGCGGCGCGGTCAGCGGGCCTTCTATTGCCGACGACACCGCGCCGGCCCGTGGCGGCTGGACGGGCGACTCGCCGGTATGCACGCACCACAGCAGCACGCGGGCGGCGATCCGGGCGGGCTTCAGCATTTCCGGCATGAACACGCTCTCGGTACCGAAGCGGATGCCGAGTCGGGTCAGCGCCTTGCGGTCCTCGGGCGACAGCGCCGAGACCAGATTGGCGACCGTCGCCGCCGGTACGGAGCCCAAGGCTTCGGTGATCTGGAAGGCGAGGCCGCGGGCCGGGCCGTTGAGCGATGCCTTCCGGGCCTTGAACAGGGGGCGAACCAGCCCAGCGATGCGCTGGCCGAGCCAGTCGGCGAGGCGGCGGCGGACCCTTTCACGCGACACCGTGTCGAGATAGTCGCTCGACAGCACCTCGACGGCGGGCGAAAGGACGTCAGGACCG
>PBKC01000029.1 GCA_002721365.1 Rhodospirillaceae bacterium | reverse complement strand
GCTCGACCATCTATATCCCGGGCGCTGTCTGAAATGGCTTGCCCGTTCGCGCCTGCTTATCGGGCCTTCGCAACGACGACGCCGTATCGAAAGATGCTCCTCGTCCAAGCAAGAGCAACGGCGTTCCTCCCAAAAGGGTACGGCCATGGCACCTGCCCGACTGTCGGCCGAGCTCCAGCACCCAACGGCGGCGACAATATGAACCTATAATTTCTTATAGGTTAATCCTCCGCAACAGAGCGGGGCGAGCGACTCCCACTCCCGACACGCGCGTCTCTCTATCTATGACCCTCGCGCAACCCCTGGAGATAGTCGATCAGCGCATCTATCTCGTCATGATTGAGAGAGAACTCGGGCATTGGCTTTGCCGCGTCGTGCGCCACCACGATGCCTTCCGCCAGAGCCTCGGCCAGGTATTCCGGCGGCCAGCGCTTGGCGATGACGACGAAGGGAGGAGCTTTCGGGTGCGGGCTCTCCGCAACCGCAGGCGAAACCGCGTGACATTCGGCACAGAGGCGTTCAGCCACGGCCATGCCGCCCTCTCCGCTGGCGAAGGCCTTCCCGACCGGATTGGCCGCAATCGCTATCACTCCCACCAGCCAAATCGCCCGCATCGTCACGCCTTTCCCTTCCAGCTCGTTCCTCCAAATGCGCGCCATCATGCCGCACATCTTTGCGGGCGTTCGCCCTTAGCGGCATAATGGCGATCACGCCGCTCACAACGCATTCGGTATCGAATGGTGTTTCTGCGCCCGAGTCTCATCGCAGCTCTGATTCTCCTGTCGGGGACATGGCCCGCATGGGCCTTCAACAACGTCACGACCGATTTCGGCACTCCGGTGGTCCTGCTGGATGACGAGCCGGAAACACGGCATGCGGTCATGGTGGCGCTGGGAGAACTCGCTTTCAAATCGCGCGAGACTTTGGGCGTCAGCGTCTTCAGCTGCGACACCTGCCATCCCGACGGCCATGCCAGCCGAAAGTTCTTCTTTCCCGGCCTTTCCGACAAACCGGGCAACATCGACGTCACCAATCAGATTCTTACACATATCGAAGACGGCTTCTTCAATCCCCTGAACATTCCCAGCCTGATCGGCATCGCGCATACGCCGCCCTACGGCCGCGACGGCCGGTTCCCGGAGATCGCTGACTTCACCCTGTTCGCGATCATCAACGAGTTCGCCGGTCTGCCCCCCTCCGACCTGGCCCTCGAGGCGCTGGTCGCCTTTCAGGAGTCGCTGGCGTTTCCGGATAATCCGTTGCTCGACGGAAAAGGCGGACTGACCCCGGCGGCCACCGACGAGGCCCGGCGCGGGGAAGCCCTGTTCCACGAAGCACGCGGCGAAGGTGGTCTTTCCTGCGCGAGCTGCCACGTGCCCGAAACCTACTTTCGCGATGGCGCGATCCACGACGTCGGCAGCGGACGAGCGAGCAAGGCAGGGAAGGAGTTCGAGACGCCGACCCTCCTCGCCACCACGGAATCGGCTCCCTACTTCCACGACGGGCGCTTCGATACGTTCGGAGAAGTCGTCGACTACTTCGACGACTATTACGGCCTCGGCTTTACCGAGATGGAACGTGCCGACCTCGTCGCCTATTTGGACGCCGTGGGAGGAGGCACCACCCCCTACCCGCAGCCCAAGGACGAGGTCCATCCGGAAACGGCGGCCAAGCTGCTGGAAGCGACCCTTGGTGGTGACGACTACCTCCTCACCGACATCGTGATCGAAAAGGTCACCGCCGAACTGTTCGACTACCGCCGCAGCGGTATGGGCCCACCGCCGGAGACCGTCACCGCCTGGATTGCCGCCCTCCGGAAGATCGAACCGGCAGCGGCGAAGGGTGATTTCGACGCCGCTCGGGCAGCGCTGGCGGAGTTCCGACGCCTAGTGGCCGCAGCCGAAAATCCGCCCCCCGCGACCCAATAGATCGACGGAATCAGGCAGCGGCCATCACCACCCGGTTCCGACCGGACTCCTTCGCCGAATACAGGGCCGCGTCGGCGCGTTTCATGATCCGGTCGATATCGTCGCCAGGCATTCCGGTCGCGAAGCCGACGCTGATGGTAACGCCGAGCCGCCGTTCCTCGCCATCAAACCGAAGCCAGGCCACGGTTTCGCGCAACCGTTCCGCGACACCCGCTACGAAGTCGGCATCGGCCCGAGGGAGCAGCACCGCGAACTCCTCTCCGCCCAGACGCCCGAAGAGGTCTTCTTCGCGCAGCGCTTTGCGCACCGCTGCGGACACTTTGACGAGGACCTTATCCCCGACCTCGTGTCCATAGGTGTCGTTCACCCGTTTGAACAAATCGATGTCGAACATCATGACCGCATAGCCATGGTCATGACGCTTGCAGCGCTCCAATTCCTTCTGCGCTGTATCCATGAAGTGGCGGCGGTTATAGATGCCGGTCAGCGCATCGGTCACCGCTTCCCGCCGGTAGCGCGCCCGCTCCGCCTCCAGCTGTTCGGCGTAAAGCACCCGCTCGGTGACGTCGAGGAAGGTAACCAGCACGGCCGGGGCCCCATGCCATTCCACGCGGGTGGAGACGAAATCCACCCAGATCCAGGCCCCGTCCCTGCGCCGTTCCCTGAACCGGCCGCGATAGCTGCGGCGGGTTCCGGCAAGAAGCTCGCGATGCTTCGCCAGCGTTCTTTCCCGTTTGTCTTCGGGCACCAGAGACAGAACCGAGGTTTCGGTAAGAACCTCCTCGATCGACTCGAAGCCGAACATCCGCGCGTAGCTCTTGTTCGCAAACAGCGGCACGAAATCGCGATGAATGAGCAGACCTTGCTGGGACCCCATGATGAGATCGCGGAAACGCCGTTCGCTGGCCTTGAGTTTCTGTTCAGCACGCAGCCGTTCGCCGATGTCGCGCATCACGGCAGCCGCACCGATGACGCGACCATCCGTGCCGCGGACGGGTCCGAAGTTGAGGTCCAGAGTCGTCTTTTCGCCCGCTTTGTTCACATACTCGACCGTATGCGAAAACCGTTCGCCGGAAAGGGCACGCCGGAAATTGCTTTCCGCGGCGAGGCGTTGTTCGGGAAAGGCCGCAATCGCTTCCGGGATCTCGTCGCCGATGTCGATCGTACGGCCAATGACGCGCTCGAACATCGCCTTGTAGGACTCGTTGCATGAGACGACGCGGATGTCCTGGTCCACGGCCACGATATGCTCGCGCGCGTTCTGCATGATCTCGGAAACCAACCGGTTCGCCGACTGGAGGGACGACTGGGCGTATTGAAGGCGAGCTGCCGTCTTCTTGGCCGAGGTGATGTCCTTCACCACACCGATCACCGCCACGACCGCCCCGCCTCTGGTCTCGCAGACTCCGCGACAGGAGACGGTCATGATCGTCCCGTCGGCGCCCTTCACCCTGTGCTCGGCATCGAACGCGCTGCCAGTGGCCGCGGCCGCCCGAACCCGGGATATGAGATCATGGCGATCAGCGGGAAGAACCGTCGACAACGCGCGGCGGAGACTTGGCTTCGCGCCACTGCCGCCTGCTCCGACGAGGCAGTGGATACCCTCCGACCACCGAAAAGCACCCGTTTCGACGTCGTAACGCCAGAACCCGAAACGTCCGAGCTCTTCTGACCCCGCAAACTTTCTATCCTTGAGGAGAAGGGCTTCCTGCTCCGGAGTCCGGTCCGGCACGAAATCGATGGCGCACCAGATGCGCTCTCCGTCTTCCGCCCGAACGGCGCGCAGCTCGATAGGACGCGGCGGTGCGCCGGACGATAGCCAGTGCAGCGAAACTGCAACCGTGGCCGCGCCGCCGGCCAGCCTGTCGAACGCCGCGCGAACACGAGTCCCGTCCTCCTCGGCCATCTGCATCCAGAGCGAGCTGCCCTCGAGTCCGGTCTCCCGCCAATTGTCACTCACCCACTCGATGCGCCCGTCGGTTCGCAACAGGCACAAACGATCCTGGCCCAGCCCAAACATGCGGAGGCGCCGGAAGGCGCGAATGTCGCCGCCGTACGTCATGCGGCGCCCGCCTGAACGACGCGGTTGCGCCCGGTCCGCTTCGCTTCATAGAGGGCTTCGTCGGCGCGGCGCAGCAGTTCGTCGAGGTCTTCCGACTTCGCGTCCCGCCCCACGACCCCCAGGCTGACGGTGAAGCCGAAGGTCTGGCTGTCACTTGTCACCTCGATGCTGGCAAACTCCCGCCTGATGCGCTCGGCAACGTCGACCGCCTGTTCCCTGGTGGTTTCGGGCAGAAGCACCGCGAATTCTTCGCCGCCAAGCCGACCGGCGACGTCGGCGGCTCTCAGCACGGTGCCAAGGACCGCCGGAACCTGCCGCAACGCGTCGTCACCGGCAGCATGGCCGTACCCGTCATTGATGCGTTTGAAGTGGTCGATGTCGAACAGCAGCAGCGAAACCGGAGATCCGTGGCGAGCCGCGCGTCCGAGCTCCCGGGCGCCCTCCGCGAAGAAGTGCCTCCGGTTACTGAGACCGGTCAGGGGATCGGAAATGGCCTGAGCCTGATAATGAGCCCGCTCGGCCTCAAGCTCGCCCTGATACTGCAGCTGCTCCGAAACGTCGATCAGCGTGACCTGAACCGCCGGCTCGCCGTCCCAGTCGACCCCTCTGACCATCACGTCGACCCAGCGCGTCGTGCCGTCGCGCCGCGTTTCCTCGAACCGCGCGGAATAGGTCTTACGTTCCCCGCTCAGCAGCTCCTGATGCACCTTCAGATGTTCCTCTCGAAGCGCCTCGGGAATGAAGGGCAGCAGACTGGGAAGCTGTAGAACCTCGGCCGGGGTCTCGTAGCCGATGATGTTCGCGTAGGTCGAGTTGGCGAACAGCGGCTTGTAGTTCCGATGAATGACGACGCCCTGCAGCGAACTTTCGATGAGGGCCCGGAACCGGGCTTCGCTGTCGCGCAGGCTCCGCTGCATCCCCAGCCAGCCGCTGACGTCACGCGCCATGATGGAGATCCCCATGATGCTTCCGGCATCGTCGCGAATGGGGCTGTAGCTCAGTTCCAGCGTCAGCTCGCCGCCGTTCCGGGTCGGGTAGCGCCGGGAGATGGTGAAGGACTCCCCCTGCAAAACGCGCTGGAAGTTCTCCTCTGCGGCCTTCTTCTGCTCAGGCAAATGGCCGATCAGTTCAAGGAGATTGTCGCCGATCTCGACCCGGCGGTGGATGATGGTCTCCAGCATATCCGCGTAAGGCTTATTGAACGTCAGCACATCGAAGTTCGAGTCCAGCGCGAGAATCCGCTCGTCGGTCGCGGAAATGATGCCGGAGAGAAAGTCGTTCGTAGCGAACAGTTCCCGCTGCGCCTCACTGATCCGATCCTCGGTCAGCTTCCGGTCGGTGATGTCTTCGAAGATGCCCCACAGACCGACGACCTCGTCGTCCTCGACCTCGGTCTGTCCGCGCGAGAGCACGTTCCGGATTTCCCCATCCGTCCGCAGCAGACGAAGCTCGAACTCGAAGCCGCTCTTGGTCGCGACCGCCTCCTGGACGTGTTCCGTGACCACGGCACGATCCTCCGGATGATAGGCGTTGATGCCCTCCTCCAGGGTGGGCCGGTAGGTCGCAGGATCCCGGCCGTGGATTCGAAAGATCCCGTCCGACCAGAGCACTTCTTGGGTCCTTAGATCCAGCCGCCAACACCCCACCTCTGCCAGTTCCTGCGCGCGGTTACGGAGATCGATCGTCGCGCGGAGCCGGTTCTCCTCCTCTTCGACCGACTCGATCTTGCGTCCGCTGCAATAGATCGCCCGATGGGCCCCCAAGGCCACCGAGAACCGGATCGGATGCCAAGCACCCTGATCCCGCCATCGCACGACCACGGATCGCGTGTCGTCCCGCCGTCGCACGTCATCAAGGGTCGCAAGCAGCGACGCGGCGTCCTCGGGATGAATCAGCTCTGCGATCGACTTGGACAGGAAGCGGTGCGGATCGGTGAAATGCTGCCGCCAGTTGGGGCTGAACCAGCGGATCCGATCATGACGATCGACCAGGACGAACAAATCCCTGGTGATGGCGAGGATACGCGTCGGATCGCGATACCCGCCCACGGTATTCTCAATTTCGGAAACCGGTGTCATTCGCGTCTTTCGTACCACCTGCTGGTTGCGGGCAATGATCGGTAGCGCAAAAAAAGACGGCAGTTTTAAACAGGTCAGCGGCGCATCACCCTTGGACTTGGGCCTTGAAAGCCTTGAGTCCCGAAAGCGCGCCCAGACGTGGCCATTATTGTTGGCCCCCGGGGTCGTTTCTCGGCCATGACGTCCCGATACTCAGACATCTAGGTACCGAGACAGACGACAACCAGGGATTGGCATCGCAAACGACTTGGCAAGGTCGAGCCGCGGAGGCCGTTCCCCCGGCGGCCGTCCGGAAGAATACGCGACCGTTCGTTGACACTTCCTTACGGTTCAGGCTCTTTGCTGAGGAGGGAAGGGCAGGCGACGAGAGAGGATGACAGCGTTCTCGAAGATCCTGGTCGCCGCACGAGGCGCGGCCGCGTTGAGAACCGTCCGGACCGCCCGGGCGATGGGCTATCGCACCGTGGCGGTATTCGGGGCGAGCGACCCCGAAGCACCCCATGTCACCGCCGCCGATCAGGCGGTGGCCGTCGATACCATCGGTGAGGATGTCTCGGTCGAGGCCGTTCTCGACGCCGCGAGGCGGACCGGCGCCGACGCCGTCCACCCGGCGCGTGGTCGCGCCGCCAGAAACCACGTCCTCGCCACCGAGTGCCACAAGGCGAGGCTCGCCTTCATCGGTCCGCCGCCGGAGACCATCCGGCTCGCCGACGACAACAGGCTGGCCCGGCTCTGCGCGCGCGGCGCCGGCATCGCGGTCATTCCCGGATATGACGACAAGGATCAGAGCGACAGCCGGTTGGTCGCCGAAGCGCGGCGCCTCGGCTATCCCGTCGTCATCAAACCGGCTTGCGGCGATTCCGAAGGCCGCCTGGTCCAGGACGAAGAGTCCCTGGTCCGCGCCCTGGCTACCGCGCGGGGCGACGAAGGCGGCGATCGCGGTCTGGTGGTGGAAGCGCTCATTCCCGATGCGCGCCGCATCGACGTCCCGATCTTCGCCGATACCCATGGCAACGTGGTCTATCTGGCGGAACGCGAACACACCGTGCGGACGGAGGGCAGCACCCTGGTGGCGGAAACGCCGTCGCTGGCCGTCGATCCCGAACTCCGTGAGAGACTGGGCGCGGCGGCCGTGGCGCTGGCCGGGGCGATCGACTATGTGGGCGCCGGCACGATCCAGTTCCTGCTGGATGCCGAGGGCCGCTACTATTTCCTCGACATGCTGCCCGAGCTGTCGCTGGGCCACGCCATGACGGAGATGGTGAGCGGAATCGATCTCGTCGCGTGGCAGATCAAGGTCGCCGCGGGCGAGCCTCTACCGCTGGCTCAGTACGCCATTCCCATCGCCGGTCATGCGATGGCCGCCCGCCTGCACATGACGAAAGACGATGACCGGCGGCTGCTGGCCTGGGAACCGCCCGGCGGCGCCGGCATCCGCGCCGACCACGCCGTCGATCCTGGCCGTGCCATCGGCCGCGTCCCGGGGGAACCCCTCGCCGATTTCGCCGCCTATGGCACGAGCCGGGAAGAAGCGCGCCGCCGCCTGTCCGCGGCAGTGGCGCATTGCGTGGTCCTGGGCGCCGCCACCAACCGCGATCGGCTGGAAGAACTCCTGGAGGATGAAGCTCTCGCCGATGGCGCGCCGTCCGACCGGATCGGCAGGGGGCCGAGTGCGATGGAAGACCTGCCATCGGCGGCGCATATCTCCCTGGCAGCGATTCTGCTGGCAGGAGAGGCCGTCGCGGAGATCGCGATCGCCAGCGGCGGCAACCGGTGGCAGATTGCAGTCGAGCGGGACGCCGAAACCTACCGGGTCAGCGCCTCAGGCCGCAGCCGGAGCATCACCCTGCTCGCCCGCAACGACACCCTGCTGAGGGTATCCTGCGACGGAATCGTCGAGCCCGCCCATGCGTCGCTCGACGGCCGGACCCTCCATCTCGACTATCGCGGGCGCATCCGCAGCTACCGGCGCGAGGGCTGATCCCTCTTCACGCCGCTGCCAGGCAGGCGTCGTGAAACTGCCGTTCCAGCGCCACGGTCCGGCGGAAACAGGCGGCGAGCCGCGCGAAAGCGGGATCGGGGAGTTCCGAGCCCACGGCATCGAGACGCGTCTTGAGCCATTCCACGAAGACGACGAAATCCGGATTGTCGTGCAGCGCGATCCACTCGGCATAGAACGGATCAAGGTCCGGAGCCGCCGTCACCCGCGTCGCCCAGGACAGATAGAGCCATTCCGTCACCACCAGCACCGCCATCATCTCCGCATAGCTCTGCCCGTCGCCGACCTCCCGCAGGAGATCCCGGAAGGCATCGGTCACCGGCAGATAGTCGGGACGATCCCGCGTGCCCGCCGGCACGTCGAAGGCATCGAAGGCGCGCTGAAAGAACGTGTTCTCGTCGCTGGTCAGCATGCCGACGAACTGGCCCAGCACCACGCGGTCGGCCATCGCCGGCGCATGCCCGATCGCATGTCCCAGCAGCGCGGTGAACGGATCGATGAAACCGTAATCCTGGACCAGATAGCGGGCGAAGACGGGGCGCGGCAGGCTGCCGGCGGCAAGCGCCGTGGTGAGAGGATGCGCGACCATCGCCTCCCAGTCCGGCGCGCTGATCTCGCGCAGCCAGTCGCTCAGTCTCGGTTCGGGCCGGGCCGACGCCCAGGCATCGAAACGGGTCCGGTCAGTCATCGTCACTCCTCGGGTCGGTCGCCACCATCGCCCTCCATTCCTCCGAAGCAGATCAAGACTCACGTCTCAGGTCGGTTCGACCTGAGACGATCTAGGGCGTCGCCACGCCTGTATAGGGGTGGCTCGCCACCCACCTCAAGAATGTCTGGGTAGGCCCACCCTCGCGCGGGGTTGCGTGGCTCGGGCGCGCAATGCTTTATAGCGGCAGACAAATCCACCCCCGGAAATCGGACGAGAAGGATCGGAACGATGCCGCAGTTCGGAATGGGCCAGGCCATTCGGCGCAGCGAAGATTGGCGGTTCTTGACCGGCCATGGACGCTATACCGACGACATTTCGTTGCCCGACCAGGCTTACGTCGCCTTCGTCCGCTCGCCGCACGCCCATGCGACGATCACGGGCATCGATACGGATGAGGCAGCGGCGGCGCCGGGCGTTCTGGCGATTTACACCATCGCCGACCTGCGGGCCGACAACATCGGCGACATCCCCTGCCTGATCCGCAACAAGAACCGCGACGGGTCGCGCCAGTTCACGCCCAACCGGCCGGTCCTCGCCAAGGGCCGCGTCCGCTATGTCGGCGAGCCGGTGGTCGCCGTGATCGCCGAGACCCAGGCCCTGGCCCGGGACGCCGCCGATCTGGTGATGGTGGACTACGATGACCTGCCGGCGATCGTCGAGCTGGCCAAGGCGGCCACGAACGACGCGCCGAAGGTCTGGGACGATGCCGCCGCCAACACCTCCTTCGACTGGGGCAAGGGCGATGAGGCCGCGACCGAGAAGGCCTTCGCAGAAGCGGCGCATGTCGTCACGCTCGACCTGATCAACAACCGGCTGGTGCCGAACTCCATGGAACCGCGGATGGCGATCGGCGAGTTCGATCCCGGCACCGACCGCTACACGTTCTATACCTCGTCCCAGGGCAGCCACATGCTGCGCAAGCAGATGGCGACCGCGATCCTCGGCATCGACGAGACGCGGCTTCGCGTGGTGACGCCGGACGTCGGCGGCGGCTTCGGCATGAAGATCTTCATGTATCCGGAATATGTCGTCGCCGTCTGGGCGTCGAAGAAGGTCGGCCGGCCGGTCAAGTGGACCGGTGATCGCAACGAAGCCTTCCTCTCGGACACCCATGGCCGCGACCACGTCACCCATGCCGAGCTGGCGCTCGACAAGGACGGCCGCTTCCTCGGCCTTCGCGTCGACTTGATCGCCAATATGGGCGCCTATCTCTCGAACTTCGCGCCCTACATCCCGATCCAGATCGGCGTCGTCGCCGGCGTCTACACCACGCCGGCGATCTTCACCCGCGTCCGCGGCGTCTTCACCAACACTGCGCCGGTCGACGCCTATCGCGGCGCCGGCCGGCCGGAGTCGATCTATCTGATGGAGCGGATGGTCGACAAGGCGGCGCGGCAGCTCGGCATGGCGCCGGACGAGATCAGGCGCCGGAACTTCATCCCCAAGGCGCAGCTCCCTTACGCCACGCCCATGGGCTACACCTACGACAGCGGCGACTTCCAGCGCATCATGGAAACGGCGATGGACCACGCCGACTGGAAGGGATTCGCCGCCCGCAAGGCCGAGTCGGCCAAGGCCGGCAAGCTGCGCGGCCTCGGCCTCGCCTGCTATATCGAGGCCTGCGCCGGCGGCAATGACGAGATGGCGGAGCTCAGCTTCGATCCCGCCGGCAAAGCAACCCTGATGATCGGCACCCAGTCGAACGGCCAGGGCCACGCGACCGCCTATGCGCAGATCGTCGCTGCCGGGCTCGGCATTCCGTTCGAGAACATCCAGGTCGTCCAGGGCGACACCGACATCGTCCGCTACGGCAACGGCACCGGTGGCTCGCGCTCGGTGCCTGTGGGCTCGGCGGTGATCGGCAACACGGTCGAGAAGGTGATCGCCAAGGGCAAGCGCATCGCCGCCCACATGATGGAGGCGGCGGAAGCCGACATCTCGTTCGAGGCCGGCAACTTCACCGTCGCCGGTACCGACCGCAGCGTCTCGATCCAGGACGTGATCCGCACCTCCTACGACGCCAAGTCGTTGCCGGAAGGCGAAGGCTTCGGCATGGACGAGACCGGCTATCACGAGGCGATCCCGCAGACCTTCCCCAATGGGTGCCACATCTGCGAGGTCGAGATCGACGCCGAGACCGGCATCACGCATATCGACCGCTACACGGTGGTCGACGACGTCGGCAACGTGGTGAACCCGCTGCTGGTCGCCGGTCAGGTGCATGGCGGCATCGGCCAGGGCATCGGCCAAGCGCTGCTGGAGCAGTGTGTCTACGACGCCGAGTCGGGCCAGCTCATCACCGGCTCGTTCATGGATTACGGCATGCCGCGCGCGGCCGACGTGCCGTCGATCGACGTCCAGTTCGAGCAGATCCCCTGCGCGACCAACCCGTTCGGCATCAAGGGCGCGGGCGAGGCCGGCGCCATCGGCGCACCGCCGTCGGTGATCAACGCCATCGTCGACGCTCTCGCCGACAAGGGCGTCCGCCACATCGACATGCCGGCGACGCCCGAGAAGGTCTGGAAGGCGATCCGCGCCGAGGCGGCGTAGAGAAGAGGCGGAAGAGGCGGACGAGCCGGGTTCGGCCCCTCCGCCTCTCAATCCGTCTTCGGTTCGAAGAGGGGCCAAGACACGGTGTGCTCGGCCCCGCTCCAGTCGCGGAGGACCAGCCAGAGGCGGCGCGGCGCCTCCTGGGAGGAGAGCGGCGGAAGAACGGCGGAAAGGCGGTTGGCATCGCCTGCGAGCCGGCGCCGCGCCGCCGGATCGGGACCGGCCGCGTCGCCATAGGCGAGCGCCGCCTCGCGCAGAAGGTCATAGCAGCCGACGCAGAGCCGTACGCGCCAGCGAACGGGCCGGTCGTCGTTCCGCGCCGGCGATCGGTCCGCGCCGGCCTCTGCCTGCCACCGGCCGACCGGGCCCGATCCGGCCGCATGCGCCCCCAGCCCGTCGGCTGCCGTGCCCGGCAGCCAGAACAGCAGGAAGCACCCGACCGGCACGATGCCGACCGCCACCAGGCTGGGCCATCTGAGCGGGCCCAGGAAGCGGAGACGGATGAGAGAAGGCGCGCTCCGCAACCGCCGCAGGTAGATCAGCACCCCGGTCAGGGCGGACAGGCTGAGCAGCAGGCCGAACCCGACCCAGACGAGCTTGCTCGCGAGGCCGGCGAAATCGCCGAAATGGAGGGGGTCGGCGGTCTGGACCCATCGACCGAGCGGCGTCATGTCCTCCACCCGGTCGACCGCCATGATCGCACCGGTCAGCGGGTTCACCTCCACCCCGTTGGCGCGGTCGCGCACCAGCCACGCCGCCGCCTGCCCGCGCACGGCAAGCGGCGATTCCGGCTCCGTCGGCAGCCACAACTGGCGGACGGACAACCCCGGAAGAGCGACCGAGGCCCTGGCGATCAGAGAGTCGAGCGGCAGGGGCCGGGGCACCTCGGGACCCATGGCGTCGAGGACCTCTTCGGCGATCGCCGGACGCGGGACATCGAGGTCCACGCCTGCGCGGTAGAGCACCCGCTCGCCCAGGTACCACAGCGAGGTCACCGCCATGAGAAACACGAACCAGATCGACCACAGGCCGATCAGGCGGTGGACGTCGCCCCACAAGACGCGGGCGCCCTTGGCGGTCCGGGGCAGCCGAAAGAAGCCGCGCCAGAACTTCTTGTAGGTGATAAGCCCGGTGACCAGCGCCCCGGCGAGCACGCCTCCGAGAGACGTCACCAGGAAGAAGCCCCAGTCCCCCGGCGCGAAGAGCAGATAGTGAAGCGCGCGCAGGACCGACACGACCGAGATCCAGTCCGCTTCGCCGCGCACGACGGCTCCCGCCGGGTCGACATAGATGACCCGCTGATCGCCGGAACGGTCGGTCGCGCTGAAGCGGGTTGCCAGATAGGGCTCCTCCCCGGCGATCGCGAAGGTGATCACATGGCCGGGATATGCGCGGCGGGCCGCCGCCAGCTGCTCGCCCCAGGTCGCCGGCGTGTCGGTGGCGGTCGCGCGCACGGCCGGCCGCAGCAGCCAGTCGATCTCGTCGCTCACCACCGCCAGCGTGCCGGTGAGGCACACGAACAGCGTCAGAAGGCTGAGCTTCAGGCCGAGAAGGCTGTGCAACCGGAACGCCAGCGGCCGGCGCTGCCGGCGGTGAGAACCGTTCACCGGATCTTCGGGCGGCCGCCTCCGCTCCGGACCGCGGACGGTCTCACCATTCCAGCGCGTAGGAGACGAACACCCGCCGCCCTTCCTCCGGGAGCCAAAGGAAGCCGGAATTGCCCGATTCGGCGGGGATCGACGTGTATTCGGTGTTCAGCAGATTCTCGACGCCCAGCCTGAGCTGACCGCGCCCGAGATCGAAGGCCGCGGAGACGTTCACCAGGATCTCCTCGTCGATCTTGCCTTCGCCGAAAGCGACGCTGCCGGGGAAAGGATCGCGCTCGCCGCGATAGTTCACCTGCAGGGTCCCCGTGACCCAGGGAGCCGGGCTGTAGTCGACGAACCCGGTGACGAGGACGGGCGGAAGGTCGCGGTTGTCGATCCGGCGGGTGTCGCCGTTGGCGACACGAAGCCCGTCCTGCCAAGTGAAGACACCACCCACGCCCCAGACCGGGTCGATCTGCCATGCGGCGATCGCTTCGACGCCCCAGAACTCGCGCGGTTCACGCAGCGGAATACAGGGGTTGATACCATCGCAGATCAGCGAGCTGAGCAGGTCGGATTCCGTATAGAAGGCGGCCAGGGCGAGGCTGAGAGATGCCCAGTCGCCACGGATGCCGATCTCGTACTGGTTGGACTTCGCCGGCTGCGTGTCGACCTCCGCCGCCGTCGTGGCTCCGCGCGCCGAGCGGCCCAGCTGGCTGATCTCGGCGCCTTGCGAGAAGGTCGTGTAGAGCTCGGTCGAATCGTCGACGAAGTAGACGAGGCCGGCGTTGAACAGCGTCAGGTCGAAATTCCGGATGTCGCCACCGACGATGCCGCCGACCCCGGCCCCGGACTCGGCTTCGCCGTCATAGCGTTCATGGCGTAATCCGCCACTCAGCACGAAGTCGCCGACCGGGACATCGAGCTGTCCGAAGACCGCCAGGCTCTCCAGGGTCACGTCCGGCGACACGAACGACTGAAGCGCCCCCGTATCGGTGAAGAAGACCGGACGGAAGAATCGATTCTCGATGACGTCGAGACCGTAGGTCACCGCCCCGCCGGGGACGAGGCCATCGAGCGGCGTGCTCAGGCTCGACCGGAAGCCGTGATAGACGTTCGTCTGCTCGTCGCGGACGACGCGCGCGCCCACGGAACGAAAGGATTCGTTGTAGGTGTCGCTCGCGAACACTTCGAGGCGCAGGGCGCTTCCGGCGACGTCCGCGTTCTCGTAGTTCAGGTTGACGGTGTAGGAGCGGCGGAAGCTCTCTTCTCCCTGCGGCTGCGGATCGAGCGAACCGTACGGTCCGCGGAAGACGCCCGGAACGAGCTGGTAGCGTTCGCGGAAGTCGACGTTCTGGAAGGTGGTCGAGAGCCGAAGCCGCCCTGCATCCCCCATGTCGTAGCCGAACGACCCGTCGATGCTGCCGATGACCTCCTTGCCGTTGTTGAGCAGCGCGCTGTTATCGAACCCGAGGGCGAGGTCGCCGGACGGATCGAACTCGGCGCCGTCATAGGCGAGCACGCCGCCGACGTGGTAGTCGAAGTCGCCGACGATCTGCGCCGCGCTCTGGTACAGGCTGGCCTGGTGGCTGCCGCCGACGCGGTGCGGATTGAAGCTTTCGCGGAGAACCGTTCTCAGCGTCAGTTCCTCCGACTCCGCGCGGGGCGTCGACAGGGCGATGATCCCGCCGGACGATCCGAATCCATAGGCGGAGTTGGCGCCGCGACTGACTTCGATCGCCGACAGCTGGTCCGGCTGCACGAGATTGAGGTCGGACCCTGCGCTCGCCCGGAGCTGCTCGTTCACCGGCACGCCGTTGATGAAGACCTGCGCCGTCCGGCCGCGAATGTTGCGAACGCCGTTGTTGGTCGGGTTGAAGCCGGGGACCGTGCGCGAAACGATGTCTTCCACCCGGTTCGTCACCCGCTGCTCACGGTCGATCTCCGCCTGCCCGACATAGGTTATGGAGGCGGGGATGTTGGATAGCGGAGCGTCCAGACGGCGACTGCCGAGAACCGTCACCGGCGGGAGCCGGACCGACGCCCCCGTTTCCGCGGGCAACGCCACCAGGGTGGCGGTCCCCTCTCCCGTCATCCGGTAGTCGAGGCCCGTGCCAGCCAGAATCCGGGACAGCGCATCGGCAGGCGCGAACCTGCCCGCCACCGCACCGGAGGTGACGTCACGGGCCATTTCGGAGGGATAGCCGATCTGCCACCCGGTCTCCGCGGCGAAGGTCGCCAGGGCCGCGGCAAGCGGCTGGGCCGGAATGTCGAGCGTCACTACCGGCTCGGCCTGCGCCAGCACCGTCATCGGTGCCGGATCGCGGGGAGCGCTGCCGGAGACGGTCGCGTCCTGCGCAGCCCAAGCTGGAACGCACCACGCCCCTACGGCACCGAACACGGCCCCGTAGGCACCGCGACGCCAGCGATTCGCCGCATTGTTCCGATCGTCCGTCATCTCCCCTCCGCACATGGCCATCCAGCGACTGCGATGCAGTTGCAGCAATGAGGACCTTGACGTTTCAGGAGGCGGAAAGGCACAGCGCCGCGGAAAAAATATCCGACGCGGCGGTCGGGACGCCGTTACCGGATGATCAGGATGCGGTCGGTCACCCGGGTGACGTCGGCGCCGACGACCGCGGCGAGAGCGGCGACGGTCGTGGCGGTGTCGTCCAGACGGTAGCTGCCGGATATCGGGATCGTTCCCAGGTCGTCCCGCAGCAGGACGATGATGCCCCGGTGGTACCGTCGCAACTCGTCGATCACCTCGCCGAACGGCCGCTCGGTGAAAACGAGCCTCCCCGCGGTCCAGGCGAAGGTCGCATCGTCGGCCGCGAATTCCCGCACCCCTCCGTCCTCGGCCACCGTCACGGCCTGACCGGCCCGGAGTACCGCGGCATCGCGCCCGGCATACGCCACCCTGACGGACCCGTGACGCACGGCGACGACGACGGTCTCGTCCGCGCGGCGGACCGAGAAGGCCGTCCCCAGCGCCTCGGCGACGACGGCGCCCGCGCGCACGGCCAACGGCCGGTCCGCGTCGGGGGCAACCTCGACATAGGCTTCCCCCCGTTCGAGGGTGAGCTTCCGCCGGTCGGGCTGGAACGCGACATCGACGGCCGAAGCAGTGTTGAGATAGAGGACCGAGCCGTCTTCCAGCGCCACATGCGTCCGCTCGCCGGCGGCCGTGGCGAGGTCGGCGGCCGACGGTATCGGGAGACCGAACTGGATCGCGCCGAGTCCGATTACCGCGGCAAGTGCCGCGGCGGCGGCCAGACGTTGCAGCTTCGGCCGCCCCGCTGAACCGCGCCGCCGCTGTCGCGCGAGAGCCGGGGCGTGCGCCGCCGCAGCCTCGGCGAACGGCGCCGACGACCAGAGCGCGTCAACCTTTCGATATGCCTCGGCACGGGCCGGCGCACTTCTGAGCCACTGCTCGAACGCGTGCCTGTCGCCGTCGGTGACGTCGTCGCTCCGAAGACGGGCGAACCAGGCCACGGCCTCCGCGCGTGCGGTCCGCCGATCGACCGAGGCGGTTCCGTCGGCGCTCAAGTTTCGCTCTCCTCTTCCGCCATCGCCTCGACGCAATGGAGCAAGGCGACGCTCACATTCTGTTGCACGGCGCTTTCCGAGATGCCGAGTTCATGCGCGATCCGGCGGTAAGTCCAGCCGTGGATCTTGTGGAGGACCAGAATCTCGCGGCGCCGGGTCGAGAGACCGGCCATCGCTCGCGACAAGCGGTCCAGCATCTCGCGGTCGCGCACCACCGCCTCGGGGGAGGGTTCCGCAGACGCTATCGAGTCCATCGTCCGGCCATCTTCGTCGTCCAGTTCCCGGCGCACCCGGCGCTGTCGCAGGTGATCGAGCGCCAGGTTCCGCGCGGTGCGGTACAGGAACGGCTGCAACGCCCCGACTTCCCCCTTGGCGGTGGCCGTCGCGACCTTGACGTACGCCTCCTGTGCCAAGTCCTCCGCCGTATGCGTACACCCGACGATGCGGTTGACCAGCCAGACGAGGCTTTTGCGATGCGCCTGAAAAAGATCGCCCAGAGCGCGCTGGACCATGTCGACCGCCACTGTCCCACGACCCCGCAGTCCGCCAAGAGCACTAATGGATAATGCGTCTTAGTCGCAAAAGAAAGCGCCGAAAGGGATCGTCATGGCGAGGGCGGCCACGGCCCCTCCCAACCCTCCCCCTGAAGGGAGAGGGCTTCTGTACGAGCTTGGGGCAAGGTTGCGAGCTTAGCCGGCTATCGCACCGGCGTTTCTGAAGGGCGCCGCCCTCGGTCCTCTCCCTTCAGGGGGAGGGTTGGGAGGGGGTCCGCCACCGCCTGGGACTATCCGACCCGCGCCAGCCTGGGCGGGGCGAAGACCGGGCGGTGGGCGTCGTTGCCCTGGTAGCGCTCGACGGCGATCAGACAGGTATGGGCCGCGCAGCCCTGGCCCAAGGACGAGCTGCCCTTGTCGAGGGTGAGCACGTTCGGGTTGCCGGCGATCTCGAGCGGCCGTTCGGACTCGTCCGCGGGCTGGTACCACGAGCCGGTGGGCAGTACGACGACGCCGGGACGGACGGCGTCGGTGACGCCCGCCGACGCCAGGCATTCGCCGCGGCCGTTCCATAGCCGGACCGTGTCGCCGTCCTCGATGCCGAGCCGCCGGGCGTCGGCGGGATTGATGCGCGCGACCTCCCGCCCGTCGACCTTGGTGGCGAGGCTCAGGGCGGCGAAGTCGAGCTGGCTGTGGAGCTTGCCGGACGGCTGGTGCGAGATCAGATGGAACGGCAGCTTCGCGGTCGCGTCCTTATCGCCCAGCCATTCGGCCGGCGCCAGCCACGCCGGGTGCGGCGGGCAGTCGGCATAGGCGAGCCCGGCCAGCCGCTCGCTGTAGAGGACGATGCGGCCGGTTTCGGTCCCCAGCGGGTGGGCGTCGGGGTCCTCGCGGAACGCGGCGAGGCCGGTGTGCTGCGCCTTGACCGGCACCTTGGCATAGCCCTGCTCCCAGAAGGTCTCGAAGTCGGGGAGGTCGAAGCCGTGGCGCTGGCGCGCGTCGCGACGGGCGTCGTCGTAGAGGCGCTCGACCCACTGCATCTCGTCGAGTCCCTCGCTGAACGCCTCCTCGACGCCCAGGCGCGCGGCGATGCCGCGGACGATGTCGTAGTCGGGGCGCGACTGTGCGACCGGCGTGATCGCCTGCTTCATCGCCAGGATGAAATCGCAGCGCTTGTTGCCTGCCAGATCGTTGCGCTCGATGGAAGTCGTCGCGGGCAGGACGATGTCGGCATGGCGCGCGGTCGCGGTCCAGAACGGCTCCTGCACCACCACCGTGTCCGGCCGCACCCAGCCGCGCTTCAGGCGGTTGATGTCCTGGTGATGATGGAACGGGTTGCCGCCCGCCCAGTAGATGAGGCGGGTATCGGGATAGACGTGCTCCTTCCCGTCATAGGTGAAGGGAGCGCCGGGGTTGAGCAGCAGGTCGGTGATGCGGGCGACGGGGATGAAGCTCGATATCGCCTTCCGGCCCTGGGACATGGCCGGCGACCGGGACACCGCGAACGGTGCACCGACTCCGCCCAGCGACCCATAGCCGAAGCCGACGCCGCCGCCGGGAAGGCCCATCTGGCCGATCACCGCAGCGAGGCCGATGCCGGCCCAGAACGGCTGCTCGCCATGGTCGGCGCGCTGCAGGCTCCAGCTCACCGACAGCATGCTGCGCTTCGCCGTGAGGGCGGCAGCAAGTTCACGGATACGGCCGGCATCGATGTCGGTGATGCGGGCGGCCCAGGCAGCGTCCTTCGGGGTGCCGTCGCTCTCGCCCTTCAGATAGGCGAGGAAGGCGTCGCCGCCGCTGCAATAGCGGTCGAGGAAACCGGCGTCGTGGCAGCCGGCAGCAACGATCTCGCCGGCGAGGCCCAGCATCAGCGCGGTGTCGGTGTTGGGCCGGACAGGCCACCACTCGGCCTCCAGCCAGTCCGGCAGGTCGTCCCGGCAGGGCGAGACCAGGATCACCCGGACGCCGCGGGCCTTCATCCGCCGCAGGTCGTCTTCCAGCGTATGGCGGGCGATGCCTCCGGACTCGTTCTGCGCGGTCCGCGGGCTCATGGCGCCGAACACCACCAGGATGTCGGCGTGCTCGGCCACCGAATCGAGCGTGTTCGAGCGGCCGTTGGCGAAGCTTTCGTCGCCCAGCGTCCAGCGCAGCATGACGACGCCGGCGGCAATGCTGTAGGTGTCGACATGGCCGGTATAGCCGCCGACGAGGTTGAGCATGCGCTTGACCTGGGTCGGCGCGTGATGGAAGCGCCCGGCGCTGGTCCAGCCATAGGAGCCGGCGAAGATCGAAGCGTTGCCGAAGCGGGTCCGCACCCGGTCGATCTCACCCGCGACCAGGGCCGTCGCCTCGTCCCAGGAGACAGGAACGAAGGGCTCGCGGCCCCGTCCCGCGCCATCGCTCCGCTCGCGGTCCTTGAGCCAGCCCTCGCGCACCATCGGCTGCGGCACGCGGAGGGCCGGGTCGGCCCATTCGGCCACCGACTTGATGATCGGCGACGGCGAGGGGTCCTCGGGGAAGGGCTCGACGCCGACGATGTTGCCGTTCTCGACCAGAAGCGAGAAGGCGCCCCAATGGGTGCAGTGCGGAACGCGGCGAACGGTCATGACTTGGTCCTCGGATCAGCGGTGAGCCCTTCTCCGCCCACCGGGGGAGAAGGGTTTGGGATGAGGTGGGGGACGGCAGTCGTCTCAAGCAAGCCCATCGACGATTTCGCCTGAGGCTCCCCCCGCCTCACCCTGCCCTCTCCACCCCCGAGGGCGGAGAGGGTTCTTCCTAGAAATTCTCGGGCAGCTCCATGCCCAGCAGCAGGAAGCTCAGGCTCTTGCCGTGGAGGTCCTGGCCGAGCGACGCGGTGACGCCGCCGCCCTTGATATGGTCGACGATGAAGTTGAGGGCGCGGAGCTTCGGGAGTTCGTAACGGCGGACGGGGCCGTCGGCCACCACCTTGAACCGCTCCATCACCGCCTCCGGCGTCAGCGCCCGCTTCAGCCTCTCGAACCCGGCCTCGTCATAGGCGATCACCGAGATGTTGACGGCGTGCCCCTTGTCCCCCGCCCGCCCATGCGCGAGGTCGTAAACCCTGGTCATGCCGCCGTCCTTTCAATGTCGCCGTTGCGAACCGCAGGCGAAGCGTTCCGGCCCCGATTAATCATGCGCTGCAGCCCAACCCGATCGTCGTTCCCGCGAAGGCGGGAACCCAGACGACAGTGCGACGGCCTCTGGATGCCCGCCTTCGCGGGCATGACGGAGAGAGGGCGGCGGCGGGTCGTGCCGCTCCCCGCAAGACGGTGCGGGATCATCATGCCGCCTCCACCATCTCGACACGCATGTCGACGAAGCGCCGTTCCAGCAGCACCGACTGGACAGCGTAGATCTCCTTCACCTGCCTGAAGTCTCCGGCGCCGCCCGCGGGGCCGTTGGTGAGCAGGGTTTCGGTCTCCAGCCCGACGGCCTCGGCGGCACGGCGGTTGTCGGTGCGGCCGACGATGCGGAGGCGGACCTCGTAGGGCTCCGTCCGTCCGTCGGCCGGCCCGTGCAGACTCTCCATGCCAATGAGCTCGATGCGCATCTCGTCGTAGAGGAAGCCGCGCAGTTTCAACCGCTCGCGCACCACCTCACCCGCCAGACGCGCCCGCGCCACCGCGTTGGGGCCGCCATAGGAGATCTGGCCCTCGCCGAAGAAGCCGTCGGGATAGCCGACGCTCACCTTGTAGGTCGGCGTCCGCGGATTGGCGCGCGCGCCCCGCGCCCGCACCCGGTCCGGTCCGACCTCGTCGAAATCGACATCGGTGATGTCGAGCACGCAGTCGGGCGTGATGTAGGCGGTGGGGTCGTGGAGTTCGTAGAGAAGCTGCTCGGTGCAGGTCATGCGATCGACGCGCCCGCCCGAACCCTCGGCCTTGGAGACCGTCACCTGGCCATCGCTGGTGATGTCGGCGAAGGGAAAGCCGAGGCGAGCGAGGTCGGCGACGTCCTTCCGCCCCGGATCGGCGAAATAGCCGCCCGTCACCTGCCCGGCGCATTCCAGAAGATGGCCGGCGAGCGTCGCCTGGGCGAGCAGCCCGTAGTCGTCATAGGACCAGCCGAAGCTGTGGAGCAGCGGCCCGACGAACAGCGACGAGTCGGCGACGCGTCCCGTCATGACGACCTCGGCCCCGGTATCCAGCGCCTGCTTGATGCCGTCGGCGCCGAGATAGGCGTTGGCGGACGCCATCCGCGGCAGGATCGATTCCAGCGGCTCGCCGGTCTCGATCAGGGTGAGGCCGGGCATGGCCTCCAGCACCTCGCGGACGTCGTCGCCCAGCAGCACGGCGACGCCGATGCCGGGGACGCCCTCCTCTTCGGCCACCTTCAGCACCTGCTTCGCCGCCGCCCGCGGGTTCGCGGCGCCCATGTTGCTGACGATCCTGACGCCGCGCTCGACGCTCGCCTTGAGGACGCCGCGGATGCGGTCGACCAGCAGCGGATTGTAGCCGCGCTCCGGATTCTGGAGCATCGCCTGGGTCTCGCGGGCGATGGTCCGCTCGGCCAGGCATTCGAAGGCGAGGAAGTCGATGTCCCCGCGCTCGACCAGCTCCAGCGCCGGCTCCCAGCGATCGCCGGCATAACCCGCACCGGCGCCGATCCGAACCTTATCCATCGTCATCCCTATACCGTCGCGATCGGCGTTGCCGGCGATCCCACCGCCCCCGGCAGGCGGAGCGGCGGGGCCGTGAGGAGAAATCTGTTGCGTCCGTTGGCGCGCAGCCAAGTCGCGAGCTCGGCCAGATACCAGATCTCGCCGAGATGGATGCCGAGCTTGAACAGGCAATGCTCGTGGAGCGGCAGGGCCGCGTGCTTGCCTCCGACCGGACGGGACGGGACGCGCTCGACCGCGTAGTTGTCGGCGACGAGAACCGACAGGCCGCTGTCGGTGATCCATTGCAGCAGGCGATCGTCGCGCCCGTCGAGCGCCGCGCATGAACTGGCGAGGCGATCCCCGTCCGGATCGCGGTTCATCGACAGAATGAGGTCGGCGAAGCCGGTGTAGAGGCAGACCATGTCGCCGGTCTCGACCACGACCCCGTCCGAATCGCAGATCCGCATCAGGTCGTCATAGCCGACCGTCGCCGCCGTCTCGCCGTAGTGGCGCTCAAGGTCGATCATAACCGCGCGGCCCTGGACGCAGGCCTCGGCCATGTTCTCGATGCCGAGCGCGCCGGCCTGGGTACCTTCATGCGGGATCGTCCCGTTCTCGGCGGTCGGGCCGTGCATGTCGGTCTCGGCGCGGTAGCCGTTGTAGTAGACCTTCTCCGCCACCCCGTCGCCGTCGGCATCGAACTGGCTGCCGACATGGGTGAGGCTGTCCCATTGCGTCGAATACTGGAGATGGATCATCGCCAGGTCGTCGCAGACGACGTCGGTGTTGTCCGGGTTCTCCAGCGCGAAGGGATAGTTGAAGTTCGCCTTGCCGCCGCGGTTGGTCGCGAACAGGCGCGGCGGGAAACGGCGGGGGTTGAGCTTGTTGCCGCCGGGATAGTCGAGCGGGAGGCTCAGGCAAAAGGTCCGCCCTTCACGGACCTCGGCGATCCCCTGAAGGACCTTCTCCGGCGTGATGAGATTGAGGCGTCCGCGCTGATCGTCGGGGCCGAAATCGCCCCAGTTCGACCCCGGCGGCCGGTTCTTCCAGCGCGGCTCCACACTGCCCTCCCTGTTTCTTGTCGTTGCGGCAAGACTGTAGCCGCGGCCGCCCGACCCCGTCAAAACCGTTGCGCACAGCCGAGGTCGGCAGCGTTTGCAGGTTGCCGTCCGCGCCACCGCCTCCCTACCATGAGCTTCGAACCAATCAGGGAGACGACGAGCCGATGTCGGACGCGGATTCGGGACAGCCTTCGGAAATCGAGCAGCAGTACAACCCGCGCCTGGCGGTGCCGGGCTTCGAGGCCTTCTTCCAGGCCGATGCCGAGCGCAGCGCGGCGACCCGCGAGCGGCGGGCGCACCGCGCCGATGTCCGCTATGGCGACGGACCGCTGCAGACGCTCGACGTCTTCCCCGGACCGAAGACGGACGGACCGATCCACGTCTTCATCCATGGCGGCTATTGGCGGGCGCTCGACAAGGCGAGCTATTCCTTCGTCGCCGACACCTTCTGCGACGCTGGCGCGACGACGGTGCTGCTGAACTACGACCTGTGCCCGGCGGTCACCGGCGACACGGTGGTCGCCGAGACCCTGGACGGGCTCGCCTGGGTCTATCGCAATGCGCAGGACCTCGGCGGCAACCCCGACCGCATCTGCATCTCCGGCCATTCCGCCGGTGCCCATCTCGCGGCGATGGCCCTGGCCCATGACTGGAGCCGCCACGACCTGCCGGCAACGCCGTTCAAGGCCGCGGCCCTGATCAGCGGCATCTACGACCCGATGCCGGTGCTGGAGATCGCCGCCAACGCCGACATCCGCCTAGATGCCGACATGGCCCAGCGCAACAACGCCATCACCCACCTGCCCCGCCCCGGCACGCCGTTCATCGTCGCGGTCGGGGGCGGCGAGACCCGCGACTGGATCAGACAGTCGAGCGACTATCACGAGGCCTGCCGCGCCGCCGGCCTCCAATCCACGTACATGCGTGTCGGCACCGACCACCATTTCTCGATCACCGATCGCCTCGCCGATCCCGACCATCCGATGACGCGGGCAATCATCGGACAGATGGGGCTCTAGCGGGCATCGGCCGCAACGCTCCGCGTCCGGCGCCTGTCCTATGACAATTGCCGATCATCGGAGACAGAGCATGACCCCACCAGCAATCCGCACCGCCCTCGCCCGCCTCGTCCTGGGCACGGTCCTCATCGGCCTGCTCTCGGCGTCGTCCTGCCGCACCGCCGGCCACGGCTCGGGCAGCGACGTCGGCGCCGCCGGCTCTGTGTCGATCGACCTGCCGTAGCCCACCTATTTCATCGTCCTCCGGCTTGACCGGAGGACCCACGGCACTGTCCGGTTCTCTAGCGTCCGAGGCGGAAGAACGCAGAACGATGCCAAGCGACTTCGCCTGGAATCCCGAACGTCATGTATCGTTGCGACGTTCGGTAGATCCTCCGGTCAAGCCGGAGGACGACGAGGTGGTGGGGAGATGCGCACCCACCGCGCCGCCTCCCATGCGCCGTGGGCGATTGCTCGCTGTCGGCGCGGGGGCTAATGTCGGCGCCGTGATCGACCTCGCTTCCATCAAACGCATCCCGCCATGGCCTTCGACGGACTGAGGCTGCCGCCGGCGCTGCTGCCGCCCGAGGCGGAGGCGTTGCGGGGTGAGGTGCGGGCCTTCATCGCCGAGACCCGCGACGCGCTAGGCTGGACGGCGCAGTCCAATTTCGCCACCAGCTTCTCGGCCGCGTTCAGCCGCCGTCTCGGCGCCAAGGGCTGGATCGGCATGACCTGGCCCAAGGCCTATGGCGGGGCCGAGCGCAGTTATCTCGAACGCTATGTGGTGATCGAGGAGCTGCTGGCGGCCGGCGCGCCGGTCGGGGCGCACTGGGTCGCCGACCGCCAGAGCGGGCCACTGCTGCTGCGCTTCGCCACCGAGGCCCAGAAACAGGACATCCTGCCCCGGATCACCCGCGGCGAATGCTACTTCTCGATCGGCATGAGCGAGCCCGATTCGGGCTCGGACCTCGCGTCCGTCAGGACGCGGGCGGAGAAGGTCGAGGGCGGCTGGAGCCTCACCGGCACCAAGGTCTGGACCAGCAACGCCCACTACAACCACTACATGATCGCCCTCTGCCGCACCGCGCCCGCGAGCGAGGACCGGCATGCGGGCCTGAGCCAGTTCCTGGTCGACCTGAAGAGCGACGGCCTTTCCATCCGCCCGATCCGCAATCTCTCCGGCGCCCACGACTTCAACGAGGTGGTGCTGGATGGGGTCTTCGTGCCCGAGGAAGGGCTGATCGGCCGCGAGGGCGAGGGCTGGGCGCAGGTGACCAGCGAGCTCGCCTACGAGCGCAGCGGACCGGAGCGGTTCCTCT
>PBKC01000028.1 GCA_002721365.1 Rhodospirillaceae bacterium | reverse complement strand
TTGGCGGTGTCGGGAATGATGATCCCGCCTGCCGTCTTCTGCTCTTCCTCGACCCGACGGACGAGAACACGATCGTGCAATGGTCTGATGTTCATAGAACGCCTCTCCGCTCTCTGTGCGTTGCTCGGACTGAACAAGCCAGTTGCTAGCACTCACTGAGTGCGAGTGCTAAACGCTGGGGGCGATATAAGACCCGCTCTCCGACGTGTCAACCGAACCAGGTCATTCGGCGGCTGCTTGAGACGCCTTGGAACGCTCGGCCGACTTGGGAAAGCGGGCTTCGAATCGGCGCAGGTTCACGGGGTCGAAACCTACCGAAAGGTGCGCGGAGACATCGTCGTCGCTGCGATCCACCACCTCACCATGCCTGTAGATCCAGGCAAGGCCCGCTCCATCGGTGAGGGGCAGGTCGATGGCGATGATCTGCCGGTCGCGGTCGAGAACCTTGTCCACGGCATCGAGAACATCCGATATCCCCTCGCCTGTCAGCGCCGAGACCGCGACCATATCGGCCTGCCGCTCGGTTTGCGCCGAAAGCCGTTGGCGCCCTTCCCCGTCGAGACAATCGATCTTGTTCAGCACCTCGACCATCGGCGCCCGCTCCTCGACGCCCAGTTCGCGGAGAACCGCCAGCACGTCCTGCTTCTGGATATCGGAGTCGGGATGAGAGACGTCACGGACATGCAGGATCACATCGGCCGACGTCACCTCCTCCAGCGTGGCGCGGAAGGCGGCGACCAACATGGTCGGAAGATCGGAAATGAACCCGACGGTATCGGAAAGGATTACAGTGCGTCCGGACTTCAGGCGAATCGCCCGCATGGTCGGGTCTAGCGTCGCGAACAGTTGGTCGGCTTCCATCACCGACGCGCCGGTCAAGGTGTTGAAGAGCGTGGACTTGCCGGCGTTCGTGTAACCGACCAGAGCCACGACCGGATAGGGCACCCGACGCCGTGCCTCCCGATGAAGGCCGCGGGTCCGGGTCACGGTTTCCAATTCCCGCTGCAGACGGGCGATACGGTCGCGGATCTGGCGGCGGTCGGCTTCGATCTGGGTTTCGCCGGGGCCGCCGAGGAAGCCGCGGCCGCCGCGCTGGCGTTCCAGATGGGTCCACGATCGGACAAGACGGCTGCGCTGATAGGAGAGCGACGCCAGCTCGACCTGCAACCGGCCCTCGCGGGTTCGTGCCCGGTCGCCGAAGATCTCCAGGATCAGCCCCGTGCGGTCGATGACCTTGCACTTCCACGCCCGTTCCAGATTACGCTGCTGGATCGGCGTAAGGGCCGAATCGACGACCACAAGACCGACCTCGGCGGCGGTCAGGTCTTCGGCTAACGTCTCCACCTTCCCTTTGCCGAACAAGGTGGAGGGCCGGATCTGGGATACGGGAATGCACTCCGCCCGCAGGACATCGAGGTCGATGGCTTCTGCGAGGCCGACCGCCTCCGCCAGCCGTGCTTCGGGACTGCGTCCCTCGGACTCCTCCCCTTTCACGGCCGGGTGCAGGACCCAGCTTCTCTCCCGTGTCAGTTCACCTTTAGCGGTCGTCGTCAAGATTGCTCCGAAGCGTCTTCCTTGGCCGGTTCAAAGAGTTGAATGGGTGCAGCGGGCATCACCGTCGAAATCGCATGCTTGTAGACGAGCTGCGACTGACCGTCGCGACGCAGGAGCACGCAGAAATTGTCGAACCAGGTGATCACACCCTGAAGCTTCACTCCGTTAACCAGAAATACCGTTACCGGGACTTTGTTCTTACGAACATGATTCAGGAACACATCCTGAACGTTCTGTGTCTTTTCGCCTGACATCGGCTCCCCCTCAGTTCTCGGAGCGTTATGCCCCCTGGCACGGTTATCCCGTTGCCCTCGCCTGCAATTACAGGCTGCCCGCCCCGGAGCATATCACCCCGATGACCGTCTCATGAAAAATAGGCTGTCACCACCGATGCACAAGATGCCTTAACGCTGTGCAGTCATCGAAACGGGCATGGGGCGGGAACTGTCGCAGCGCGTCGACGTCGACGCCCGGCCCGATAAGCACCGCGCGGCAGCCCGTATTGTAGGCACATTCCATATCGATGGCGGCGTCGCCGACGAACCAGATTGCGGGGCCCGGCTCCATATTCGCGGCGGCGAGGGCCATCACGACCGGCGCGGCCGCGGGCTTGTCAGCCGCCGCATCGGTGGCGCCGACGACCGCCGCGAAATGCTTTCGCCAACCGAGGTGGTCCGCTTCCGCGCGGAGATACTTGCCGTCCTTGTTACTGACGACGCCGAGCGTGACGCCGTGTTCCCGGAGGCCGTCGAGCAACTCGGCGGCGCCGGGCAGCGGCGCTACATGCGTCAGGTGATTGGCGTGGTAGCTCGAATAAAAGACTTCCCGCGCCTCGGTCCATCGCTCGCCGAACAGCTCCGGGAAGCTGTCGCGGAGAGACCGGCGGACACGAATTTTGGCTTCTTCGAAAGTCCAAGGCCGCTGCCCCATTGCGATGAAGGTGTCCGCGAGGGCGCGGTGAATGACCCCCCAGCAATCGACCAGGGTGTTGTCCCAGTCGAAAAGAACGGCCTTCGGTCGTTCGAGACTCACCGGCCGGGTTCGGCGTGACTGCGGACGTACGTCCTGTAGATGTCCTGGAGCTTCCGCGTTACCGGACCTGCCTGTCCTGTCCCCACCATATGCCCATCGATCTCCAGCACCGGCAGGACGAAATTGCTGGTGCTGGTCAGAAACGCCTCCGGTGCTGCCTGCGCCATGGCGACCGTGAACGGTTCTTCGACGATCGTCATACCTTCGGTTCGCGCCAATTCGAGAAGCTTGAGTCGCGTGACGCCGCTCAGAATGGCAGGGCTGATCGCCCGCGTGTGCAGTCTGCCTTGACCGTCCACCAGCCAGGCGTTGGTCGAGCTGCCCTCGGTGACATAGCCGTCACCGTCCACCAGCCAGGTCTCGAAGGCGCCGGCCTCGGACGCCGCCTGCTTGGCGAGCACGTTGGGAAGCAGAGAGACGGATTTGATGTCGCAGCGCCCCCAGCGAATGTCGGGCGAGCTCACCACCTTCACGCAGTCGCGGAGCCCCGGTGCGTCACCGCTCCACCCTCCCCTGGCTGTCATCACCACGGAGGGAACGGCATTCTTCGGAAATCCATGATTACGCGGTGCACGGCCACGGCTGACCTGGATGTAGAGAATGCCGTCACCGACACGGTTTCGACGCACGACTTCATGCATCACCTGAACGAGAGCCCGCTCGTCCATCGGTGCCGGAATCCGGAGTTCGCCCAGCGAACGCGCCAAGCGAACGAGATGCGGCTCGAGATCGACGATTGCGCCGCCGGCCACGGCGCAGACCTCGTAAACGCCGTCGGCGAACTGGTGCGCCCGGTCCTCGATATGGACCGTGGCGGCGTTCATCGGCAGGTATCGGCCATTGACGTAGGCGATGCGGGACACGGACCTGGGCTCGCGGGCGGTGAGTGAAATCGGTTGGGTCTATCTAACACCGGCGAGCCGGCGCTTCCAGACGCCAGCGGCGACGATCAGAAGAACCCGAGCGCGACCGAGAACATCTTCTCGACCTTCTTCACCATCCCATGGACCGCGAACATGATGACGCGGTCCCCCTCCTTGACCACCGTGCTGCCTCGCGGGATCAGGACCTCGCGTCCCCTGACCACCGCACCGACCAGAATGCCGTTCGGCAGGTTGATGTCGCGCAGCGGCTTGCCCACCAGCGGGGATGTCTCCATCGCTTCCGCCTCGATGACCTCGGCGTCGCCTTCACGAAGGGTGTAGACGGAGCGGATACGTCCGCGTCGGACATGCTGGAGAATGCTGGAGACGGTTATCTCCCGCGGGCTCACGGCCGCGTCGATGCCGAGCGGCGCCATGATCGGCGCGTAGGTGCCGGTATTGATGAGAACGATCGAGCGGCCCGAGCCATAGCGCTTGGCCATCACCGAAGCCAGGATGTTGACCTCGTCGTTATTGGAGACCGCGATCACCGTCTCGACGCTGGCGATATTGGCCTCTTCCAGGATATCGCGATCGAGGGCGTCGCCATTGATGACCGTCGTCCGGTTCAGGTGCTCGGCCACGTATTCGGCCCGCGTCCGGTCGGCTTCGATCAGCTTCAGATCGACATGGCTGCCGAGGGTTTCGAGCTGACGGGCGAGCAGGAAGCCGATATTGCCGCCGCCGAGGATGATGAGCCGGCGTGCTTCCCGTACCCGTTGGCCGAAGACATCCATGGCGCGGTCCACATGGGCGGCATCGGCGATGAAGTAGACCTCGTCCCCCGGCAGCATCTGATCGAGCGATGTCGGGCAGATCCCACGGTCCGCGCGAATGATGTAGACGACCGTGATGTTGAGATCGGGGAACAGTTCGGTGAGCTGGCGAAGCGGCGTGTGGGCCACCGGACAGTCCTCCGCCAGCCGGACCGCGATCAGACGGACGGTATCGTCGGCGAAGCCGATCATGTCGAGCGCGCCCGGCACTTCCAGCCGCCGGGCAACCGCGCGTGCCACCTCGACCTCCGGCGAAATGATGACGTCGATCGGCAGGTTCTCGCGGCTGAACAGGTCAGCCCAAACCGGCTGCAGATAGCTCTGATGGCGGATGCGCGCGATCTTGGTCGGGACGTTGAACAGCGAGTGGCACACCTGGCAGGCGACCATGTTGATCTCGTCCGACGCGGTCACCGCTACCACCATGTCCGCCGCCGACGCGCCCGCCTGTTCCAGAATGTCGGGGTGAGACGCGAAGCCCAGCATGGCCTGGACGTCGAGCGTGTCGCCGACCCGGCGGATGCGCTCCGCGTCGTGGTCGATCACGGTGACGTCGTTGTTTTCCTCGGACAGATGCCGCGCGATGTTCGAGCCGACCTGGCCCGCGCCGCATACGATCACCTTCATAGGCTCTTGCCCCCGCGCGAAGGCAGACGAAGATCAGACACGTTCGTCACCGGTGATCCCCAGCGACTTGAGCTTCCGATGAAGCGCCGAGCGCTCCATGCCGACAAAGCTCGCCGTCCGTGAAATGTTGCCCCCAAACCGGCTGACCTGGGCCTGGAGATAACGGCGTTCGAACAGCTCCCGCGCCTCGCGGAGCGGTAGTGACATCACTTCGGCGCCGTTCTCGTAGTGCACCGCACCCGCCGCGCCCATGGCCACCTCCGGGGGCAGCATCTCTGCCGTGACTTCCGTTCCCCCGTCGCCCGTCGCCATGATCAGGATCCAGTCGATGATATTGCGGAGCTGACGAACGTTCCCCGGCCAGTCCGCCGTCTCCAGCACCGCCATCGCGTCCGGCGCCAGATGCCGCCGCGGCAGTCCGGCGGCACGGGACGAGATCTCCAGGAAATGCTCGACGAGCAAGGGGATGTCTTCCCGACGCTCCCGCAATGCCGGCACGCGGATCGGGACGACATTCAGTCGGTAGAAGAGATCCTCGCGGAAGCGCTTGGCGGCGATTTCGCCCAGAAGGTCGCGGCTGGTCGCGGCGATGACCCGGACGTCGACCTCGACCCGGATATGACCGCCGACCCGATGGAAGGCTTGGTCCTGCAGGACCCGCAGGATCTTCCCCTGGGTTTCAAGCGGCATGTCCGCGACCTCGTCCAGGAACAAGGTGCCGCCATGGGCCTGCTCGAAAGTTCCTATCTTGCGGGGACTCTGCGGGCCCGTCGCCCCGGTCTCCATTCCGAACAGCTCCGACTCCACGCGATCCGGCGCCATGGCCGCGGCGTTGAGGACGATGAACGGGCCGGACGCGCGTCGGGACTGGGCGTGGATCAGCCGCGCGACGACTTCCTTGCCGGATCCCGCCGGGCCGGTGATCAGAACCCGGCTTCCTGTCGGCGAAACCCGATCGACCGCCGCGCGCACCGCCTGAATCGCCGAGGACTTGCCGGTCAGCCGGACATCGCCGCCGGCGCGCAACCGCAATTCCTCGTTCTCGCGCTTGAGGCGCGAGGCCTCGATGGCCCGCTGCAGGACGAGAAGCAGTCGGTCGGCCTCGAACGGCTTCTCGATGAAATCGTAGGCCCCCAGGCGAATGGCGCTGACCGCCACTTCGATATTGCCATGGCCGCTGATCATCACCACCGGCAGGTCGCGATGATCCCGCTTGATGACCTTCAGGATCTCGATTCCGTCGAGTTCGCTGCCTTCCAACCAGATATCGAGAATGACGAGTCCAGGGCGCCGGCTTTCGATCGCCGCAAGGGCGCTCTTGCCGTCCTTCGCTTCGCGCGTCGTATATCCTTCGTCATGCAGAAGCCCGGCCACAAGCGACCGGATGTCGGCTTCGTCATCGACGATGAGAATATCGTTAGCCATGCGTTGAAGCGGACACTACCGGTTCGCTGCCGTCTTTTGTAGCAATGCCGCCGAAAGTCGAGCCGCGGGGAAAAATCAACCGAACGCACGCCCCCCCGCTAGGGCCATCCTCCAGCTCCAACGAGCCCTGGTGATCCTCCATTATCTTTTTCACGATCGCAAGGCCGAGGCCGGTTCCTTTACTCCGGGTCGTGACGTAAGGCTCCGTCAGGCGCTCCCGCTGAGCGACCGGTAGCCCCCGGCCGTTGTCTTCGAAAACAATTATCCTGCGGTCCGGTTGCTCGATCAGCCGCACGACGATGCGACCCGGCGGAAGGTCGGAGCCTTCCCGGCCGTGAATCGCGTCGATCGCGTTCTGCAGCAGGTTGGTGAGTGCTTGGCCGAGCTGGCGGCCGTCGCAGTGGATAGGGGCAGGCCCGTCCGGCAGCTCCTTCTCGAAGGTGATGTCCGAATGGGCCATCGCCTGCATATCGACAGCACGTTCTACCAGGCCGACCAAGTCTTCCTCGGCGAAAACGGGGGCCGGCATGCGCGCGAAGGCCGAGAACTCGTCCACCATCCGCCGGATGTCCCCCACCTGCCGAACGATCGTGTCGACGCAGTTGGTGAAGACCTCGGTCTCGGTCGTGATCTCGTCCTTGTACTTCCGCTTCAGGCGCTCGGCCGACAGCTGGATCGGAGTCAAAGGATTCTTGATTTCATGGGCGATGCGCCGAGCGACATCGGTCCATGCCGCGACGCGCTGGGCGGCCACGAGATCGGTGATGTCGTCGAAGGTAACGACGTAACCCGCGACATGGCCCCTGTCGTTCTCGACGGTGATACGGACCAGCAGGACGCGCGCCCGTCCCCGCCGGATCACGGTGACCTGCCCTTGCGCCATCCGGTCGGGCCGCTCGACGGCAGCATCCAGCAGCTCGGCGATTTCCGGTACGGCCTCGATGAGCGGCTTGCCGATAAGCGCATCGGCAGTCGTTGCCAGCAGCTCCAGGGCAGACCGATTGGGAAGGAAGATGCGCCCTTCCGGGTCGAGTCCGAGCACCCCTGCCCCCACCCCGCCCAGAACCGCCTCAGTAAAACGGCGGCGGTTGTCGAGTTGGCGATTCGCCTCGACAAGCTCGGCCCGTTGAGTGCCGAGCTGATCGGTCATTCGGTTGAAGGCCCGGCTGAGCGATGCGATCTCGTCATCGTCGGTGCCTTCGGTCACCCGCGCCGACAGATCGCCCTGACGCACGCGCTCGGCGGCGGAAACGAGATGACTGATCGGGCGGGCCAGCCGGTTGGCGAAGGTCAGACCGGTCCACACGGCGGCGAACAGCAGCAGCAGCGCCACCGTGACGTAGATCATCGTGAAGGTGATCTGGATGCTCGAAAGCTCGCTCTCCAGGCGCTGGTATGCGTTGGCCGCGTCATTGACCTTGTCGACCTCGGCCCGCACGCGCGGATCGACGTACCGCCCGACATAGAGGAACGTGCCGACGAAATTGTTGAGGCGCGAGAGCGCCCGCACCCGATCTTCGTTGTCGCTGGTGAACACGACGACCTCGCCGCGCGACGCCCGTTGCAGCATGTTGAATGCAACCGGATCGAATTCGAGCACGAAGCTCAGCTTCGTCTTCGCGAGAACCTTGCCGTCCTCGCGAAAGACGATCGCCTCGGAAATCATGTGCTCGGCAGCGATGTCTTCCAAGACCTTGTTGAAGTCAGCCGGGTCGTCGAGCTTGCGCGGGTCGACCCGGTCGATCGCGCTGGCCATGGACAGCACGTCGCCACGGATGAAATCGCGGTGGTCGCGGAGGTAGGCCTCGGCCACCGAAACCGAATGGTTGATCGCCGTGGCGACACGGTCGCTGAACCAGGACTGGACGCCCAGGCTGAAGAAGATCACCGAAAAGACCGAGACGAAGATCACCGGCGTCACGGCGACGAGGCTGAACATCGCCACCATGCGGATGTGGAGACGTGATCCGGCCGATCCCTGCCGGCGTTCGCTCCATAAGCCGACCAACCGTCGCGCGACAACGGCTGCCAGCGTCAGCAGCAGCACCAGGTCGATGTTGAGCAGCAGGATGATCGTCCGCGGCTCGGGCTCGAACGGCTTCGGCCCGCCATAAAGCGCGGCGAAGGTCGCTATCCCGGCCAGCGTTGCGGCGATGGTGAGGGCGAGCGCGAGCTTTCGGCGCAGAGCGCCCGCCTGTATCCAGCGCCGCACGCGGCCACCGAAGTCGCGCAAAGGGACCGCTTCCGCGGTCATGTCATCGGCTTTATCGGCCATATCCTGTCCGGCGACCGTCATGCGGCCGGTCGGAAAAGCTCTACTTGGTTCCGCGAACCACGTCGATGTCGAGTTCGTGGATCTTCTTCCGCAACGTGTTGCGGTTCAAGCCGAGCAGTTTGGCGGCCTTGATCTGGTTGCCTCGCGTCGCCGTCAGGGCGTGGATGATCAGCGGGCGTTCGACCTCCCGCAGCACCCGGTTGTAGAGGCCGGACGCCGGCAGCCCGTCGGCATGGGCGGCGAAGTACTGGCGAAGATGCCGATTGACCGAATCGCCCAGGCTTTCATTGCCGCCGCTGGGCTGTGCCGTGCCGCTGGCCGGCGGGGCATCGGCAATTTCGTTCTCAAGGACGTCGAGGCCGATCACATCTTCCGCATAGAGCACGGCCAGCCGGCGAATGAGGTTTTCGAGCTCACGGACGTTGCCCGGCCAGCGATAGCTCTTCAGCCGATCAAGGGCGGCGACGGTCAGGCTCTTGGAGGGAAGCCCCTCGGCGGCGGCCTGGGCGAAGAAATGGCGGGCGAGCAGCGGAATGTCTTCCGCCCGCTCGCGCAGCGGCGGAAGACGCAGGGGCACGACGTTCAGCCGATAGTAGAGATCCTCTCGGAACAGCCCCTTCTCGATGTGCTGGTGCAGGTCCCGGTGGGTGGCCGCGATGATGCGGACGTCGGTGCGGATCGGCGTCCGTCCGCCGACCGTTGTGTATTCGCTTTCCTGCAAGACCCGCAGCAGGCGCGTCTGGGCTTCCATCGGCATGTCGCCGATTTCATCGAGAAACAGCGTACCGCCGTTGGCCTGCTCGAAACGGCCGATCGAGCGCGCGGTAGCGCCGGTGAACGCCCCCTTCTCGTGCCCGAACAGCTCGCTCTCGATCAGTTCCCGGGGGATTGCCGCCATGTTGATGGCGACGAACGGGCCGCTGCGCCGCTTGCCGTAGTTGTGGAGGGCGCGCGCGAACAGTTCCTTGCCGGTGCCTGATTCGCCGGTGATCATCACCGTCAGATCGGTGTTCATCAGCCGCGCGAGGACTCGGTAAACGTCCTGCATCGCCGGCGAACGGCCGATCAGGGGCAGCTGATCTTCGATGTCTTCGTTATGCGTCGCCGCGACTACCGCGTCGGCGCGGGGCGTGGTAAGCGCCCGCTGGACCATGCTCACCAGTTCGTCGAGATCGAACGGCTTGGCGAGATAGTCATAGGCGCCCCGCTCCGCCGCTTTCACCGCGGTCATCAGCGTGCTCTGAGCACTCATGACGATGATCGGCAGGTCGGGGCGGATTCGCTTGATCCGGGGCAGAAGGTCGAGCCCGTTTTCGTCCGGCATCAGCACGTCGGTGATGATGAGATCGCCTTCGCCGTCGGAGATCCACCGCCAAAGGGTCTTACCGTTGCCGGTCAGGCGGACGTTGTGGCCGAGCTGGCCCAGCGCCTTGCCGAGAACCGTACGGATGGCGCGGTCGTCGTCGGCGACCAGGATCGTACTATCCATCGTTTTCACTCGTGCCAGGGCTCACCGGAAGAAGAACACTGAAAACCGTTCGGCGCGGCTGGCTCTCCACCTCGACGATGCCGCCATGGTCCTCGACGATCTTCGCAACCAGGGCGAGGCCGAGGCCCGTTCCCTTGGATTTGGTGGTGACGAACGGTTCGAACAGATAGGGGCGCAAGTCTTCCGAGATGCCGTCACCGTTGTCCTGAACGCTGACGACCACGGGCAGCCTGAGCCGACTCCGGCTGCCCGAAACCGCGATGCGGAGCCCGTGCCGATAGGCGGACCGGATGACGATCTCGCCGCCGACGGAGGGGGCGGCTTCGGCGGCGTTCTTGATCAGGTTGAGGAAAACCTGAATCAACTGGTCGCGGTTTCCGTAGACCGGCGGCAGCGAGGGGTCGTACTCCTCGCGGATCTTCACGTTCTTGGCGACCCCCGTTTCGGCCAGCTTGCGGACGTGTTCCAGGACGTCGTGGATATTGATCGCGCTCCGCTGCAGCGGCCGAGGATCGGAGAACTTTTCCACCCGCTCGACCAGCTTGAGGATGCGGTCGGTCTCGTCGCTGATCAGGGTGATGAGCTCCCGATCGACGCCGTCGGAGCTGCGGCCGATGAGCTGAGCCGCGCCGCGAATGCCGGACAGCGGATTCTTGATTTCGTGTGCGAGCACGGCGGCCATGCCGGCGACCGATCTCGCGGCGCCGCGATGAGTGAGCTGCCGGTCGATCTTGCGAGCGACGGACCGCTCCTGAAGCATCACCACGACCGCCTCCCGGTCGTCGGCGAGCGGTGCCGCCTGGACGTCGATCAGGCGCGCTTCCGTACGCGGCGTGGCGAGCGTCATGCCGTATTCGGCCACGGTATTGCCCTGCTCGCGCACCCGGTTGACGAGGGCGAGAAGTGGGCAGTCGAACGGCACCAGGTCATGGAGTTTCTGGCGCTGCATGTGGGACGCGCTGAGGCCGAACAGCTGTTCGGCCGCAGGATTGGCGGTCTCGACCGTGCCGTTGCCGTCGATCGTCAGGATCGCGCTGGGCAGGGCGGCCAGGACTGCCGCCGGTCCGACGGCTAGGGATGTCGGGAAGTCATCGTTCATGGGGTGCAATCCGGTGCGATCACGCGGCGGCGGCTTCGCCTGCCGAGTCGAAGAAATTCCTGATGGTCGCCGTCACCGCTCTCGGGTCGACGATGCGGTTGACGATCTGCCTGAACCCCTCGGCTCCCGCCAGGTCCTTGCAGTACCAGGTGAGATGCTTGCGGGCGATACGGACGCCCGCGTCTTCCCCGTGATGGCTCAGGATATCGTCGTAGTGGGATAGGAGGATCTGCTGGCGCTCGTGGAGTTCGGGATCGGGCAGCCGCTCTCCCGTCTTCAAGAAGTGGATGATCTGTTGAAGGAACCAGGGGCGGCCGTAGGAGCCACGGCCCACCATCACACCGTCGGCGCCGGACTCGCGGAGCAGACGGGCGGCATCGTCGATCGTCTCGACATCGCCGTTGCCGACGACCGGGATGGAGACGGCCTCCTTCACCCGGCGGATGAAGGGCCAGTCTGCGGTACCGTTGTAGAGCTGGGAGCGCGTCCGTCCGTGGACCGTGACCATCCGGATCCCGCATTCCTCCGCGATCCTCGCCAGACGCGGGGCGTTACGGTTGGTCTCGTCCCATCCGGTCCGCATCTTCAGCGTCACGGGCACGGGGACGGCGCGGACCGTGGCCTCCAGGATTTGCGCCGCCTTGACCTCGTCACGCATCAGCGCCGAACCGGCATGCCCGTTCACCACTTTCTTGACCGGACAGCCGAAGTTGATATCGATCAGCGCCGCGCCGCGATCGACATTGATCTTCGCCGCTTCCGCCATCACCGCCGGCTCGCATCCCGCAAGCTGCACCGCCATCGGCGCTTCCTCGGCGCAATGGACCGCCATCTTGTTGCTGCGGCGCGTCGTCCGGATCATCGCCTCGCTGGCGATCATCTCGGAAAAGACGAGCCCTGCTCCGAAACGCTTGACCAGACGGCGAAAAGGCATGTCCGTTACCCCCGACATGGGGGCCAGCAGAACAGGGGCCGACAAGGTGATGTCACCGATATGCAGACTCATTAGGCACGCTGAATTTGTCCGCTGCGCAAAATTTAGGCGAAATATAGGCCGGCAGGCGCGACATAGCAATGATCGCGCGCCGAATATGCCGTATGCCTTCTTCGCAGGCGGGTATGAAACGGGGGCCTGTTCGAATTGACCTGCGTCGCATTGATCGTTGCCGCCGGACGAGGCACTCGTTTCGGCGCCCCTCTCCCGAAGCAATTCGCCCGGCTGGCCGGTCGATCCGTATTATCGCACTGCATCGATGTTTTTGCATCGCATCAAAAAATCGGTGCCGTCCGGTGTGTCATTCATCCGGACGACCGGTCGCACTATGACGCTGCCGTGACGGGGCTGGATATCCTGGAACCGGTCGCGGGCGGCCGCACACGTCAGGAATCGGTTCGGCTCGGTCTGGAAAGCCTCGTCTCCCATAATCCTCGGCATGTCCTGATTCACGACGGCGCCCGTCCTTTTCCTGCATGGTCCCTGATCGACCAGGTGGTCGAGGCCCTGGAAACCCATGAAGGCGCCATCGCCGCCGTTCCGGTGACGGATACGCTGAAGCGGGAAGCCGCGGGCAGCGTGATCGAGGAGACGATCCCCCGGGCCGGTCTATGGCGCGCGCAGACGCCGCAAGGGTTTCGCTTTCGGACCGTCCTCGATGCCCATCGGGCATTCGCGGAAAGAGAGGTCACCGACGACGCCGCTCTGCTGGAGGAGTTGGGGCTGCCGGTCGCTCTGATTCAGGCATCGGAGGAGAATATGAAGATCACCAATGCCGACGATCTCGACCGCGCCGAACGGTTGTTGGCGAAATCCGGCGAAACGCGCGTCGGGACCGGGTTCGACGTTCACCGTTTCGGTCCCGGCAGCAGCGTTCGTCTGTGCGGTGTCACGGTTCCACACGGCGCGGGCCTGGTCGGTCATTCCGATGCCGATGTCGGCCTGCACGCCATCGTCGATGCCTTGCTGGGCGCCATTGGTGCCGGCGACATCGGCAGTCACTTCCCTCCCTCGGAGCCGCAATGGCGCGGCGCGGACTCGGCCGCTTTCGTCTCGCACGCCGTAGGCCTGATCTCGGCCGCAGGGGGACGGATCGGCAATGTCGACGTCACATTGATCTGCGAACGTCCCAAGATCGGACCGCACCGGGAAGCGATGAGGGAAACGGTGGCGAGTCTCCTTGGCATCGAACGCGATCGCGTGAGCATCAAGGCAACGACGACGGAACGGCTGGGCTTCACCGGCCGCGGCGAAGGAATTGCCGGGCAGGCGGTGGCGACAGTCATCCTGGGATGAAGGAACACATGCCGTCTCCCCTGCCCTTTCGGCACCTGGTTACACTCGTCGCTACGTTCTTCGGTGCGGGACTGCTGCCCAAGGCGCCGGGCACCTGGGGGTCGCTGGCAACTCTGCCGTTCGCCTGGGTCATCGACGGTTGGACGGGCTGGTGGGGCCTCGTGGCGGCAGCGGCGATCCTGTTCTGTATCGGCTGGTGGGCCGCCAACGGCTACATCCGGCATGCTCGGATCGAAGATCCCGGTGCGATCGTCATAGATGAGGTGGTCGCGCAGCTTCTGGTCCTCGCCGTCGTGCCGCGCGAGCTCGCGTGGTATGGGGCCGCGTTCGTCGCGTTCAGGGTCTTCGACATGGCCAAGCCATGGCCGATCTCCTGGGCCGACCGGACGATCAAGGGCGGTCTCGGGACCATGATCGACGATGTCCTTGCGGCCATTTTCGCCGCGGTTATCCTGACCGGGGCGATGATGGTGATTTCTATTCTTGGTTGACCGATGATCGATGCGGAACTTGTGGCGAGTGCTCAGGCGACCCTGGCAGTGTGCAGGGACCACGGGTTGACCGTTACGACGGCCGAGTCCTGCACGGGCGGACTGGTGGCGGCGAGTCTTACGGCGATCGCCGGTTCGTCAGAGATCTTCGATCGCGGCTTCGTCACCTACTCCAACAACGCCAAGATGGAGATGCTGGGAGTCCCGCTCGACCTTCTCATGTCGGTCGGTGCCGTCAGCAAAGAGGTCGCGCATGCCATGGCGACCGGTGCGCTGGAACATTCGAGCGCCGACCTCGCGGTTTCCGTAACCGGCATCGCCGGCCCCGGCGGCGCAACCGTGAACAAGCCGGTGGGTCTGGTCCATCTGGCGGCGGCGCGCCGCAACGGCTCGGTCATCCACGAGGAGCAGAATTTTTCAGGCGGGCGTGACGAGGTGCGTTGCGCCGCCGCCCATATGGCGCTTCAGCTTCTTCAGCGGCTGGCGGACGAATCAGGCGCGGCTTCGGGCTCTCCGTAGAGTTCCCTCGCCCGCTGCTCGAATGCCTGCACCATGCGCCGGACGGCTTCGTCGAACAGGGCGCCGATGATCTTCTGCAGCAGGCGCGACTGGAATTGAAAGTCGACGTGGAAGTCGATCACACAGCCGCCTTCGGGTCGGTCCGTGAAGTGCCAGCGGTTCGACATTCGTTTGAACGGGCCGTATGTTGGTTCGACGCTGATCGCGGTCTTGGGCGATAGCTCGACGCGCGATCCGAACCGTTCCCGGACCATCTTGAACCCGATCAGCAGCTCCGCGAACATCAGCGTTTCGCTGCGCCGGTCGACGCGGGCGGCGAGGCACCACGGCAGGAATTTCGGGTAGTCCTCAATCGTCGCCACGAGGTCGTACATCTGCGTGGCGCTGTAGGGAAGCACCCGCTGCTCGCTATGAACCGGCATAGGCCGTCAGTGTGCCGCCAGCTTGGCTTCCCGGGCGTCGCGCAACTTCGCGAAGTCGGCGTCCGCGTGGTAGGAGGATCGGGTGAGCGGCGACGCCGACACCATCAGGAAGCCGCGCGCGAGCGCCTCCATCTCGTAGGCCTGGAACTCCTCCGGCGGCACGAAGCGCATCACCTCGTGATGCTTCGGCGTCGGCTGCAGGTACTGGCCGATGGTCATGAAGTCGATGTCGTGGGCGCGCATGTCGTCCATGACGCGGAGCACCTCGTCCCGCGTCTCGCCAAGCCCGACCATGATCCCCGACTTGGTGAAGATCGACGAGTCGACCTCCTTCACTCGCTCCAAGAGGCGCAGCGAGCGGTCGTAGCGCGCGCCGCGGCGAACCTGCTTGTAGAGGCTCGGCACCGTTTCGAGGTTGTGGTTGAAGACGTCGGGGCGGGCCTCGGCCACGGCTTCGATCGCCCCGTCCTTGCGTTGGAAGTCCGGCGTCAGGATCTCGATCGTGGTGTCGGGCGAGGTCTCGCGAATCCGCTCGATGCAGAGAATGAACTGCCGGGC
>PBKC01000027.1 GCA_002721365.1 Rhodospirillaceae bacterium | reverse complement strand
GGATGGCCCGGCCAAGCCGGGCCATGACGGCGGGAAGTCGCCCCCTACGCCGCGCGGGTTTCTGCCTCTCGGATCACCTGCCATAGGCGACTCGGCGTCGCCGGCATGTCGAAATGGCTGACGCCGAGCGGGCGCAGGGCGTCGACGACGCCGTTCATCACCGCCGGCAGGGCGCCGATCACGCCCGCCTCGCCGCAGCCTTTGACACCCAGCGGATTGGTCGTGCACAGGACCTCGTTGGTCGAGAACTGGATGTCCGGCAGGTTGTCGGCGCGCGGCATGGTGTAATCCATGAACGAGCCGCTGAGGAGCTGGCCCTCGTCGTCGTAGACGACCTGCTCGACCAGGGCCTGCCCCGCGCCTTGCGCGATGCCGCCCTGGACCTGCCCCTCGACGATCATCGGGTTGATGACGCGGCCGAAATCGTCGACCACGACATAGGACAGAAGGTCGACGACGCCGGTGTCGCGGTCGATCTCGACCTCGCAGATGTGGCAGCCATTGGGGAAGGTCGGCGCCTTCGGGTCATAGGCCGCCCCTTCGTCGAGGCCGGGATCGATCTCCTCGAAGGGGAAGTTCCGCGGCATGTAGGCAGCATCCACCACCTCGCGCATGGTGAGGCTGCGGTCGGTGCCGGCGACCCGGAACGAGCCGTCGGCGAATTCGATGTCGTCGACCGCGGCCTCCAGGATATGCGCGGCCACCTTGCGGCCCTTCTCGATCACCTTGTCGGCTGCCTTGAGGATCGCCGAGCCGCCGACGGGCAGCGAGCGGGAGCCGACGGTGCCGCGGCCGAAAGCCTGGCGGTCGGTATCGCCGAACACCACGTCGACATCGTCCCATTCGACCCCCAGCCGGTCGGCGACGAGTTGCGAGAACGTCGTCTCGTGGCCATGGCCGTGATTGTGGGTCCCGACGAACACGGTGACCTTGCCGCTGGGCTGGAAGCGGATTTCGGCCATCTCGTAGGTCGGCAGCATCGCCTTGGCCAGCGCGCCCGGCGACGGCCCCAGGCCGCAGGCCTCGATATAGGTCGACATGCCGCGGCCGCGGAGCTTACCGCGCTTGGCCGACTCGGTCCGGCGCGCCTCGAAGCCGTCATAGTCGGCGATCCGAATCGCGTCTTCCATGTTCCGGTCGAAGTCGCCGCTGTCGTAGACCGGGCCCACCGGGCTCTTGTAGGGCATCTGCTGCGGCGTGATGAAGTTCCGCCGCCGGATTTCGGCTGGGTCGAGGCCGAGTTCGTGAGCCGCATTGTCGACCAGCCGCTCGACCACATAGGCCGCTTCCGGCCGGCCCGCGCCACGATAGGCGTCGACCGGCGTCGTATTGGTGAAGACCGTCGTCACCTGCACGTGGATCGCCGGGGTCGAATAGACCCCCGCCATCAGCGGCACCGAGGCCATGCTCGGCACGCCCACCGCGAAGGTCGAAAGATAGGCGCCGAGATTGGCCGTCGTCCGCACGCGCTGGCCGAGGAACTTGCCGTCCTTGGAGAGCGCCAGTTCGCAGACCGTGACATGGTCGCGGGCATGGGCGTCGGCGACGAAGTTCTCCGACCGGTCGGCGGTCCATTTCACCGGCCGCTTCAGCTTCCGCGCCGCCCAGGCGACCGTCGTCTCCTCGGGGAAGATCGCCGCCTTCATCCCGAAGCCGCCGCCGACGTCGGGGGAGATGACGCGGAGATTGTAGTCGTTCAGGCCCAGCACATGGCGGGTCAGCATGAACTTGACCACGTGGGGATTCTGGCTGGTGGTGTAGAGAGTGAGCTTCTCGTCGCCTTCGTCGTACTCGGCGAGCGCCGCCCGCGGCTCCATCGGATTGGAAACGACGCGGCTGTTGATCAGTTCGATCCGCGTCACGTGATCGGCCGCGGCGAAAGCCTTGTCCGTCGCGTCCGCGTCGCCGGCCTGGAAGACGTAGCAGACGTTGTTCGACGCATGCTCGGGCCAGATGCGCGGCGCGTCCGGATTGGTGGTCGTGGCCGAAACCACCGATGCGTCCAGAGGTTCGTAGTCCACCGCCACCAGCTCCGACGCATCGCGAGCGGCGGCTCGGGTCTCGGCGATCACCACCGCCACTGCGTCGCCGACATGGCGGGCGACGTCTCGGGTCAGCGGGAATCGCGGCGGCGCCGCCATCGGCTTGCCATCGATGCTGTCGAGCTTGAGCATGGTCGGCAGGCTGCCGACGCCATCGGACTCCTGATCCTTGCCGGTGTAGATGGCGACCACGCCCGGCACCGCCGCGGCTTCCGCGACGTCGATACCCTTTATGCGGGCATGGGCGTGTGGCGAACGGACGAAGAAGGCGTAGAGCTGGCCGGCCCGGTTGACGTCGTCCACATAGCGGCCATGCCCGGTCAGGAAGCGCTTGTCCTCCTTACGGCGTACTGCCATTCCAATTCCGTTCGCAGCCATGCCTGCCTCCCCACAGTCTTACGCTCTGACCCAAGGAGTAGAGATCGCCTCTTGTTCCGACGCTGAGGCGATCGCCCTCCAGCGGCCCGGATTATGGGCGAACCGATGGCATGCGACAAACCGGAACCACACCGCCGTAACACGCGTTCACGTCACCCCGCGCGATTGTTGCAGGGCCGGTTCGCCGACGTTATAAGGAGCGCTCCGTGGCGGCCCGAACTCAGATCCGCCATGCGACATCGGGACGGAGTGTAGCTCAGCCTGGTAGAGCACCGTCTTCGGGAGGCGGGGGCCGGTGGTTCGAATCCACTCACTCCGACCAGTCACGAACGGCCGATACCGGTAAATCCGTATCGGCCGTTTCTATTTTCCGCGCGCCCCGGTCCGGGACGGCGAGACGATGGGATCGAGAAATGAACGCGCGACGGCTGATGACGATTGTGGCGGGCCTGACGCTGGCGGCAGCGCTCGGCGGATGCAACAATTCCCAGCCCGGCCAGTCGGGGACGCTCTCCGACATTCTCAGCGGTGCCGGGGCGCCGTCCAGAGACCTGGTCTGCTATCACCGCGAGGCCCAATGCCCCGTCGAAGCCGGCGCCCAGGCCGGAGAACCGTGTTTCTGCAGCACGGGCTGGGGCTATCTCAAAGGCAAGGTCCGGCCCAAATCGGACAGCGGCAGCCTCTGGTAACAGGACGAGGCCCAGGCCGAAACGGCCTGGGGTCGATCCGACCTGGAGCAGCCATCGATCAGGCGGACTCGCCTGACCGATGATAGCTGGTCGTTATCAGCAGCTTAACGCGCCGGGCGCCCTCCAATCGGGTGCACAACGCTCTGAACCGTGAACTCGACGTGGTCCGAAGGCGTAAGGGACTTCTCACGCCGTTTCGGTACGGAGCAGTCGCGCGCTAGGACTCCAGTCCCAGCATCATCATCGGCAGCTCCATCGAGCCGCTCCAGACGGCGTTGCCGTCTTCCTTTTTGTTCCGGAACAGCTCGGAGTGCATCTTGAAGGCTCCGGTCACGCCAGCGTATTTGCCGGTGCCGCTGATCCAGGTGGCCTTGCCCTCGCAACGCGCGTCGGAAGTCATCGTCGCCGCGGTCGAGCAGGTCCAGTCGGCAACCGCCTGGTCGCCATCGGCATCGGTGAAGACGCACATGCCCTGCATGTCCTCGATGGTCGTGAAGCCGCAGGAGAAGCTGCGCCCCTCATAGGCCCGGCCGACGAACGGGCAGTCGACCGTCGCTCCGGCGAGCACCGGACTCGTCGTCGACGATGCGGTGCCGGAGATCCGACCGGAAATGACCTCCTCGTCGCCCACGTCAAGGACGCGGAGCTCCGGGGGGCCGTCATACTGGACCGTGAACTTGGTGGTATCCGCCGGCGCCTGCTCCGCCCCGGTCTCCTCGGCAGCGAGGGGCGCCAGCGAGCCGCAGACCAGCCCCAAGGCGACTATGCTCATCCCGATCTTCATTGCGAGCTCCCTTACGCCGCGAAACGTTCCGTAGAAGCTAATATAGGCGGCGTCGCCGTCAAATGTGCGAAGCGTTTCCTACCTGCCGCCTTAATCCGCATCAAGGCGCGCGATCAAGGCCTCCGCCGCAGCCGCGCGCATCGATTGCGGATAGGCCGCGGCATAGTCGGCCAAGCCGGCCGCCGCCGCCTCGCGGTAGCGACTGCGTTCGGCCTCGTCCGGCGCCAAAAGGGCGGCGCGTCCGTAGTTCACCGCCAGGACGAAACGGATTTCGGCCAGATCGGGATGCGCGGGGAATCGGGCGAGAAATCTTTCGCCGTCGGCGATCGCCCGACGGACAGACGTCCAGTCGCCGGCAAGCGGTGCAAAAGGATCCGCGACGAAACTGTCGTAGAACCGCGCCGTGATCACTTCGTGCAGCGCCTCCGCCGCATGATCGCCGCCACCGCCGGTGAGAGCGAGATAGCATTCCAAAGACCCTACGGGAACCGGATAACGCCCGAGTTTGGGGGACAGTGTCAGCGTGAAGCCACGGGCGGCGAGCTCACGTAAGTAGACTTCGGCGACTGTACCGTGACTGCCGGCATGGACCATGTAGTCCTGGTTCAGGAGATCGACCGACTCGCTCAGGACCATGCCGCGTTGGAAGAACGCCTCGGCCTGCCCTTCCCGGCCCGCCTCATCGGCGATCGCCCGATGACTGTCGAGCCGTCCGAGGAAGTCCTCCATCGCCGCAGCGTTGAGAACGTCGTGGGCGACGGCGAACCGAGGGACGGCGAGCATCCCTACGAGGACGAAAACCCAGCAACGGATCATTGGCCGCCCGAGGCGCCGGAAGATGCCTCGACGGCAGTGTCGGGCGGCGGGTGTCCTTCCCGAAAGGCCGTCACCCCCTCATGCCATGGGACCGGCAGATCCGCGCCGGCGATGCCGCCTTCCACGAATGGAGCGGCACGGTCGGACAGTGCCGCCGCCAGGACATAGGCATGACGGTCAGGAAAATCACCGCGGCAGATGAGCAAATGGCCATCCATCGGCATCAGGGTTCGAATGTCGGTCGGGCCGAAAGCGGTGAAGGGCGGTTCGCCCTTGAGAAGCGCCGCCGCGAGTGCGCGTGACAACACGCCGACGTCGAGCTGGCCGGTCGAGATCAGGCTCGCGAACCGTTCGATGGTGGGGGCCCGGGTCACGCGCGCGGCGCTCTCGGGCAGGGTTTCGACGAGAAAGTCGGCGATCGCCTGTCCGATCGGATAGGAGGGCTCGTCCTCGCGGCTGGTCAGGATCAGCAGATGCCTTTGCCGGTAGACCTGCCATTGCCGGTAAGGCGTATGGGCGGTGCATAGCGTGAACGCAGCCAGCGCGGCAGCCCCGCCCAGGAATCCGCGTCGATCGAGCATCATCGTCATGATCGGCGACGAGGAGGCGGCATCAGCCGCCCTCCTCGCCTGAACTCCGTCGCGCCTACTCGAACACGCCGAGGTCGAGGACCGCGGTCATGACATAGTTCGGGACGTCGACCACCTGGCCGACACGAAGATCGACCGCGACGCTGGACAGCACATAGGCCTGTTCCCGCGTCAGCCCGTGCTCGCGGACCAGATAGTCGAGCATCTCCAGAAGCGCGTTCCGCGCCGCCAGCGTCAGGTCCTCCGACAGGTTCTCGAGCGGTGCGATCTTCTCCGAATCCAGATAGGTCATGTAGATCGGAAGGTCGCCCGATTCCTTCTTCGGGAAGCCTGTGGTGGCGTAGAACTCGGACGGTGCCATGTTCTTGAGCTGCGGCCCGCCCTCGATCTGGACCCCTTTGATGAAGGCTCCGGCGCCCTCGCGGATTTCGGTCATCACCGTGACCGTGGCGCCCATCTCGATCGCCGTGCCCGAGACCTCGCCATCGCCCTGGGCGTAATGAACGTCGCCGATGAACAACCCGCAGCCGTCGACGAAGCAGGGAAGCAGCAGGGTCGTTCCGACCTGCATCTGCTTCACGTCGATGTTGCCGCCGTTCTCACGCGGCGGGATGGTCCTGAGGCAGTCGTCCTTGTGGCTGCCCTCGGGCCCGCAGACGGCCTTCGGAAGCGCCCCGATCGGCTGCGGTTGCAGGGCGACACCGCCGGCAGCGGCCAGATCGGCCTCGCGCTTCTTCCACGCCTGGATTTCGGGCTCGCCCGGCATGGTCCCGATCGAGCCGGTGAAGGCATTCATCGGCACTTTGATGCCGGGAAGCTGTTCCGACACCGCATAGGCGGAATTCAGCCGCCAGTTGGCGACATAGGGCTCCGGAAACTTGTCGCGAAGGAAACCGAACCCCGGAACGATGGTCGTGTAGCCGTAGTCGTCGGGGACGATGGTGATGAAGGTAATGGCGACCGCGTCGCCCCGCTTCGCCCCTTCGACATAGACCGGCCCCGTCATCGGATGGACGAGGTTGAGGTCGATCGCCGCGAGATCGTCCGGCGTCGAGGTCAGATTGAGATCGCTATCGAGCGCATCCCGGGTCTCGAAGGTGATCAGATCGCCCGGCTTTGCATGGGCCACCGGCTCGATGGCCGGGGGATAGCGGTTGAAGCAGTGCGGGTCGTCCACGCAATGAGCACCGGCCTTCTCGACCAGAACCCTGTTGTAGCCGACGACGTCCGAAGTATCGGCCAGAGCCGCTCCCCCCAACAGAAGAGGTGCTCCCATCCCAGCCAATACGCGACCAAAACGCGTCAATGTCCTCATCGTCCCCATCTCCACCCAATGGGGCCCGTCGCCCTTATTCGGGTGTACGAGCCCGATCGACGATCAGGAACTGTAACCCGCTGCCCTTTCCCGTGTCATCCGGGTTTTTGCGATGCACAAAAAACCGTCGATTGCCTTTACCAGCGGCAAATTGATGCGCAGCGGGCCCGCCCGGCAACGCAGAGATACGCGGAAGTAGTGCTTCAGCCCCAGGTTTCGCGGAACCCGCGACGGCGCACGGACGATGGTGCTGGCGGCGTGGTCGTTTCCGGTTTGGGCTTGGCTTTGGATTTGGCCTTCTTCGGCTGAGGCGGCGCACTCTCCGGCGCCGGTTTGCGCGCCGGAGCGAGGTCGAACACGGGCCGGCCGAAATAGTAGCCTTGCCCGAACTGAACGCCCTGCGACATCAGGAACGACGCCGTAGCCTCGTTCTCGACCCATTCCGCCACGGTCTCGATGCCGAGGTCGCGGCACAGGCCGTTCATCGCCTTGAGAAACGCCCGGATCTGCTTGTCATCGAGAGCGTCGCGGACGTAGGCGCCGTCTATCTTCACATAATCGACCGTCAGTTCGCGTAGGTAACTGAATGCGGCCGCGCCGGCCCCGAAATCGTCGAGGCAGACTTCGTGCCCACTCCTGCGAAGACGCTGGATGGCCGCATTGCTGTCGGAAAGATCGGCGATCTCAGCGGATTCCGTCACCTCGAACAGCAAACGCGACCGCAGTGCCGGATTGCGTTCGAGGACGGCCTCCAGCGCATCCATGAACACTGTGCTGCTGAGCGACCGGCCGGACAGGTTGACAGCCACCTCGGGTGCATCGTCGGGTCCCAATTCACCCAGGATCTCCAGAACCCGCTGACACATCATCAGATCGAATTCGCCGATCATGCCCGTCTCTTCCGCGAAGGCGATGGTCTCGAAAGGCGAATCGACATCGTCGGCAAAGCGGGCCAGCGCCTCGTAGTGATGGACGGCGCCCGTCTCCAGACTGACGATCGGCTGGAATGCGACCCTGAACGCCCGGGACCCCACCATTTCGCGGAAATTGGCGATGCGCTCGACGGCGTCGTTCAGCATGCCCTCATAGCTGTCGCTGAGGCTCTGCACCGACAGCGTGCCGTCGCGCGAGGTCATGTACTTCTTGATCGTATAGGTGAGCGCGCGGATAGCACCGTCCTCGTCCAGCGACCCGGATGCGAGGTCCAGGGTCGAAGCGGAGACCGCCATCCCCCGCTTCTCGGGGTCGAGGGCACGGGTGGTTTCGGCGATTTCTTCTTCGAGACCGGCAAGGTCGAGGCCGGCCCGATGAACGAAGCCGTAACGGCCGTCGCCGAGCCGCCCGGCGGTCATTCCGTCGACGGCCTTGGCGCGGAGCTGCTCGCCGATCTGCTGAGCGAGACGCCGCCGCACATCCTCGCCGACCCGTCCCCGGAACGCCTCGAAATCCGGCAGGGTCAGGAATGTGAGCTCGGAACTGCCGCCGCCTTCGCGTCCGGCCTTCAGGACCTCCGCGGCGAGTTCGCTGAAGCTGTCGGCGTCGGCGAGGCCGCTCTCCTCGTCACGCTTGATATTGCTCGCGGCCTGCGTCGCAGCGGCGTTCGCGCGCACTACGCTGAGCGAAATGAAGAAGTGATTGCCGAAATCGGCGATGCGATAGCCCGACATCACGCAACGCAACGGACGACCGCCCGCGCCGGACATTGTGAGGATCACCGGATCCATTCGGTGCTGCCCAGCCTCGGCGAGAATGCGGCGGGCGACGCCGCGGTCTTCTTCGACCACCAGACTTTCGAAAGTAAGGCCTTCGAACTTCCCGCCCTTCGGCGGGGCGAGCGCCGAGGTCGCACCGGCGGCGAAGCGGATGCATCCGTCGGGATAGAGTTCGAGAACGATATCGGCCGCCGCGAAGGCGAAGGCGACGAATCTGTCCCGTTCGGTGCGTACGGTGTCGGCGGCGGACGACACTTCTTCCCCTCGCGCCATCAGCCGGCCATCCCCGTTGCGTCCCTGTTCGGCGAGAGCCGCGCTGCCGGCCCTCCGTTCACGGCCTTCCCCGCTCAGCGGCTTCCTGTGATACCCGGTGGAGCGGAGCGGCGGCCGTAGGATCCTCGGGCCAGGCCGAGCATACGATCTGGTCCCGCCCCTTGTCCTTGGCATCGTAAAGGGCGCGGTCCGCAGCGGCGATGAGGTCCGAAGAGGTGAGCTTGGGTCCGGGCACGACGGAAGCCAATCCAATGCTGATGGTCACATGATCGCTATGGGCCGAGGCTTCATGCGGGACGTTGGCTTCCGCAACGCTCGCCCGCATCGCTTCCGTGACGACCAGACCGCCGTCGATCGGCGTGCGCGGCAGAACCGCGATGAATTCCTCGCCGCCGTAGCGGGCCACGAGGTCCGCCGGACGATTGAGGCTGCGTTTCAGGCAGTTGGCAATCATCCACAGACAGTCGTCGCCAGCCTGATGGCCATAGGTGTCGTTATAGGCTTTGAAGTAATCGACATCGATCATCGCCACCGACAGGCTGGCGTTTTCGCGGAGGCTCCGGCGCCATTCCTGGTCGAGATATTCCATCGCCCTGCGGCGATTGGGGATGCCGGTCAGGCCATCCAGCGTCGTCAGGTGACGCAGCCGCTGGTTCGTGTCCTTGAGAAGCCGCGTGATCTCCAGCAGTTCCTGCTCGCGCTTCTTCCTGGCCTCCATCTCCTTCTTCAAGGCGAGGGCGGAATGGACGCGCGCATTGAGCTCGACCTTGTTGATCGGCTTCGGGATGTAGTCGGTGGCGCCGGCCTGGAAAGCGTTTTCGAGCGGCTCGACCTCGTTCAGCGCCGTCACCATGATGACCGGCGTATCGCGATGACGCTCGGACGTCTTGATCTTCCGGCAGGCTTCGACGCCGTCGATGCCCGGCATCATGATATCCATCAAGATCAGCTGGACGTCGTCCCGGCCTTCCTCGGTTTGGTCGTCTGACAAACCGAGCACATCGAATGCTTCCGTCGCCGAATCGGCGAGCACGATGTCCTCGAAGCCGGAGGCTTCGAGGACATGCTTCAACAGCATCCGGTTACCGGGAAGATCATCGACCACCAGGATCGCCATGCGCGGTGCGCGCCTCCAAGACAAGGGACCAGCCGACGTGCGGGACCACCCGCATGCCGGGCAGTCGCTTCACCGTCGACGCGCTCGAACGCCCCGGACGGATTGGATTGCTCCGAGAATACCCAACTAGACTAGACCACGCGATGCTTAACGATACCCTACTCTGCGCCGCACCAATCTCGGAATGAATGCCGGCGTCTTCCGTCGATACCGCTCGTAGTCGGCCCCATACATCGCGACCAGACGCCGTTCCTCGACGCGGCTACCGACTATAAAATAAACGCTCGCCCATAGCGCAGTGGCAAGACCGAACTCGCTATCCGCGATTCCCAGCAGCAACAGAATGCTGCCGACATAGAGCGGATGCCGTACATAACGGTTGAGGCCGCTGATATGGAGCGGCTCCGGCGTCTCGGCCTCCCCGTCCCTGTCGCCGATCTGCCTGAAGCCCGCGAAGCGGCGCAGGTCGTATTGCCGAAGGGAAAGAATCAGCACCAGGAGGCCGATCCCCACCGCTGCCGTTCGCACCCACAGCATAACGGGCGACCACACGAACGCGCGGGTATCCAGCAACAGGTGGCCGCCGACGATCACCACAACCAAATGAACGGCCGCCAGAAGGTTGTACGACAGCCGCTGCCAGCGCCCCACCACCCGCAACGGCGACCGGTCGCCCGCAAGCAGCGAATGGCCGAGGCCGAAACTCAACCACAACAGAAAATAGCCGCCCTGCGCCGTCAGCCATACGAACATGGCAGAAATGCTATGGCGGTAGCGGCAGGCGAACAACAAGCCCGGTGACGATTCAGCGGACAGGATGCTATTGTGCCGCTCTGCACTAAACGGCCCGACTCATACGAAGGCTCGACATGCCGATCATCAACCGCATCGCCGCCTACCAGCCGGACATGGCGGAGTGGCGTCGCGATATCCACCGCCATCCCGAATTGGCCTATCAGGAGAATCGGACCGCGGCGAAGGTTGCGGCAATGTTGCGCGAATTCGGTTTCGACGAGGTCGAGGAGGGGATCGGCAAGACCGGTGTCGTCGGCGTTCTGCGGAACGGCGACGGACCGCGGATCGGCCTGCGCGCCGACATGGACGCGCTGCCGCTGCACGAGATCAGCGACAAGCCGTACAAATCGGTCCATGACGGCGTGATGCATGCCTGCGGTCATGACGGGCACACCGCCATGCTGTTGGGTGCCGCCCGTTATCTGGCCGAGAATCGGAACTTCAAGGGTACCACCGTGTTCGTGTTCCAGCCGGCCGAGGAAGGGGCGGCGGGGGCGCGCGCGATGATCGAAGACGGATTGTTCGACCGTTATCCGGTGGACTTCATCTACGGCGTTCACAACATGCCGGGTCTCCCCGCGGGAAAGATCGCCATCGGGGCGGGACCGATCATGGCGGCCGCCGATTCGTTCGAGGTGATCGTCCAGGGCCGCGGCGGACATGGCGCAATGCCGCAGAGCACCGCCGACCCCGTCGTCGCGGCCTCGGCGATGGTGATGGCCCTGCAGACGATCGCGTCGCGGAATCTCGACCCTGTGAAAACGCTGGTGATCTCTGTCACGCAGTTCCATGGCGGCGACGCGTTCAACGTGATTCCCGACACGGTCAAGTTGGGCGGAACCGTCCGGTATTTCGAACCGGAGATCGGCGCGCTGACCAAACGGCGGATGCGCGAGGTTTTGGACGGCGTGGCGGCGGCTTATGGCGTTTCGGCGACGCTGAACTATTCCGAGGGCTATCCGCCGACGATCAATCACGCCGAATCCGCCGCCTTCGCTCAGTCGGTGGCCACGGACGTTGCCGGCGACGCTCAAGTGCTGTGCGAGCAGCCGGCTGTGATGGGATCGGAGGACTTCTCGTTCTTCCTGCAGGTGAAGCCCGGCGCCTATGCCTGGATCGGCAACGGCGAGGGGGAGGGCTGCCACCATCTGCACAATCCCCATTACGACTTCAACGACGACATCATGCCGATCGGCGCGAGCTACTTCTCGCGGCTGGTCGAGACCGCTTTGCCGAAGGGCTGAGGGGCGACCGATGCCCAAATTCGCCGCCAATCTCTCCATGCTGTTCACCGAGACGGACTTCCTGTCACGGTTCCGTCTGGCGGCGAATTGCGGATTCGGCGCCGTCGAATTCCTGTTCCCCTACGAATTCCGGGCGGGCGAACTGGCCGAGCGTGTGTTCCACAACGGGCTCAAGGTCGTCCTGTTCAACACCCCGCCGGGGCGTTGGGGCGACGGTGACCGCGGGCTTGCCGCGATGCCCGGCCGCAGGGCCGAGTTCGAGGAAGGGGTGGGACGCGCACTCGACTACGCGAAGGCGCTGAACTGCGGGCAGATCCATGTCCTCGCCGGCACCCTGCCCCCCGACGCCGACCGCGCGGCGGCGCGCGAGACCTATATCGAGAACCTGCGCTTCGCCGCCGCCGCCGGTGCTGAGGAGGGCGTGCGCATCCTGATCGAGCCGATCAACTCGCGCCGCGACATACCCGGCTATTTCCTGGATCACACGGATCAGGCGCGGGCGATCATCGCCGAGGTCGGTAGCCCGAACCTGTTCCTGCAGTGCGACCTCTACCACGTCCAGATCATGGACGGCGATCTGGCGGAGACGCTGACCGCCAACATGGACATCATCCGCCACATCCAGATCGCCGGAAATCCCGGCCGGCACGAGCCGGACAACGGCGAGATCAACTACCCCTACCTGTTCAACGTGATCGACAACCTGGGCTACCAGGGCTGGATCGGCTGCGAATACCGCCCAGCCGGCGGCACCGCCGAAGGGCTGAACTGGGCCTTCGACTACGGGATCAGCGGCACCGGCGGCGGCTGAGGCCGGACGGCACGATCTGACGCGCACCTGATCAGCCCGCGCCTGCACCGACGTTTCAGTCCCCCTCCGCCCTTGGGGGAGGGGTGAGGGGCGGTGGGTCTTCGGCCGCAGAGGTCGAGCGACATTGGCGCCCGGTCGTTCCGCCGGTCCCTCCTCATCCCCCCGCCCCTTCTCCTCCGGCGAGGAGAAGGGGAGCGCTCGGCGCGAGGGTCTGCCGCCGCCACGGCACCCCTAGAGATGCTGGCGTCGAGGGCGAGCATGACACGGTTCTTTGTGGGGCATCGTCATCGCGAGGAGCGTAGCGACGCGGCGATCCAGATGCCCGGCTCTGGACTGCTGCGCCTTCGTCTCGCAATGACGTTGCGGCGCTTGACCGCACTGCGCGTCGCACCAATTTCACTTGTGAGGTGCCGTGCCGGCGATGGCTCGCTCGCCCGAGAAAGGGACCGGCCGCCGCCTCAAATCGGCGAAAGGAGGCTACGAAAATGACACCTCCCGCGCAGGACGCCGCATAGCGGCCGCTATTCGCAGTCGAACGACTGAAATGCTCGGCGTGATGTCGAGCTTGGAGAGAGTTGAGCCCCGCACGGCACCGGCCGGCGGGGCTCAGACGTTTCCAGGACCCGCGGTTCAGGCCGCGAAGTCGCGGATCACACGACCCGGCCGGTCGTCCCCGGCGATGACGCCGGTCTCGTCGGCGACGCGATGCCCATTCACCCACACGCCGTGAAGGCCCACCGGGTCCGCGGTCAGACGCGGCGCCCCGGCCGGGAGGTCGAACACCCGGCGCGAGGGCTTGCGGCCGATGGTCGCCGGGTCGAACAGGATCATGTCGGCCCAGGCGCCGGGCGCGATCCGGCCGCGGTCGGCGATCCGGTAGATGTCGGCCGGCGCGCGGGTCAGCTCGTGGACGGCCTGTTCCAGCGAGAGCGCGCCGACGTCGCGCACCCAATGTCCGAGCAAGTGCAACCCGAACCCGGCATCGCAGAAGAAGGTGAGATGAGCGCCGGCGTCCGACAGCGCGATACTGGTGTTGCGGTCGTTCAGCATGCGCCCGACCGCTTCCTCGTCCGAGTTGAGAAGGAGCGAGGTGAACATCGTCTCCAGATTTTCCTCAAGGCCGAAGTCGAGGAACCAGTCGAGCGGGTGCTTGCCGGCTTCCCGCGCCAAAGCGGCGACCGAGCGGCCCTCGGCCCCCCGCGAAGCCGGATTGGCGGTCTCGACGACGGTAATCTTGTCCCAGTCGCCGTTGAACACGCGCACCTTGCCGCCCGGATTGTCGAGGTCGTCCTTCACGCCGGCGCGGAACGACGGATCCGCATAGACCCGCTTGAGAGCCTCCGGGTCATGCGCGGCCATCGCCGGCTTCCATCCCGGCAGGCTTTCCATCAGGTACGGGCTCTTCAGGGTGAACTCCATGGTGAGCGGACAGCAGCTCACCTGGCCATAAACCTCCCGCCCCCTCTGCCGGGCCGCGCCGATGTTCGCAAGTTCCTCGAACACGCGCTTGGGCTGGATGTTGTTGTGAAGCAGCGCCGCCACCATCACCGGCCGACCGCTGTCGGCCGCAAGCGATTCGAGGAAGGCGATATCGGTGCGGCTCCCCTTGGTCAGCATGAAGATGCCGCGCCCCGATTCGCCCATCGCACGGGTCAGGGCCCTGAGTTCCCGTTCGTCAGCAAGCTGGGACGGCATCGGCACGCCGTTCTCGCCGTTATGCCCCTCGAAGGTCGAGGTCGAGAACCCCAGCGCTCCGTTCCGCATGCCGTCGCGAACAATGTCGGCCATCGCGGCGATCTCGGCGTCGGTCGCCGCACGCTCGGAGGCGTCGTCGCCCATCACCCAGGTGCGGATCGACGAATGACCGATGAAGGCGGCGATATTGGGGCCGACACCCCGCCGTTCGAGCATCGCCAGGTATTCGGGATAGGTCTCGAAATCCCACCGCACGCCGGCGCGGAGCGCGTCCAGCGACATGCCCTCGACATGGGTGAGATTACGGAGGGTGCGGTCCCGATCCCCGGGCTTGCAAGGTGCGATGGTGAAGCCGCAGCAGCCGATCACCACGCTGGTGACGCCGAGCGCCGGCGACGGGTCGACCATCGGATCCCAGGTGATCTGGGCATCGTAATGTGTATGGCTGTCGATGATGCCCGGCGCCAGGACCAGTCCGCCGGCATCCACAGTCTCGCGCGCCGGCCCGACATCGCCGTCCACCGCGACGATGCGTCCGTCGGCGACCGCTACCGCGCCGGGCCGGGCCGGAGTCCCCGAACCGTCACAGATCAGCGCGTTCTTGACGACCAGATCGTACACGACCCTTCCTCCTTTCGCGTCGGCGGCGGGGCACCGGCAGTCCGGCGCAACCGCGATATCGCCCACGACGTTAGCGAATGTTTACAAATTAGGCTTATTGCCTTTGAAGGTAGCAGAGCGCCAACCAACATAGAGCGCGATTGTTCGCATAGGCCGATGCGTCCCGCGCGGCGCCGGTTTAACGGAGACCACGAGTGCAGATCGAACGTACGCGGATCGAAGGATACGAGGAAGTCGTCTACGGCGAAGACCCGGAATCGGGCCTCAAAGCCTTCATAGCCATCCATGACACCACCCTCGGCCCGGCCATCGGCGGCTGCCGCATGTGGCCCTACGCCGACCGGGACGCCGCCCTCTCGGACGTCCTGCGGCTGGCCCGCAGCATGACCTACAAGGCCGCCATCGCCCGGCTGCCACTGGGTGGCGGCAAGGCCGTCATCATCGGCGATCCGCACAAGGACAAGACCGAAGCGTTGATGGAGGCCTTCGGCGACTTCGTCCAGGGCCTCGAAGGCCGCTACATCACGGCCGAGGAAGTCGGGATATGGCCCGATGACGTCGAAACCATCTCCCGGCGTACCCGCTACGTCACCGGCCGGCCCCGCCGCGGCGGCGATCCCACCCCGCTTGCGGCCTGGGGCGTCTATTGCGGCATCCGCGCCGCCGTGCGTCATAAGCTGGAGCTGTCTTCCATGGCCGGGCTCAGCGTGGCCGTGCAGGGGCTCGGCCATGTCGGTCACAAGCTCTGCCGCTATCTGCACGACGCGGGGGCCGAGCTGATCGTCGCCGACAAGGATCCGGAGGTCGCAGCGAAGGTCGCTGCCCAGTTCCGGGCCGAGATCGTCGCGCCGGATGCCATTTATTCCGCCGACGCCGACGTCTTCGCCCCCTGCGCGATGGGTGACGTCCTGACGGACGAGACCATTCCCGCACTCAGCGCGTCGATCGTCGCCGGCTCCGCCAACAACCAACTCGCGCGCCGAGAGCTCGGCATGGAGCTGGTGAAGCGCGGCATCCTCTACGCGCCCGACTACGTGATCAGCGCCGGCGGCCTGATGAAGGTCGCGGAAGAAGTCGTCTATCCCGGCGATTTCGACCAGGAGCGGCTGCAGGGCCGCGTGGAAGGCATCGGCCTCACCCTCACCCGCATCTTCCGCGAGGCCGACCGCGAAGGCATCGACACGACGACGGTCGCCGATCGTATCGCCATGGACCGGCTGGAGATGGCAAAGGCAGCCTGACCGTCGCTCAGCCACTCTCGTCGCTCTGCGACAGCAGGGCGGCGTTGCCGCCGATGGCGGCGGTGTTGACGGTGACGGTGCGCTCGACCGCGTAGCGCAGCAGGGTGTTGGGGCCACCGGTCTTCGGGCCGGTCCCCGACAGCCCCTCGCCGCCGAAGGGCTGCACGCCCACCACCGACCCCACCATGTTGCGGTTGACGTAGACGTTGCCGACCCGCGCCCGGGCGATCACCCGGCGCGCGGTGTCGTCGATGCGGCTGTGGATGCCGAGCGTCAAGCCGTAGCCGGTCGCGTTGATCGCATCGACCACCTGCTCCAGCCGGTCGCGCTCGTAGCGGACGACGTGGAGGATGGGGCCGAACACCTCGCCCCCCACCCGCTCGATCGAATCGACCTCGACCGCGGTCGGGGCGACGAAGGTGCCGTGCTCCGCCTCCGGCGGCAGCGGACAGCGGTGGATGATCCGCGCTTCCCGTTCCATCCGCGCGATATGGGCATCGAGCGTCGCCTTGGCCTCGGCGTCGATCACCGGGCCGACATCGGTCGCGAGCAGCCCCGGATCGCCGATCCGAAGTTCCGCCATCGCCCCCGCGAGCATCGCCAGCACCCGGTCGGCGATGTCGGCCTGAAGGAACAACACGCGGAGGCATGAGCAGCGCTGCCCGGCGCTGTCGAAGGCCGAGGCGAGGACGTCGGCCACCACCTGCTCGGGCAAGGCCGAGCTGTCGACGATCATCGCGTTCATGCCACCGGTCTCGGCGATCAGCGGCACGATCGGCCCATCGCGCGCGGCGAGCGCCCGCGCGATGGCCCGTCCCGTCGCCACCGAGCCGGTGAAAGCGACGCCGGCAACCCGCGGATCGGCGACGAGCGGCGCACCGACCGCCTCCCCCGATCCCGGCACCAGATTGAGCGCCGCCGCCGGCACGCCGGCCTCGTGCAGCAAGCGGACCGCGAAGGCGGCAATGAGTGGCGTCTGCTCCGCGGGCTTGGCGACCGCCGCGTTCCCGGCCGCCAGCGCCGCCGCGACTTGGCCCGTGAAGATCGCGAGCGGGAAATTCCACGGGCTGATACAGGCGAAGACGCCGCGGCCGTGGAGCGTGAGCCGGTTGCTCTCCCCCGTCGGGCCCGGCAGGAGGTCGGGTGCCGCGAACCTGGCATGCGCCTCGGCCGCATAGTAGCGGCAGAAATCGGCCGCTTCCCGCACCTCGGCGAGGGCGTTGGGGATGGTCTTGCCGGCTTCGCGCACGCAGAGGGCCATCGCCTCGGCCGCCTCCACTTCCAGGAGGTCGGCGGCGCGCTCGAGACAGGCGGCACGGGTCTCGGCCGGCGTCGCGTCCCAGGCCGGGGCGGCGTCCGTGGCGGCGGCGAGCGCCGCGTCGAGCGCAGTCTCGTCCGCCTCGAACACCGTTCCCACCTCGCGGCGGTTGTCGGCAGGGTCATGGACCAAACGGGGCATTCCCGGCTGCGCTTCGCCGGCGACGATCGCCGCCGCGGTCCAGGGGCCGGTGACCGCCTCCATCTCGGCGGCGAGGGGTTCCAGTACCGTCCGGTCGCTCAGGTCGAGGCCGCGGCTGTTGCGGCGGCGGTCGCCGAACAGGTCGCGCGGCAGCGGTATCCCCGGGTTGGGCTTCTCGGCCAGCGGCCCGACCAGATCGACCGGGTCGGCGATCATCCGCTCCATCGGCGCGTCGTCGTCGACGATGCGGTTGACGAAGGAGGGGTTGGCGCCATTCTCCAGCAGCCGCCGGACCAGATAGGGAAGCAGCGCGTCGTGGCTCCCGACCGGCGCATAGACCCGGCAGGCGACGGGGCGCTGCTCGGTCGCGAGGACATGGTCGTAGAGCGCCTCGCCCATGCCGTAGAGGCGCTGGAATTCGAACGGCCGTTCGCCGGCGATCTCCAGGACGCTCGCCACCGTCTGGGCGTTATGGGTCGCGAACTGCGGGTAGATCGCCTCGCCCGCGGCCAGCATCCGCTTGGCGCAGGCGATATAGGCAATGTCGGTCGAGGCCTTCCGGGTGTAGACGGGATAGCCGTCGAGCCCGCGTTCCTGGGCGCGCTTGATCTCGGTGTCCCAATAGGCGCCCTTCACCAGCCGCACCGGGATGCGGCGGCCGTGACGGCCGGCCTGCGCGACGATCCAGTCGATCACGGCGGGCGCCCGCTTCTGGTAGGCCTGGACAGCGAGGCCGAGGCCGTCCCAGCCGTCGCCCGCATCGGCATGGACGATCTCGAACAGGTCGAGCGAGAGGTCGAGGCGATCGGCCTCCTCGGCATCGACGGTGAGGGCGATACCGGCCTTCGCCGCCGCCGCGGCGAGGCTCCCGAGCCGTTCCGGCAGCGTGGCCAGCACGGCCTCACGCTGGGCGAAGACGTAGCGCGGGTGGAGCGCGGACAGCTTGACCGATATGCCAGGGCGGCGTGCCGGGTCACCGGACTCCGCCGCCGCGCCGATGGCGTCGATGGCGTGCGTGTAGGCTTCGAAATAGCGGTCGGCGTCGCGGGCGGTGAGCGCCGCCTCGCCCAGCATGTCGAAGGAATGGGCGTAGCCGCGCGCCTCGGCCGCCCCCGCCGCCTCCAGCGCCTCTTCGATGGTGCGGCCGATGACGAACTGGCCGCCGATGATCCGCATCGCCCGAAGCATCGCCTGGCGGATGACCGGCTCGCCGCTCCGCGCGACCAACCGACCCAGGAAGGCACCGGCATCCCCGACCGTCTCGCGGTCCAGGTGGATCACGCGGCCGGTGAGCATCAATCCCCAGGTCGAGGCGTTCACGAACAGGGAGGGGCTGTGGCCGAGATGGCGATGCCAGTCGGCCGGGGCGATCTTATCGCGGATCAGCCGGTCGGCGGTGTCGGCGTCGGGGATGCGGAGCAGCGCCTCGGCGAGGCACATCAGCGCCACCCCCTCGGCATTGGCGAGGCCGTATTCGTGGAGGAAGGCATCGAGCCCGCCATGGCGCGCCGCCGCGCCGCGCACCGCCTCGACGAGATCCTGCGTCCGCTCGGCGATCCGGTCCTTGGCATCGGGCGCCATCCGCGCCTCGGCCACCATCTCCCGGACGCAGGCGGCTTCGTCGGCGCGGTAAGCGGCGGCGATCCGCGCGCGCAGCGGATCGAGCGGCGACAGAGGCTCCGGAAAAACGAACGGCGGCGACGCACTCACGGGGCAGCTCCTGCGATTTCCAGACCCATCCGAGATGGGTCCGGAAAGGCACGACGGCCAGCGAGTCCGTTAATTCGTCAGCGGGCGGCCCAGGCCTCCACCTCGACCAGGATCGGCGGCTTCACCAGGGCGGGAACGACCATCAGCATCGAGGCCGGGCGGGCATCGCCGAGGAAGCGGCTGCGCACCTCGACATAGGGGGGGATGTAGCTCTCGTCGGTGAGGTAATGGGTCACCTTGACGAGGTCGTGGACGTTCATCTCCGCCTTTTCCAGCATGGCGATGATGTTGCGCCACGCCCATTCCGCCTGGCTTTCCAGGTCGATCGGCAGGGTGCCGTCCGGCATCAGCCCCGGCGTTCCCGAGGTGTAGAGGGTCTTGGCGCCGGCCGGCACCACCACGGCGTCGCTGTAGCGCCCAATATGCGCCGCGACCCCGACGTCGACGATCTCGTTCATGTCCGCCCTCCCTCGCAGTCCATCAGGGAACCACCGGAACCGACCGCCAGGTACCATCCGTGCGGCGTGCGCAGCTCCAGCGATGATGAGGATCGCCGACGATCAGCACGTCGGCCTGTTCGATCGTTATCTTCACCGGCATGAAGGATTCCGGCGCGGCAGCTTGGTCTTCGGCGTCGACCGGCGCATCCTCTCCCTTGATCGGTTTTCCGGGCGGAGGCCCGAGATAGTTGCGGCGGTCGACCGGGCGCATTTCCGCCCACATCGCCTCGGCCAATTCGGGCGCTTCCGCCGCCATCCCATAGAGGCGGTACTGGGTCTGCGTCGCCGGAATGTACCAGGAGACCGCAACCCACGGCGTCTCGCCGATATGACGGGCCTTGGCGCTGCGGCGATCGGTATTGAAGGTGATGTCGTCGCCGTCGATGCCACGGATAATGACGGTGCGGACATCGGGAATGCCGGAGACCGTGACCGTGGCGAGCTGCGCGCTCCGCACCGACTGCTCGGGATCCCGCGCGCCCGACGCCGCCAGCGAGGCCTTGAGCGAATCCTGCCACGAAAACTGCTCCGTCATGCCCTTCCCTCGCTGCTGCCCCAGCCGTCGACCAGCCCGGACTATACAAGCGCCGATCCGCACCGGCCATGCCCGGCAGTTGCCGTTCAGGTCAGAGCACCGTCATCGCGAGGCCCGAAGGGCCGTGGCGATCCAGCGGCCGGCACAGGCCAATGTCTACGTCATGCCCGCGGAGGCGGGCATCCAGATGCCAAAGCTCAGACGGCGAGAGTCGTGTCCGCCTTCTGGGTTCCCGCCTGCGCGGGAACGACGATTGTCGGAGGGTCTAACGCCCGCCTTCCGGGTCCTCGAACCTGCCCAGCAGTTCTTCCAGATAGGCGCGTTTGGAGTCGCAACGGCCGGTATCCCAGCAGGAAGAGAGCACCTGCGCGACCTCACCGTCCGCCACCACGTCGACCCTGTAGGGCCGTTTCAGCATCTGGGTGTGGACATAGGAGACCAGGGTCTCGGCGAAGTCCTCATAGGGCGTGGTGGCGCCGTAAAGCGAGACGAAGTTCGTCTCGTCCAGGTCGGCGTAGATCGCCGGCGCATCCTCGATCGGCAGGCGCTCCGCCGGTCCCTTGTAGAACCGCACCTCGGCGCGCAACGGGAACGACTCCTCGAACAGGCTGCGGTAGTGCCCTTCGCCATCCACCGTCCAGGACAGGCAGGGAAAGGCGTAGCGGGCGCACAAGGCCTCGGGCCCATCGGTGAACGGCCGGTCCCAGGGCGGGTGAATGTCGGTGCCGACGGCGGCGACATGGCCGAACTCGTGCATCATGATGTACTGCATGGCGTTCCGGCGGGTGTCGTCCGCTTCTGTCTCGATCGTCACCCGGACGCCCCAGCGATTCCTCGGCAGGAAGGGCGTGTTCGCCCGCCACGTCGCCCAGGTGTTGGCGGGGGTGTCGATCACGCCGACGTCGAGCGCCAGGAACGCCGCCACCGCCTTGCCCCCGGCATCGCGGATCAGCTCGGCATAGGCGGTGCTGCCCAGGTCATCGACCGGGAACACCCCCACCAGCCGGCGCCCGACGAGGCGCTTGACGGCCGTCGGCAGTTCGGCGATCGCCCCGCGCATGTCGGCGAGGAAGGCGTCATCGGGCGCGGCGGCGCACGGCCGCTCGTCGTAACCGCCCTTGATGTTGTCCGCGACCAGATAGGCGATCAGCTCGGGCGGCGCGGCGTAGACGCGCTCCTCGAGCGGGCGGTCGAGGGGGTAGTCGTTCCAGAAGGCGAAATTGGTGACGGCGGACTCGGACGAGGCCCCCGCCGGGCCGGCCAGGATGGTCAACAACGCCGGAAGAAGAAGCAACGGTCCCCATGCAGCCTCGCCGAGCCGCTCGGACGGAGGGCCCATGCGACAGCCACCGTCGGCAGACGGCAATGCAACTGCGTTCATCCCGTCCTCCCCTCAGATCAGTCCGAGAAGACGGAGATCGCGCGCCATCTCCGGCGGCATGTCGTCATGTTCCCTGAGATCGGGCGGCGCCTCGACGGGATCGAGGTAGCGCCAGCCCTGGAACGGCCGCCAGTGAACGGGCACCGTCTCGATGAGCTCAGGCGAAAGGATCAGCGCACAGCGCTTCTCGCCCTCGACGCCATCCCGCCGCTCGATGCCCAGAAGCGGCTGACGCGCCGCGACCGCGCCGTGGATCACCCAGTAGAGAGAGCCCCCGTCCAACACCTCTTCGGCTCGGTGCGGCGCATGGCGGGTCCAGTGAATGAGGACGGGTTCGCGGCCCTGCCGTCGCAACGCATCGAGTCGCCGCGCCTGTTCCTCGCGAAGCTGATCGACGCTGTCGATCCCGACGCAGAGCTTGATGAGATGGACGGTCATGGGTTCGAAGGCTACGGCAAATACCCCATCGCCCGCCACCACAGGAAGTCGAGGGGAAGCAGCAGAAAGACGGTCACCAACAGCAGCGCCAGCACGGCCCGTGTCATGTCCGCCATGGTGACCCCACCAAGCTGTACCGCCACCACCAAGGGCGGGGCCTGGTAGGGCAGGATGACGGACGAATAGCCCAGCACCTCGATCATCACCACGGTCATCAGCGGCAGACCGGTAGCGGTAGCGATATTCTCGGCGAGCGGGGTCATCACCGCCGGGATGCCGGGCAGCGTCGTCGCCAGTCCGATCACCGCGTTGGCGGCGGTAAGGGCGATGAAGTTGTGGACAGTCTCGCCGGGCGCCACCGCCGTCGCCGAGAGAAGACCTTCCGCCAGGATATCGCCCAGCCCGCTCTCGGCGACGACGGCGCCCAGGCTGACGATCCCGGCGACATAGAGCATCGAGGGATAGTTGACCTTGCTGTCGAAGGCCGCGACCGACAGCACCCCGATCCGCGGCAGCAGGCAGAAGAGGCCCGCCCCAAGGGAGATCCAGGCCGGCGAGATATGGTGCAGGAAGTCCGTGACCCAAAGTCCCACGGCGACCGCCAGGATCACGGCCAGCCTGCGTTCAGACCAGGACATCGATCCCGCCGACGGCATGACGGCCTGTTTGGTCGGCCGATCGCGAAACAGCAGCCAGACGACGAGAACGATCGCCACCGCCTTCATCACCCCGACGACCGGGAAATGCAGCAGCAGATAGCTGCCATAGACCGGCGGCACGCCATAGAGGGACTCGAGCGCACCGGCCAGAACGACGTTGGGCACGTTCGCCGGCAGGATCGAGAAAGCGGGAATGAACGTCCCCATCGCGACCGCGATGACCATGCCGGTCCGCCCGCGACTGCCGGCTTCGTAGCCCAGCACGTCCGCGAGCGACAGAACCACCGGCAGCAGCAGCACCACCCGCCCCATGGTCGAAGGCATCAGGAAGGCAAGCGCCAGCCCCATCGCCACCATGCCGGCAGCCACCCGCCAATAGGCGCCGTCAAAACGCCCGGCGATGCTGCGGGCGAGACGCTCGCCCAAGCCTGTTTCGCGGATTCCGGCGCCGAGGATAAGCCCGCCGAACACCAGCCACAGGGCGGCGGAATGGAAACCCGAGAACACCACCGAAGCGGGGGCCACCGCCAACAGCATCCCGAGAAGGAAGAACAGCAGCGCCGTGATGTGCCCCGGGACCAGTCCCGAAGCCCACAGCCCGACCGCCGCCAGCGACACGGCGGCCGCCCGACCGGCCTCGGGCGGCATGCCGAAGGGGTGAAGGGCCAGCAGGAGGATGGCAGCGACAGCGGCCGTCCCGGCCACCGCCCGCGGCAACAACCGCGCGCTCACGACGGAGTCGGCCGGGCCGGACCAGCGGAGTCCGAGTCAACCATGCGCGGCGCGAGTCTCAGGCGGCGAGGCCGCGCTTCGCGCCCAGCGCCTGTGAGACGCGGCTGTTCGGCCGACGGCCGAGAACGCCGGCGATGAACCAGGCCGCGTCACTGACGGCCTCCAGGTCGACCCCCGTCTCGATCCCCATCCCGTGCAGCATGTAGAGGACGTCCTCGGTCGCGACATTACCCTTGGCTCCCTTGGCGTAGGGACAGCCGCCCAGCCCACCGACGGCGGTGTCGACCACCGCCACCCCGAGGTCGAGCACGGCGAGGATGTTGGCAAGCGCCTGACCGTACGTATCGTGGAAATGGGCCGCGAGATGCGCCACCGGCACTTCGGCAGCGGCGGCCTCGATCATCGCCCGCGCCTTGGTCGGCGTCCCATAGCCGACGGTGTCGCCCAGCGAGACCTCGTAGCAGCCCATCTCGTAGAGGCGCTTCGTCACCGCGGCAACGGCGGCCGGCGCGATATCGCCCTCATAGGGGCAGCCGAGAACGCAGGACACATAGCCGCGGACGCGGATCCCGGCTTCCTTGGCAGCCGCGATCACAGGCTCGAATCGGGTATAGCTTTCCTCGATCGAGCAGTTGGTGTTCTTCCGCGAAAAGGTCTCGGACGCCGCGGCGAAGATCGCCACCGTATCGGCACCAGCGGCGAGCGCCGCCTCGAAGCCTTTGAGGTTGGGAGCGAGGACGGGGTAGCTGACGCCCGGCCGCCGCTTGATCCCCGCCATCACTTCGGCGGCGTCGGCCATCTGCGGCACCCATTTGGGCGAGACGAACGCGGTCGTCTCGATCACCGAAAGCCCGGTCGCCGACAGACGGTCGGTGAGATCGATCTTGGTCTCGGTCGGAACGAACTCCGGCTCGTTCTGCAGACCGTCGCGCGGCCCCACCTCGACGATCGTCACCTTGTCCGGCATGCCCATGGGTCAGTCCCTTTCCCGTTTCGCCACCACCCGCCCGCGCCATCTTGTCTCGATTTTTCATCGTCCTCCGGCTCGACCGGAGGACCTACGAACGGCGCTGCCGGTTTGCGCCGTAGACCTGACGATACCGGACCGGGGGCGGCGCTTCGAATGCGGTAGGTCCTCCGGTCGAGCCGGAGGACGACGACTCCGTATCTATTGAAGATACTCGAGCAAGAACCTGAAGCTTCGCCAGTCCCTTTCGCCCTTCAGTCGGCGGCGAAGGCGACGAGGACGCTTCCTTCCTCGACCCAGTCGCCGACGCCGAAGTTCACCTTCTCGACCTTCCCGTCGGCCGGCGCTGCGATGGTGTGTTCCATCTTCATCGCCTCCAGAACCAGCAGCGGCGCGCCGCGTTTCACCACGGCGCCGTCCTCGACGGAGACCTGGGTCACCTTGCCCGGCATCGGTGCGGTCATTCGGCCGTCGGCGCTTTCCGCCAGATCCTCGACCGCCAGCGGATCGACCACGGTCAGCCGGCGCGCCACCCCCTGCAGATGCACCGTCAGCGCATCACCGTGAGGAACCACATTGGCGCCGAGCTTGACACCATCCAGATCAGCGACAAGGTCGTCGCCGCGCCGGCCCGACACCGTCATGGCGCCGCCGGGAAGACCGAATTCGTAACCGGACCCCGTATGACGGACGGACACCGCGATCGCCGTCTCGCCGTCCAGGAAATGCAGAGTCTCGATGGCGGCTCCGTTCAGGCGCCACGCATTGGCGGCATGCCAGGGCGAATACGGATCGCCGGTAGCCTCCGCCGTCCGCCGCCGCGCGTCCTCGCGCCGAAGCAGAATATCGAGACCCGCGAGCGCCAGCACGCGATCGGACACCGGCGTCGGCTCCGGCAGCAGCTCTTCCCGAAAGCGGTCGACGAACCCGGTGTCGATCTCTCCGCTGGCAAAGTTGCCATGACGGACCACCGCCGACAGAAAGGCGATATTGGTGCGCACGCCGACGATCTGGCATTCGTCGAGCGCGCTCCGCATCCGGCGCACGGCCGCGGCGCGATCGACATCCCAGACCACCAGTTTGGCGATCATCGGGTCGTAATAGGGGCTGACGGCGTCACCTTCGCGAACGCCGGTATCGACTCGAACGCCGTCCGTCTCCGCCGGCATGCGCATATGGACGATCCGGCCGACCGAAGGCGTGAACTGACGGTCCGGGTCTTCGGCGTAGATCCGCGCCTCAATGGCATGGCCGTTGATCGAGAGATCATCCTGACGGGCCGGGAGCGGTTCGCCGGCAGCGACCCGGATCTGCCATTCGACGAGGTCGTGGCCGGTGATGAACTCGGTCACCGGATGCTCGACCTGGAGACGGGTATTCATCTCCATGAAGTAGAAATTGCCGGCGGCGTCGACGATGAACTCGACCGTGCCGGCGCCGACATAGCCGATCGCCTTGGCCGCCTGCAACGCCGTATCGCCGAACGCGGCGCGCTTCTCGTCGTCCAGCCGTGGCGCCGGCGCCTCCTCGACGATCTTCTGGTGGCGGCGCTGGATCGAGCAGTCGCGCTCGAACAGGTAGACGCCCTCCCCCGCGTTGTCGAGGAACACCTGGACCTCGATATGACGCGGCTGGCGGAGATATTTCTCCATGATGATGCGGTCGTCGCCGAACGCCGATGCCGCCTCGCGCCGCGCCGCCTTGATCATGTCGGCGAGGTCGAGCTCGCGCCGGACGATGCGCATGCCGCGCCCGCCGCCGCCGGCCACCCGCCTTGATAATGACGGGGAAGCCGGTTCGCCGCGCTTCGTTCGCGAGCAGCTTCAGGTCGAGATTGTGCTGGTGATAGCCGGGCACCGTCGGCACGCCGGCGCGCTCCATGATCGCCTTGGCCTCGCTCTTGGAGCCCATGGCGCGGATGGCATCCCTGGGCGGGCCGATGAACACCAGCCCGGCATTGGTGCAGGCCTCGGCGAAATCGGCGTTCTCCGACAGGAAGCCATAACCCGGATGAACCGCCTCGGCCCCGGCCTTACGGGCGACCTCGATGATCACGTCGCCACGCAGATAGCTCTCGCCGGCCGGCGCCGGCCCGATCGGATAGGCCTCGTCCGCTGCCTGGACGTGCATCGCCTCGGCATCGGCATCCGAGTAGACGGCGACCGTCCTTATGCCCATGCGCCTGGCGGTGCGGATAACACGACAGGCGATCTCGCCCCGGTTGGCGATCAGAATCTTGCCGAACATTCAGCCTCGTCCCCGATAGGGCGGCACGCCCTGATCCGGCAGCCATACCGCCGCGGGCGGCTCGCCGGTCTGATAGAACACGTCGATCGGAATCCCTCCGCGCGGATACCAGTAGCCGCCGATCCTCAGCCATCTGGGCGCGATTTCGGCAACCACCCGTCGGGCGATCGCCATCGTGCAGTCCTCGTGGAACGACCCGTGGTTCCGATAGGACGCGAGATAGAGTTTGAGCGACTTGCTCTCGAGCAGCCACGCCCCCGGAACATAGTCGATCACCAGATGGGCGAAATCGGGCTGGCCGGTCAACGGGCAGAGCGCCGTGAACTCGGGGCAGGTGAAACGCACCACATAGGCATCGTCGCCGGCCCGGTTGGGCACCTTCTCGATCACCGCCTCGTCGGGCGAAGCCGGGATACGACTATTGCCGCCGAGCTGCGTCAGCGATTCGTGGCCGGACGCCACCGGTTCATCCCTCGCTTTTACCGAGCCAAGCCGGCTTGCGCTTCTCCAGGAAAGCCCCGATCCCCTCCTTGCCTTCGGGCGAGGCCCGCCTGGCGGCGATCCGATCGGCGGTATCGGCGATCACCGCCTCGTCGATCGGACGGTCGGCAACGGCGGCGATCAGCTTTTTCGCCTCACCCACGGCATCAGGGCCACATTTGAGGAGCGAATCGGCGAGACGCATGCCGGCATCCATCAGCTCCGCGCCGGGAACGACATCGTGGACCAGACCGATCCGCAAGGCCTCGGCGGCGGCGAACCGTTCTCCCGTCAGGAAATAGCGATGGGCCGCACGGCGCCCGATTGCCGCGACGACGTAAGGGCTGATGACAGCGGGGATCAGCCCCAGCCGAACCTCGGTGAGAGCGAAGACGGCATCCTCGGCCGCAAGCGCCATGTCGCAGGCGGAAACCAGCCCGAGACCGCCGCCATAGGTCCCCCCCTGAACCAGGGCAATGGACGGCTTGGGCATGGAATGAAGGATGTGCAGCATCTCGCCGAGGCGCCGGGCGTCGGCCCGGTTCTCGACCTCGTCATAAGCGGCGGTGCGCTTCATCCAGTTGAGGTCGGCACCGGCGGAGAAGCTCTTGCCGTTGCCGGCGAGCAGCACCACGCGCACGTCGCGATCGGCCGCCAGCCCCGTGAACAGGTCGAACATGCCTTCGATCAGCGCTTCGTCGAAGGCGTTGTGAACCTCGGGGCGATTCAGGGTGACGCGAGCGATTCCGCCCTCGACGGACAGCAAGAGATTCTGGTCGGCCATGGCGAACTACATCCTGAAAACGCCGAACCGCGTCGGCTCGATGGGGGCATTCAAAGCTGCCGACAACGACAGGCCGAGAACGGTGCGGGTATCGGCGGGATCGATGATGCCGTCGTCCCACAGGCGCGCACTGGCATAATACGGATGCCCCTGGGTCTCGTACTGCGTACGGATCGGCGCCTTGAAGCGCTCCTCCTCGTCCGCCGGCCAGCGCTCGCCACGCGTCTGCAGCGAATCCCGGCGCACCTGAGCGAGCACGCTCGCTGCCTGCTCGCCACCCATCACCGAGATTCGGGCATTGGGCCACATCCACATGAAGCGCGGCGAATAGGCCCGCCCGCACATCCCGTAATTGCCGGCCCCGAAACTGCCGCCGATCACCACCGTGAGCTTGGGCACGCGGGCACAGGCCACGGCCGTCACCATCTTGGCGCCGTCCTTGGCGATTCCCCCGGACTCGTACTTCTTGCCGACCATGAAGCCGGTGATGTTCTGAAGGAAGATCAGCGGAATCCGGCGCTGGCTGCACAGCTCGATGAAATGCGCGCCCTTCTGTGCCGACTCGGAGAACAGGATGCCGTTATTGGCGACGATGCCGACCGGATAACCGAACAGCCGCGCGAAGCCGGTGACCAGGGTCGGACCGTAGAGCGGCTTGAACTCGTCGAGGGCGCTGCCGTCGACGATCCGGGCGATCACCTCGCGGACGTCGTAGGGGGTGCGGAGGTCGGTCGGGACCACGCCGGCGATCGTCGCCGGATCGAACAGCGGCGCCTTCGGCTCAGCGGTCTGGACGTCCAGTGCCTTCGTCCGGTTGAGGGTCGCGACGATGTGCCGGGTGATGGCAAGGGCATGGGCGTCGTTCTGGGCGATGTGGTCGGTGACGCCGGAAACCCGGGAATGGACTTCGGCGCCGCCGAGTTCTTCGGCCGTCACCACCTCGCCGGTCGCGGCCCTGACAAGCGGCGGCCCGCCCAGGAAGATGGTGCCCTGATTGCGGACGATGACGCATTCGTCGGCCATCGCCGGAACATAGGCGCCGCCCGCGGTGCACGAGCCCATCACGACGGCGATCTGGGCGATGCCCTCAGCCGACATGTTGGCCTGATTGTAGAAGATGCGCCCGAAATGGTCGCGGTCGGGGAAGACTTCGTCCTGGCTCGGCAGGTTGGCGCCGCCGGAATCGACCAGGTAGATGCAGGGCAGCCGGTTCTGCAGCGCGATCTCCTGCGCGCGGAGGTGCTTCTTCACCGTGACCGGGTAGTAGGTCCCGCCCTTGACCGTCGCGTCATTGGCGACGATGACGCATTCGCGCCCGGACACCCGGCCGATGCCGGTGACGATCCCGCCGCCCGGCGCCTCGCCGTTGTACATGCCGTGACCGGCGAGCTGGGAAAGCTCCAGGAACGGCGCGCCGGGATCCAGAAGCGCATAGATACGATCCCGCGGCAGCATCTTGCCGCGACCGACATGGCGCTCACGCGCGCTGGCGCCACCCCCTTCGGCCGCCGTCGCCACCGTGGTCCGCAGGTCTTCGACCAGCGCGGCCATCGCGTCCATGTTCTGCTGGAATACCGGCGATCGGATGTCGGCCACACTTTGCAGAACGCCCATGGTGCTGCCGGATGCTCCTATTCGAGAAAATTTGGGGTCGGCGACGGGCGCTCAAAATGCCAACCCGCGGCACCGCCGGGCAAGCAAAAACAGGCGCAGGGCGGGTCAGCGCCCGCGACGGGTACTGAGCCGCGATATCGCCAGCTTCAGGGAATTCGTGAGCTCGGTGATCTCCGGGCCGGTCTCCGCCGACCGGCCGCCGCGAAGCAGGACCCGGATCGCATCGACATGAATCTTCACCACCATGACATGGGCATCCGAGAAGCTGTCGGGCGAGCGGGTGAAATCAAAGAGCGACGTCGCGAACTTGGCACAACCCGCATACCCGAAGGTCCCGGCGACCCCCCGAATCTCATGGGCGATGTCGCGGATTTCGACCAGGGCGTCGTAGCGATCGCTTCCCGAACCGGACGCAGCCGCCTCGTACAATTCCTGCAACTTCTGAAGCTGTCCCTCGACCTCGGCGGGATAGGTTTCCGCCATCTCGCGGACGGCGTTCCTCGCTCGCTCCAGGTCGACCGGATCGACCATGCCCGCCTCGCTGTCCGGCGCCCCTCCCACCTTCATCTTCAGTGTGTTGGGCCGGTGGATGTAGCGGACCTTGGCGCCGTTGCCGTTCTGGTCAGCCATCTTTTGCCTTCCGTTTGTCGGGCCCCTCGAAGGGTAACGTCTGGCGTCGTCGGTCGGGACCGAAGAAGGTGGGTGCGCTGACGAAAGGTCTCGGCCGCTCGATGACCGAGCCGATCCGGCCGACGAGACTGTTGACGGTCACCGGCTTGCGCAGGAATTCGGTCATGCCGAGGTCCCGTGCCTTGATGATCCGCGCATGCTCGGTGTAGCCGGTCAGCATGATGAACGGCAGAAACTTGATCGAGTCGCTCTTGTGATGCCGGATCCAGTGAAGGAGTTCGGCCCCGTCACCCGGCGACATCCGCCAGTCGGAGATGACGATGTCGACGACGAGATCGTCCTTAGCTTCCGCGACGGGTCGGTTGTCTTCCAGAATTCTCTTGGCGTCCTGCCCGTTGGTCGCCGACAGAACGACGCCGAAGTTCAATGCCTTGAGGATCGTCGTCAGCAACGACAGCATGTATTCCGTGTCGTCGACGATCAGCACGGACAGTTTCTGGAAGCTGTAGACGAAGCCGGCCATTTACCTTCGCCGCTGGAAAGCAGGCGCGCCGGCTACGGTTTCACTGACTGGCAAAAGGCGGCGTCGGCTTGACATCGTGCCGAATTATGCTTCATCCGCGACGATATGCGAAACCGGGTGGAAGCATGCGCTTCCATGAGCCCTGTTCCGATCAGCCAATGCGGTAGATTCCAGCCGCGTTATCGTGGAACACGGCCTTCTGACCTTCCGATCCCAGACCGCTGGTGAGGTCCATGGCGAGATCGACCCAGGCCCGGTATTCGGTGGCGAGCAGCGAGACCGGCCAGTTGCTCGCCCAGAGGATGCGGTCGCTGCCAAAAAGGCCGATGACCGTCTCGACATAGCCGGCGATCGCCTCCTTACTCCACGGACTGTTCTCGCCACGCGCGACCGGCGACAGCTTGCAGTAGACGTTGCCGAGATCGGCCAGCGCCGCCATATGCGTGCGCCACGGCTCGGTCACATGGTTGCGGATGTCGGGCTTGCCGATGTGATTGAGGACGAAGGTGGTTTGCGGGCAGGCGCGCGCCAGCGCGACGACGGCTTCGAGCTGTTCCGCCAGGACGCAGAGATCGCAGGGCAGACCGTAGTCGGCCAGCACCGCCGCCCCGGCGATGAACTCGGGCTGGGCGCAGAAGCCGGGATCGGGCTCATGCTGGGTGTTCCGCCGGATGCCGCGGACGATCGCGTGCCGGACGAGGCGGTCGAGATGCTCCTTCCGCGCCTCGGTCTCGAGCGGCGCCCAGGCCACCACCGCCTTCAGCGTCGGATGCTCGGCCGCCACGGTCTCGATCCATTCGACCTCGGGCTCCCCGTCGACCGGCGCATGATCGACCTGGACCATCACCGAAGCGGCGATGTCGACGCCGTCGGTCGCCGCGGCGTAGTCCTCCCAGTTGATGTCGCGGTTGAGCGGGGGCAGCGACAACGAACCCGGCACCAGGAGCGTGTCGTGCTTCCAGAGATGAAAGTGACTGTCGATCAACTGCAGTCCCATGCCTACCATCCGCCTCCCAGCCAGCGGTCCACCTGGTCGAGCCGGTCGGAGCCCCAGAACGCCTCGCCGTCGACGATGATGAAGGGCGATCCGAACACACCGCGGGCAAGCGACGCCTCGGTCACTTCCTTGTAGCGCTGCTTGACCGCCGGGTCCTGAACGGCCGCCAGCAAAGCATCCGGATCGACCCCGAGCGGCGCAACGACCTCGGCCACCGCTTCCGCCGGCGACATGTCCCGCCCCTCCTGCCAATGGGCGCGGTAGACGGCCCTGGCGAGGTCGCGGGCGAGGCCCACATCCGTCGCTTCCAGCCAATAGAAAGCACGACCGGCCGCCAGCGAATTCATCGGTTGAACCGCCGGCATGGTGAGCGGGATACCAAGGAGGCGCGCCGTCCGCAGGACATCGTGAAAGAAATAGTCGCGGCGAAGCGGTTGCTGGGCGATGGGTGCCATCCCCGATAGCTTCAACGCGGCACCCAGCATGATCGGCCGCCACACGACCTCCCGGCCGTGGCGGGCGGCGATGTCGTCGATCTGCAAGCTCGCGAAATAACCGTAGGGCGAGGCGAACTCGAAATAGAACTCGACCGGGTCGGCCATGCTAACGCTCCCCTGCAGACGGGTTGGCAGGTGCGGAGGCAAAGGCTACGGATCGGAGATCGTCGCCGGGGCCTGAGCGTTCCCCGCCGCCCCTAACCCCTCCCCCCCAATGGGGCGGAGGGGGACTAAAGAGCGGGCCGTTAGTTCCTCTCCCTCTCCGCCCCATTGGGGGGGAGAGGGTCGGGGTGAGGTGGGGCGCGCTCGGCCCCCCGATGCCGTTCATTTCTCTCATCCTCCCAGCGCCCGGCTGATGACGATGCGCTGCACGTCGCTCGTCCCCTCGTATATCTGGCAGACTCGGACGTCTCGGTAGATGCGCTCGACTGGAAAATCAGAGAGGTAACCGTAGCCGCCGAAGGTCTGGATGGCGTCGGAGCAGACGCGCTCGGCCATTTCGGAGGCGAACAGCTTGGCCATCGACGCTTCCTTGAGGCAGGGGAGCCCGGCGTCGCGCAAGGCCGCCGCATGAAGGACGAGCTGCCGCGCCGCCTCGATCCGGGTCGCCATGTCGGCGAGACGGAACGCCACCGCCTGATGCGCGGCGATCGGCTGGCCGAATGCCTCGCGTTCATGCGCATAGGCGAGAGCCGCTTCGTATGCCGCCCGCGCCATGCCCACCGACTGGGACGCGATGCCGATGCGCCCGCCTTCGAGGTTCGCAAGCGCGATCGCATAGCCCTGCCCCGGTTCGCCGAGGACCAGGTCGTCACCGACCTCCAGCCCGTCGAAAACGATCTGGCAGGTATCGGAGCAGCGCTGGCCGAGCTTGTGCTCGGTGCTGGCGACCCGGTAGCCGGGAGTCGCGGTCGGGACGATGAAGGCGGTGATGCCGCGCTTGCCGGCATCCGGGTCGGTGACCGCGAAGACAATGGCGACGTCGGCATGGGCGCCGGAGGTGATGAACTGCTTCACCCCGTCCAGGACCCAGCCGCCGCCAACGCGGCGGGCGCGGGTCTTCAGGTTGGCGGCGTCGGAGCCCGCCTGCGGCTCGGTCAGGCAGAAGGCCCCCAGCATCTCGCCACGCGCCATGGGTGCCAGGAAGCGGTCCTTCTGCGCATCGGTGCCGAATTTGAGGATCGGCGCGCAACCGACCGAATTGTGGACGCTCATGATCGTCGAACAGGCACCGTCGCCCGCCGCCACTTCTTCGATGGCCAGCGCATAGGCGACGTGGTCCGCGGCGCTGCCGCCCCATGCCTCCGGCACCAGCATGCCCATCAGGCCGAGACGTCCCATTTCGGCGATCTCGTCAGCGGGGAAAGCCGCGGTGCGGTCACGCTCGGCCGCGCCCGGTGCCAGCCGTCCGCGGCTGAAGCCCGCCGCCATGTCGCGGACCATCCGCTGTTCGTCGGTGAGAATCATGTGTGAGTCTTAAGGTGCCCGCGCCCGCCGGTAAAGCGGCGGCGCGTCACACCCTGCCGGCGCCACCGTCAGGGCGGCAAAAACGGACTTGTGCCGTCAGGCCGCCGCGGGCTCGCCGTAATAGAGCGCGACCGTGTGCCGGGCCTCGGCGAAGAACAGCCAGCGTTCGATCAGGACGCCGGTCATCCCGGCGACGACCGCACCCGCGGCTGCCACGGTCGCGCCGGCACCGCCGGACGCCACCGCCCCGAGAGCCAGGATCAACGAGGCGCCCAGGCCGACCATCACGGCGATCTTACGCAGGCGTTCGGCATGCTTGCGCCCCACCCGGAACGCCATTTCGTTCAACAGATAGTTGCTCTGCGTATGGGGCGGTTCCAGCATCCTGACGGTGCCGAAGGCGCCGAGGCCGGTCGCGGTTTCGGGCGTCGGCCTCCCTTCGGCAACGGGATGGCGCCAGGAGCCGAACTTGAGGCCCCAGGCCAGCAAAATGGCAATGGTAGCGAGAAGGCCGAGACCGCCGATCGGCTGTCCGAACAACGCGAGGACGAGCATCAGCCACAGCGCGCCGGTCATCAGCGCGAAGCCCAGATAGACCGGCGGCACCCAGGGCTGATGCCACTCGGCGACAGGCTTCAGGCTTCCATAGATCATGCTGGTGCAGAACACGGTCACCACCGCCCCCGCCGCGGTCCCGAGCCCGGCGAGGATCGTCCATCCGCCGCGCGCCCCCAGCACCCAGAGAAGACCGAGCGCCACGGCGGGAATATAGGTCAACAGGGCTGCGACCCCTTCGCGCGAGAGCCACGAGCTCCGCCACTGGCTGAGGGCGCGCCACGCCCGTTCGGGATGGCCGAGATGGAAGGTCGAGGAGACGAGGCCGGCACTGACCATAACCAGGGCCAACCCGACCGCGACCCCGCCGAAAGCCGGACTCTCGGGGAGAACCCCGCCGGCCGAGCCGAGCCCGAGCAGGAACAGGAGGCCGTAGCCCGCACCCGACAGGGCGGTGAAGACGATGATCGACGGCGCGGGATGCATCAGATGGCCATTCGTTGGATGGCGCGTCGGGGCCGGATGGTCCGCGCAGCCTCAATGGATCCTCCGCCTATGCGGAGGACCCACGATGCCGTGCGAAATGCCGACCTCATCCGCCCGGCCTCACCGCGACAGCATCCGGTCGACCCAGCCGAGGAAGCCGCCCGCCGGGTCGGCGTCCTCCAGGGCGGGCACCGTGCCGCCGCAGCCCGTCCCCCCACTCCGCGGGCGCGGCGGGAGGTATTTGTTGGTCGGACGGTAGCCCATTTCCGGCATCAGATCGAAGCCGCCGCGCTCGGCCACCAGCTTCGAGACTTGGGACTCGGGGTCGGCGAGATCGCCGAAATGGCGGGCATGGGCCGGGCAGGTGTTGACGCAGGCCGGCTGGCGCTCGTCCTCGGGCAGGTTCTCGTTATAGATGCGGTCGATGCAGAGCGTGCATTTCTTCATCACCTTGCTGACGCCATCCAGCTCCCGCGCGCCGTAGGGGCAGGCCCAGGCGCAGAGGCCGCAGCCGATGCACTTGTCCTCCTCCACCAGAACGATCCCGTCCTCGTCCCGCTTGTAGGAGGCGCCGGTCGGACAGACGGTGACGCAGGCGGCGTCCGCACAATGCAGGCAAGATTTCGGAAAGTGGACGGTCATGCCGTCCGCCCCCTCGCCGGCCTCGAACCCATGGACGCGGTTCAGCCAGGCGCCGCGGGCATCGGCGCCATAGGGGTCCTGGTCGGAGAGCGGGGCCGGATAGCCGCCCGTGTTCCATTCCTTGCAGGCGACCACGCAGGCCTGACAACCGACGCAGGTGTCGAGGTCGATGACGAGGCCGAGCTGTTTCGGCGGCGTGCTGGCGGGCAGGCTGGTCACGAGCGGACCTTCCCGCCGCCGACATAGGCCATCTCCTCGGGCACCGGATGGCCGGCCCGGGCGAGCGAGGGGAATTGCGGCTCGGCCCCTTCCTCCTGCACCGGCGCCTTCTCGATCGACACCCGAAGGTCGTACCATGCCGCCTGCCCGGTGACCGGGTCGGCATTGGCGTAGCGATAGCCGCTGCCGCGCTCGGGCAGCAGCTCGTCGATCAGATGGTTCAGAAGGAAACCCTTGGTCGCCTCCGGCGCGTCGTCGTCCAGGTTCCAGGCGCCGGCCCGCTTGCCGATCGCGTTCCAGGTCCAGACGGTGCGTCCGTTCACCCCCTGCATCACCCGGATCTGGCAGCGGATGCGTCCGTTGCGGCTGGTGAGATAGACCCAGTCGTCGTCAGCGAGCCCGTTCTCGGCGGCGAGGGTCGCCGGCACGTAGAGCCGGTTGCTGCCGAGGATCTGGCGGAGCCAGGCATTCTGCGATCCCCAGGAGTGATACATGTGCATCGGCCGCTGGGTGACGGCGTGGAGCGGGTAGCGCGCCTCGTCGTTGGCGTCGTCCTCGAACGGCGGATACCAGATCGGCAGCGGGTCGAAATAGGTTCTCACCCGCTCGCGATGCTGCTCGGGCGGCTGGACGACCCCATGCCCTTCCGCCGCCAGACGGAACTTCTGCAACGGCTCGCTGTAAAGCTGGATGACGATGGGCGCCGCGTCGTCGATGAAGCCCATCCGTTTCGCGTAGTCGAGATATCCGCGGTTGGCGTGCTTGTAATAGAGCTGATCGGCCGGCAGTTCGTCCTGCCAGAAGCACTTGTTGGCGACATAGGCGTCGAGCTGGCCGGGATTGGGGGCGCCGCGTCCGTGCTCGTCGCCATTGCCGCGCCAGCCGGCCAGCGAACCGACCCCCGGTTTACGCTCGTGATTGACCAGATAATCGGGATAGCCGCCGGGATAGCGGGGCGAGCCGTCATCCTTGACCAGGCCCGGCAGGCCGAGCCGCGCACCCAGATCCAGCAGCACGTCCTGGAACGGCCTGACGTCGCGCGATGGTTTCACGATCGGCTGGCGGATGGCGTCCGCCGGGCCCTCGGCCCCGGAAATCGGACGATCGAGCAGCGAGATGCAGTCCCAGCGCTCGAGATAGGTCGTGTCCGGGAACACCAGATCGGCGTAGGGCACGGTCTCGGACCAGAAGGCGTCCGAATAGATGATCCGGGGAATCTTGTATTCCCCCGTCTCAGGGTCCTTGTCGGTCAGCATGCGGATGGTCTCGGACGTATTCATCGCCGAGTTCCACGCCATGTTGGCCATGTACATGAACAAGGTGTCGATCGGGTACGGATCGCCCTTCCAGGCATTGGTGATGACGAGGTGCATCAGCCCGTGGGCGCTGACCGGGGCCTCCCACGAGAACGCCTTGTCGATCCGCCGCGGCGTCCCGTCCGCCTCGACCAGCAGATCCTCGGGTCCGGTCGTGAAGCCCAACGGCGGTCCGCCCATGGGTTTCCCCGGCACGACCTGATCGGGCTTGCCGGCAGGCTTCGGTCCGGGGGGAGCCGGCCGCGGGAAAGGCGGGCGATAGCGGAAGCCGCCCGGCACGTCGATGCTGCCCAGCAGCGTCTGAAGGATGTGGAGCGCCCGACAGGTGTGGAAGCCGTTGGCGTGAGCCGAGATGCCCCGCATGGCGAGCATCGTCACCGGACGGCCGACCATCTTGTCGTGCTTCCGGCCGGCCCAGTCGGTCCAGGGAACGTCGAGTTCAACGGCCTCCGAGAACGCCGCATCGGCGACCTCGGCGGCGATGCGGCGAATGGTCTCGGCGGGAATGCCGGTGCGCTCGGCCACCGCATCCGGCGCGTATTGCGGGTCGAGATAGCGCTCGGCCAGAAGCTGGAACGCCGGAACGGCGTGCCGCCCGTCACCCAGGTCGTAGCGCCCGGTCAGCGCCGGCCGCGCATCGACCGACGATGCCTTTGCCGTGGCGCCGGCCTCCCTGTCCCAGCAGAGCGGCGTTCCGTCCCCGTCGCGCACGAACAGCCCGTTGTCGGCCGCGCCAGGGTTGTCGACTACCAGCCAGGAAGCGTTGGTGTAGCGAACCAGGTAGTCGAGGTCGACCTTGCCCGCCCGCAGAAGCTCGTGGATCAGGGCCATGACGAACAGGCCGTCGGTGCCGGGGGTCACCCCCAGCCATTCGTCGGCGATCGCCGAATAGCCTGTGCGCACCGGGTTCACCGAGACGAACTTGGCACCGTTCGCCTTCAGGGTCGCCAGTCCGCCCTTGATCGGGTTGCTGTCGTGGTCCTCGGCGACACCGAACATCAGGAAATAGCGGGCATGCTCCCAGTCGGGCTCGCCGAACTCCCAGAACGAGCCGCCGATGGTGTATATGCCGCCCGCCGCCATATTGACCGAGCAGAACCCGCCATGGGCAGCGTAGTTGGGGGTGCCGAACTGGGTCGCCCACCAGCCGGTCATCGCCTGGCTCTGATCACGGCCGGTGAAGAAGGCGAGCTTCCTGGGATCGTCGTTCCGGATGCGATCCAGCCACTCGGTGGCGATCGATAGCGCTTCGTCCCACTCGATCTCGCGGAACGCGCCGCTGCCGCGCTCACCGACCCTCAGCAAGGGCTTGGTCAGCCGGGCCGGCGAGTGGTGATGCATGATCCCCGCCGCCCCTTTCGCGCACAGCACGCCCTTGTTGGTGGGGTGGTCGCGATTGCCTTCGATGAACCTGAGTTCGCCGTTCCGGAGGTGAACCTTAATGCCGCACCGGCAGGCGCACATGTAGCAGGTGGTGTAGCGGGCCTCGTCGGAGATCGCTGGCGACGTATCGAGAGGGCGGGAAGACAAGGCGGGGCAATCCGATCCGCGAACGGCAGGGCCCACTTTTTAGCTCAATCCGTCGTTGCAGCCCAAGAGAAATCCTCCTTTTGCAGCGCATCGCGACCAGGCAAACGCCCGTCCCGAAAATCCCGAACTTATTCTCCGGGTCGTTCGTTGACCAACAAAACGGGGCCACTAAGCCGTTCCTTCATGAGGAACGAAAGACAAGGAGGAGAACAATGAAGCGCTATATGCTGACTTCTTTGGGCGTTATGGCGCTGGTATCCTATGCCACCATTGCTGCCGCGCAGTCCGCCCATCCGACCGATCAGTCGGAGTCATACATTTACATCAATCCTGAGCAGGGTGCCGTTGCTCAGGCGCCGCACTGGAATCTGAACGATCCGGACCGGCAGTGGCGCTCTTCCCCCAAGGTCATGACCGCGCCGCGCCCCTTACAGGGCCGCTACGGCGAGCCCTCGGGCGGCATGTATCCGCGGACTGCCTACGGTGAACGCCAACCCGCTGCAAACAACCGCGGCCAGGCCGTAGGACGGGCGCATTATCCGGCATGGGGCGCTGAAGCGCCCGGCTTCAGTCGGACCGGCAACCTCACTCTCGATGCGGACGGCGACGGCGTCGTCAGCAGCGACGAGGCCGAACGTATCGCGGAGAAGCGCTTCTCCCGCATGGACGTCAATGGTGACGGGCAGATTGCGCGCAAGGAATACCGCTACGCCGACCAGCGGCTGGCGGCAGCCTATCGGCAGGACCAGGACACATACGAATCCGTCCGGGCCGAGAACGACACGTCATTCGACGCCATGGACGCGAATGGTGACGGAACCATCACCCGAGAAGACTTCGTGACGAAGTCGGAGACGGCGTTCAAGGACGCCGACACCGATGACGACGGCGAAGTCACGGTCTGGGAATACCGCTCGGTGCGTATGCCGGGGTGACCCTGCTGGCGGCGTCACGCCGCCCGCTCGCGGAGACCGGACCTTCACGAAGAAAGGAGACATGACATGACCAACAAGCAGACGCTTTCGCGACTGACTTTGGGGACGGCTGCCTGCGCTGTGGTAGCGCTTGCGGCAGGCGGTCAGGCACTCGCCCAGGAACGGGGCGACTATCCCTACCATGACCCTGAATCACGCTATGACTACCACCTGGATTCGGATCCGGGCTACTACACCGGTCCGAAACCGGGACAGGTCTACCAGCAGGCGCCTCGCTACTATCACCCGTGGACCAACGACGATGCCTACATCGTCGGCCTCGGTATCGTGGCGGCGCCGGGCGAACGGCAGGATACCGACCGCGACGGCATGATCGACAACGTCGAAGCGTCGAACTTCGCCGAGATGCAGTTCCGCATCCTGGACCTCGACAATGACGGGGTGATCGGCTGGAACGAGTTCCGCAAAGCCGACAGGCGCCTGTCGGATACCTTCTACTATGGCGACCAGGTTCTTTACGAGAACGCCCGCAGCCAGGTGGAAGCCCGGTTCAGCAACTATGACGGACCTGACAACGACGGCGTCATTACCCGCCGGGAGTTCATGAAGCAGGCGAAGGCCGAGTTCGACGATCTCGACCGGGATCGCAACGGCCAAGTTTCGCTTTGGGACTATCGGGCCCGCATGGGCTACGACGAGGGGTAACACCCCTTCGGGGCTAACCCCCGATCCCGCATTTTCCCAAGAGAGGCCGGTCCAGATCGGGCCGGCCTCTTCCTCTTCTGTCATCCTCCGAACAGACGCGGTATCTCGTTATACATCAAGGAGATATGCGCATTCCGGAGCGAACGACACGCTCGCCTCACTCGTTCTGGTGGGTGAAACGAGCCGAATACTAAGGCTCTCCTGAATGGAGGACGCAATGAAACGCTATCTGCTCGCTTCGGCCGCTGCCCTGGCGATGGCCAGCGCAGCCGGCGACGACAGCGCAAGCTCAGTACGTGACTGGGCAAAGTAGTCAGGATTCGTCGGATCGGATGAACTATGAGCGCCAGTCCGGCGGCGCGCCCGGCGATGAGGCCTGGCGCCGCGCCTACGACGCCATCTACGGCGACAACGGCCGCTATGACGGCCGCGCACCCGAGGAGCGCGATCGCTACAGCGACCGCCGCGCCGGGTATCGCGAGCCATATCAGTGGAACCGTGCCGACGCCGGTGGCTATTCGGGTGCCGACACCGAGTACGGCGCCGCCCCGTCTTCGAGCGCGCGCTATGCGGACCGCCCCTACGGCCCGTACACCACCGATCGCTCGTATCAGATGGCCAATCGGCCCAACGACCGTTATCAGGCGTCCGGACCGTCGTCCGACTATTACGGGAATAACGCGTACCGCCAGTCGACCGCCAACGACTACGGCCGCGACCAGTATGGTCGCCAGGATCGGCGGAACGGCAATGGCTACGATCGGACGTATTCCAACGACTACGGACAGACTCAGTACGGTCAGCCGGATCGCTGGGCCGATAGTGGCCGTAACCCGGTGATGGGACCGGATCCCTACAACCAAGTGAGGCCGCTGTCCCCGCGGCATTCCGAAACCATGAGCCGCTGGAATGACACGCCGGTCTATCCGGATGACCGTCGCAGCGCCTACGGCGACGGCATGGCCTCGCAGTATCCCGGACGTTACGACGACCAGAACTGGCGGAGCGGGCGGAATCAGGAGCGTTACGCCTACGATCCGGGGCAGGAGCCTGAGAACCAGACCTGGAGCGATTCCGGCGAAATGCGGAACGAGGCCTGGGAAGAAGGCCGCTACGGGCGTTACGGCCAGCCGCGCCGTTACGGCCCCGACAACCAGACCTGGAGCACCTCGAACGAAATGCAGAACCAGGCCTGGCAACGGAACCAGTCGCGCTACTACGACCAGCCGTACCGCTATCGCGAACCCGAGCAGCGGATGAGCGGCCACTTCTACGACAGCGATGCCGGATTGGACGCCCCGCGGGGATCGAGCCCGATGGCCGGCAACTGGTGGGAGAAGGACCGACGCGGCATTTACGCCCGCCAGCCGATGCAGGGCTATGCCAACGGCGGCAGAGGAGCGAGTGGAGACGACCGCTGGCACATCCGCCCCATGCCCGACGCCGAAAAGGCGGCGTTCGGCATCGACAGCGACAACGACGGCTTCGTCAGCCAGGACGAGCTGGGCGCCCTTGCCGGGTCGCGCTTCGATCGCCTCGACCGAGACGGTAACGGCGAGCTCGACTCGAAGGAATGGGGCGCCACCGGAGTCGGTACGAACCGATCCAACGAGACCAACGCCGGCAGCGAGACGTCAGGCAGCGACCAATCGGCTTCCGACATGGACGCGAACGGTGACGGCAAGATTACCCGCGAAGATTTCGTGAAGCGTTCCGCGGATGCCTACAGCGACGCGGACAGCGACAAGGACGGCAAGATTTCCATCTGGGAATTCCGTTCGCACACGCCGGGTTGACGGCAGAGGAAAGGCCGCGACCGACGCGGCCTTCCTTCCGCATCCGACAGTAAACGAAAGGAGACCCAATCATGAAGATTCGCAGAATTCCCCATATCTCGCTGGGCGTCGCGGCTTGTGCGGTCGCCGCCCTGGCCGTCGGCGGACAGGCGGCAGCCCAGGAACGGGGCGAGTTCCCGTACCATGACCCTGTCTCGCGCTATCAGAACCCGAGCACCGGTGATACCGGCTACTATCTGGGCGACAGACGCGATGGCGCCTATGATCGCCGCGACAGCGGTGTGTACGATCAGGCGCGCAGCTATCGGAACCCTTACGACACCGGGTATCCGGACGTCACCTATCGTGACAACTACGCCTATCGTGGTGAAAGCGGTCGGCGGATGCAGGACCCGGCGGGACCTTACGACCGGAACCTGGGGTGGAACGGCCGTTACGATCAGTCGATGAACCAGCCTTACGGCCGCGGCGGCGGCTACGACCGGTACGGCCAGATGGATGTCGATCGCGACGGCATGATCGACTCGAACGAAGCCTCGTATTGGGCGAACGCGCATTTCGAGATGATGGACACCGACGGTGATGGCCAGATCTCGGAGAACGAGTTCCGTCGTGCCGACCGCCGGCTTTCGGACACGTTCCACCGTGGCTCGCAGGACGACTACGAGCAGGAGCGGGCGCGGACCGGCGAGCGGTTCAGCACGTATGACGGCGCGGACAACGACGGCATCATCACGCGCAGGGAGTTCATGAGTCAGGCGCGAAGCGACTTCGACGGCTTCGACAGCGACAAGGACGGCGAGGTGTCCGTCTGGGACTATCGCAGCGGAAACCCGTCCGACAACATGTCCGGTCGTTCGACGAGCGGCGTCAGAACCGCTCCTTCGAACAAGAGCGGCGCAGACACGGGCTCCAACCCGGGCGCCGATCAGAGCTGACGCGGTCTCCTGACCGCCAGACAGCGAAGCCGGCTTCCTCAGTCAGAGGAAGCCGGCTTTTCTGTTTCAGAACCTGACGCGCCTTCGTTCTCTTCTTCCGAAGGCCAGACGGAGCGCGTGCGCAGCCATTTCTCGACCGCGTCTGCAGCCATCGGGCGTGCGATCAGGAACCCTTGCGCAATATCGCAACCGACCTCCGCCAGCACGTCGAGCGTCCGCCGGTCCTCGACCCCTTCGCCGACCACCGTCAGTTCCAGGTTATGGGCGAGATTGACCATCGCGTTGACGATCATCCGTGATTGCGGCGAACGGGCGCATTCGGCGACGAACTCGCGGTCGATCTTCAGCTCGGAGAACGGCAGCCGCTGAAGCTGGACCAGGGACGAATAGCCGGTCCCGAAATCGTCCATCGCCAGTCGAAAACCCTTGAGCCGAAGCCGGGTCAGGATGTCCATCGCCAGGACGACATCGCCCATCGCCGCTGTCTCGGTCAGCTCGAACACCACCGAGGACGGGTCGATCCCGACATCGTTCGCCTTGGCGAACGTCCGTTCGACCAAGTCCGCCCGATGGAGGTTTTCCGCCGAAACGTTGATCGCGATCGGCACCTCGATCCCCTTCCGGTTCCATTCCGCCAACTGGGTCAGCGCCGACTGGCAGACCATGTCGGTGATGGCATCCATGAGATCGAGCGACTCGGCGATGGGAATGAACTCCGCCGGCGATATGCGTCCGCGCGAGGGAACGTCCCAGCGCAACAGCGCTTCCATGGCGACCACGTCGGACCAGATGCCGGAACCGGCACGGTCGGGGCGGCGCACCATCGGCTGGTATTCGAGCGTGAACTGACCGTCGCGGATCGCAGCGGTGAGATCGGCCGCGCCGATCCAGTCGGTTCCTTTGCGGAACTCCAGGAAGACCTCGGCCAATTCCGAAGCCCGGGCCGGCTTCCGGATCGTCCCGACGACAGCGAGACCGCGTTCGAGTCCCAGTTGTCGCGCGGATTCCACCACCTTCGGGTCGGCGCCGCTGGCGATGATGAGCTGCGCCTTGGACCGTTCCTGGGCCAGAAACCGCATCACTTCGACACCGTCGACGATCGGCATGTGCAGATCGATGACGATATGGGTCGGATGCCAGTCCCGCACCCGTTCCTCGAATTCGGTCATCGAGGTGGTCATCACGGTCTGGTAGCCGCATTCATCGGCAACGCGAGCGAACAGCGAGCCGATCTCCGGCTCGTCGTCGATGATCAGCATCCGGTTCGAACGCATCTCAGCTACGCATCACCTGCGCTATTCTCTCGGCCAACTCGCTCTTCCTATACGGTTTGGAAAGGATGCCGGCAGAGACCGCATTCTTTCCGCGAACCAGGGTTTCGGGATAACCCGAGGTCAACAGCACTTTGACCTTCGGCCATTCCTGTTCGATACGCTTCGCGAGCTCGACGCCATCGATCCCGCCCTCCATCACGACATCGGAGAACACCAGATCGATCTCCGTCTCGCGTTGGAGAATGCGGAGGGCATCGTTTCCGCTGCTGGTCTCGGTGACCCTGTACCCGAGGTCCTGCAACTGCCGGGTCACCACTTGGCGGACCGCCGGATTATCCTCGACGACCAGGATATGGCCGCCCTCCCCCCAATCGATCGCGGCCGCCTTCGGCGTCTGTCCGTCGTCGGATACCGTTTCGCCCTCGGCGCGGGGAAAGTACAGGCGGAAGGTCGTCCCCTGTTCGGGCTCGCTATAGGCGTTCAGCAACCCTCCGGACTGGGTCACGAAGCCGAAAACCATGCTTAGGCCGAGACCGGTTCCCTTCCCCTGTGCCTTGGTGGTGAAGAAGGGCTCGAAAGCCCGGTTGAGCACCTCCGGCAACATACCGGAGCCCGTATCGGACACTTCGACCAGGATGTACCTGCCCGGCGCCAGCGACACCGCTATGTAGGGATCGTCCCGATCGATGGAGACGTTGTAGGTCGCGATCCGGAGCGTCCCTTCCTCCTGCATGGCGTCGCGGGCGTTGACGGCCAGATTGACGATCGCGGAGTCGAACTTGCCGGGATCGATCATGACCGCCCACAAGCCGTCGGAAAGCGCGAGATCGATATGCACCTTCGCGCCGAGGGTCCGTTCGAGCAGCTTCACGAGAGCGGTCAAGCGCTCGTTCACGTCGGCGATCTGCGGTTCCAGAGGTTGGCGCCTGGCGAACGCGAGAAGCTGACGGGTCAGTTCCGCACCGCGCAACGAAGCCTGCAAAGCCGTCTCGGCGAGCTCGGCGCTGTTCGTGTCGCCTTTGACCCGTGTCGTCAGGAGATCCAGGTTGCCAATGATGACCGCGAGAAGATTGTTGAAGTCGTGGGCGATTCCGCCGGTCAGATTGCCGATCGCCTCCATCTTCTCGGACTGCTGCAGCCGGTCGACGAGACGTTCGCGCTCGGTCATGTCCCTTTCGATGGCGCACCCGCCTGCGATCGTGCCGTCAGGGGCCAACACCGGCGAGACGGTCAGCGAAACCGTTATCTTGTCGCCCGACTTCCGCAGCCGTTCCGTCGCCGGCAGCCGGATCGTCTCGCCGCGATGCAGGCGCTCCCTGTTGCTCAGGAATTCCTCTTCGCGGCCCGGCGGGATGAGCATGGCGGCGTTGGCGCCAACGGCTTCGTCCGCCGAATAGCCGAACATGCGCTCGGCAGCCGGGTTCCAACTCGTGATCGTGCCGTCCAGGCCACCGATGATGACCGCATCGTCCGAGGACTCGATGGCGGCGCCGAACAGACGCTCCCGCTGGATGTAGTGGTCGAGCGTGGCCGCGACCTGGCCGATCTCGCTCGGTGCCGAGACGGGAAGCGTCGCCGGCTCGCCACGGCTCAGGGCCGTCACCGCCGATGCCATCTGCGAGAGTGGCCTGGACATCTGGCGCGCCATGAAGGCGGCCAACAGCGTCGCCGCCAGGATCGCCACACCGCCGGCGAGCAGGCTCGACTCTCCAACGGTCTTGGCGGACTGGAGAAGGTCCTCGAACGGGACGACCTGGACCAGCTTGACGGGCAGCGTCCCGGAAATCGAGGCGGGCACGATCGCGATCGCCTGAAGGGCACCCTCGCTGTCCTCCACCGGAAACACCCCGCCGGCATCGCCGAGGGCCTCGTCGGTCAGGGAGGGAAATTCGTCGGAAAGCCCGAACGGACGCCCCAACTCCCACCCGAAGTCGCGCTGTGGATCGGGATGTACCAGATAGGCGCCGTCATCGTTCACCAGTCGGACGGCGTTGCCGAACTGACCGCCGCTGCGAAGGCGCTCCAAGATCGGCCGCATGTCCAGGTTGACCACCAGAACGCCGAACAGATCCCCGTCCGCAGTCATGATCGGAGTGGCCGCACGCAGCACCGGCAGGTACGGAACCTGGATGGTGCCGTGCTCCTGGTTGAGCTCGATCGGCGAAACGTAGACCTCGCCGGGCGGCAGGGTGAGTGCGCGCTGAAAATAGTCGCGCTGCCCCTTGGCCTGCAGTTCCGGCTGCGGCACCGTGACGATCGATCCATCGGGGGCCGAACGCTCGACACGCAAGATCTCCCGCCCTTCGCCGGCTGCGGCAATCAGGCGGAGCTGAATGTAGGACGACTTGGCGCGAAGCTGGGATTCGAAGGTGAGGGCGAGATAGCCGCGCCACACCTCTGCCGACAGCCCGCTTTCGGGATCGGTTCCGCCGTTCACCGAGGCGCGTACCAGTCCGCTCAGCACCTCCGAACCGCTGAGCGCCAGCATGTCGTTCCCCGGTTCGCGG
>PBKC01000026.1 GCA_002721365.1 Rhodospirillaceae bacterium | reverse complement strand
GCCACGCCACGGCCGAGCCGATACATCGTCGCAAGGTTGTAAAGGCTGCGCTTGTCGCCGGTGTCGGCCAGCGGCTGCCATTCGGCAATGGCTTCGGCGAAATCGCCGCGATCGTAGGCGGCGACTCCCTCCGCGAAGCCGGCCCATGCCGGTGCGGCGGCAACGACGAAGGCAGCCCCGCAGCACAGCCGTGCCGCCCTAAGGAAGGATATTGCAGAATCGCCAGACCGCATCGGCTCGGACTATAACGCGGAGGCGAGAAGGATCGTAAGGTGTCAACGGAACAACCCACGCCCGGACCGGGATCGACCGTGGCCGAGCGCTTCAAGGAGGCGGTCGCGCATCACCGGGCGGGCGATCTCGCGGCAGCCGTGGCGGGCTACCGCGCCCTGCTCGCGGAGAATCCCCAATTCACCGAGGTCTACTGCAATCTGGGCGATGCCCTGCGCGCCGCGGGCCGCCTGGACGAAGCCGCTGCGGTCCTGGAGGAAGCCCTGCAACAGCAGCCGGCGCTCGTTCAGGGACTCCTCAATCTCGCCGGGGTGCGGCGCCAGCAAGGGCGTCTGGAAGAAGCCGCCTCCTGCCTGGAAGCGGCACTGCGACGGAAACCCTATCTTGCCGAGGCGCACTGCAATCTCGGCATCATCCGCGACGCCCTCGGCGATGAAGCGGCCGCACGCAGGAGCTTCGAGACAGCGGTCGATCTGAACCCGTACCTCGCCGAGGCTCACTTCAACCTCGGCAACCATTTCCGCCGCTCGGGCCTGACGCATGAGGCGGAAACAAGTTATCGCAGGGTGATCGAGTTACGGCCCGAATCGGTCGCGGCGCTCAACAATCTCGGCACGCTGCTTCGCGAGACCGGCCGGCTGCGAGAAGCGGAAGCCTGCTTCGCGAGCGCCGTTCAGGCGGCACCCGACAGCGCCGAGAGCCACTATAACCTGGGCCTGGTTCTCGAAGCGGAGGGGCGGACGGACGACGCCGCCGGAGCGTTCGACACCGCCTTCGTCGGTCGACCGCAGGCCGGTCTCCGCATCAAGCGAGCGACGCTTCTTCCGCCGATCCCGGAATCGGAGACCGCGATCGTCGCAGCCCGCGCACGCTTCGCCGACGGGATCGCCGCTGTCCGGCGCGAGGGATGGAAGCTCGCCGACCCGCTGAAGGAATGCGACTGGACCAACTTCTATCTCGCCTATCACGGCGAGAACGACCGCGCCCTCCAGCAGGCGGCAAGCGCAATGTTCAGCGAAGCCTGCCCCGCCCTCGTCCAGGATCTTCGAAGGACGGTGCCGAATCCGGACGGGCGCCTGCGGCTCGGCTTCGTTTCGACCTACTTCAAGGATCACACCATCGGCGATCTGTTCCGCGGGACGATTGCCGCCGTCGACCGGGAACGCTTCACGGTCACGGTGTTTCAGGTCGGTGAGGCCGACGATGCCGTAAACGCCGCCATTCGCGACAGCGCCGATCGCTACATCCCACTGCCCCGCGACCTTTCCGCCGCGCGTTCGGCAATCGCCGAGGCGGGAATGGATGCGCTTCTGTTCACCGACATCGGCATGGACCCCGCCACCTACTTCATCGCCCATGCCCGCATGGCGCCGGTGCAGATCGCCACTTGGGGCCACCCGTTCACAACCGGCGTCGCCAATGTCGACTACTTCCTCTCGGCCCGCGATTTCGACCCCGACTCCGGCGCCGAGGCAGCCTACAGCGAGCGGTTGGCTAAACTCGACGACCTGCTGCTCTGCCATGCCAGACCAGCGGTGACCTGGCGCGCAGCGGACAGGGAGCGGCTCGGCCTCGATCCCGACCGCACCGCCTATGTCAGCGCCCAGAGCCTGTTCAAGTACCATCCGGCTTATGCCGCGATCTACGCGGACATCCTGCGCCGCGACCCGGAGGGCGTGCTCTACCTGCTGTCCGGCCATCGCGAGCACTGGAACCGCCTGTTGCTGTCCCGGATGGAGCGGACGGCACCCGATATCGAGGGCCGGATACGGTTTCTGCCCCATGTCGACCGGGAGGATTTCGTCCGCCTCCTCGGTGTCGCCGATGTCGTCCTCGACACGCCGGTGTTCTCGGGCGGGAAGACCAGTCTCGAATGCCTGTCGACCGGCACGCCGGTGGTGACCCTGCCCTCGCCCTATCTGCGGGGCCGGCTGACCTATGGCTTCTATCGCCGGATGGGGGTCGCGGACTGCATCGCCGAGGATGCCGCCGCCTATGTCGAGATCGCTGTCGGGCTGGGAACGGATCGCGACCGTCGCCTCGCCGTCAGCGAGCGGATTGCGGCCACGGAGGGGGTGCTGTTCGACCAGACTCGCTCCGTGCGGCAGTTCGAGGCATTCCTCGTCTGCGCGGCCAGTGAAGTATCCGGATAGGAAAGGGGCGAGAAAAAAGACTAACCAGACGCGTCTGTCAAGACAAAACCGCAAAACGCGCAACCGATCATCCGGATTGCATGTTTCTCTCGTGTCTTTGGGCGGCATGAAGCCGTCAACGAAACAGAACAACTCGCGGGCACTCAGTCACGGCCTGCGAGGGACATAAGAGTACACGGAGGGTATTCGGAATGATCAAGTCATCAGTTGCAGTCGCGGCGGTTCTTGCCGTCATGACCCCTGTCTGGATGGCCAACGCCCAGAACACGGACAGCGACACGATGAACACCACGGCGCCGCAGGCCCAGGCCGATGCCACTGCAGGCGCCCCGGAAGTCAACGTCGAAACCAAGGCACCGGAAGTGACCGTCGAGGTCCCGGAACCGAAGGTCACGGTCGAGGTTCCCGATCCGAAGGTGACCGTCGAGCAGGCGGAGCCCAAGGTCACGGTGAAACAGGCCGAACCGGAGGTCACCGTCAAGCAGGGTGAGCCCAACGTCGAGGTCAAGCAGGGCGAGCCGAAGGTGACCGTCGAGCAGGTCAAGAGCGACGAGACCGGCGCCACCATGGAAGCGACCGACGCCGAAATGACGGCGGCCGGCACGGACACCACGGTGAAGCAGGACATGGAGCGGCGTTCCGCCCGTGATCTCCAGTCGGCGATCATGGACGCGAAGGACGCCGTCGCCGACGAGAACCAGGACGAGGCTCTGGACGCCGTCAACCAGGCGCTCAGCCAGATCGACACCGGCGCCAGCGTCGCGGACGATCAGGCCAAGGCGGACTGGCAGGATGTCGAGGACAGCCTCTCGGACGCCAAGTCGGCGATCCAGGACAGCGACTGGCAGCAGGCCGGTAAGTCGCTCCAGGAGGCCCTGACCCCTGTTCGCCAGCAGCTCGCCATGACCGGTGATACGACCGACGACATGGCGGCCACGGATATCGCCGCCAACAGCGATATCGAGAACGACAGCGCCCTCGACCTCAATCTGAGCGAGGACGAGACCGCCGACGCGGCTGTCGGCTCCGATATCGACACCAGCGTCGACGAGGACATGGACGTCGCCGCCGGGACCGCGACCGATCCCGAGATGGATACGGCCGCTGGGACCGACATCGACACCGACATGAACGCCGACGTCACCGCCGACAGCAACGCGGTCGCCCCGGCGGACACCGCGGCCGTGGACGAAACCATGGACGAGACGGCTCCTGCCACCAACGGCAAGCAGAGCGCCATGGCTTCGAAGCCGCTGGACGACAACCCGATCTACGGGCTGCGCGCGGACGAGCTGACCGACCGTGACGTGGTCGACGCCAATGGCGAGGACATCGGCGATGTCGAGGACGTGGTGATCGGCCGCGGCGACAACACCGCCTACGCGATCATCGAGTTCGGCGGCATCCTGGGTATCGGCGACAAGGAAGTCGCGATCCCACTGGATCAGCTCACGCTGATTTCCGAGGACCAGGTCCTGCTCAAGGGCGGCATCACCGAGGAGCAGCTCGAGCAGTTCCCCGACTACAATGAGGACGACTACCTCGAGGTTACCGAGGATCAGCGCGTCCGCGACGTGATGCTTCAGTAGAAGCGACGTTCGAACGAAGGATCGGGCGGCGGCCGCAAGGCCGCCGCCCTTTTCTTATGGGCGGGCGGCGGCGTGGAGGTCGAGGATCGCCGCCATCCGCGCGTAGCGTTCGATGGTCTCGTCGTCGATAACGATCCCGTAGACCTCTTCGAGCGCCAGCATGACCCGAAGGTGCGCCATGCTGTCCCACGCCGCCGGCTCTCGGTCGAGCCCGCTGTCGGCGTCCAGCGCATCCAGCGGGCATTCCAGGGCCGCGGCGACCAGGGCGTAAGGGTCAGGCCGCGGCATGACCCCGTCCCGCCATCGCCGTCAGAGCCTCGAAATCGACCTTGTCGTTGGGCGTCCGTGGGAATTCGGCCAGCGGAACGATCGACGTCGGGACCGCATAGGCCGGCAACGCGTCGCGAAGGCGCGCCCTCAGCGCCGCAGAGTCGGCGCCCTCGGCCGTCGCCAGGAAGGTGACGATGCGGTCGTTCACCACCACGCTCGCGGCCGGAGCACCGCTCAGCCGCTCGACAGCGGCATCGATCTCGCCGAGCTCGATGCGGTGGCCGGTGATCTTCACCTGACGGTCGGCCCGGCCTTCGAAATAGAGCAGTCCTTCCTCCCGCCGCGCCAGATCGCCGGTGCGGTAAACCCGGAGCCTGCGTCCGTCGGGTAGATCGACCACGGGAAAGCTCCGCGCCGTGCGGGCGGGGTCGCCGAGATAGCCGAGCGCGACCTGGGGACCGGCGATGGCGATCTCACCGTGGTCCGCGTCCGGCCCATCGATCAGATGAAGCTCCATCCCGGGGATGGCGGCGCCGAGGCTCGCGACCGGCCGGCACAGCGCCTCGAAATCCGCGGCATCGAGGGCGACCTCGGTGCAGGAGACGGTGGCCTCGGTGGGGCCATAGGTGTTCTGGACGCGCATGTCCGGCCGGGCCTCGAACAGCGCGCGAAGATGCCGGCCCCGCAGCGGCTCCCCGCAGAACGACGCCATGCGCACCGAGGCGAAGGTTTCCGCCGTCGCCTGCCGGGCTTCGACGACGAGGTCGATTGCGGTCGGGACCGAGTTCCAGATCGTGAGCCGCTCGCGCCGGGCGAGCGCACCAGGCATCAGCCGATCGGCGGGGCCCGCCGGCGGGTGCAGGCTCGCTCCGCGTGTGAGCGCGCCGTAGATGTCGAGGACGCTGAGGTCGAAGGCGATGTTCGGATGCTGCGACCAGCGGTCGCCGGGGCCCGCTTCGAACGCCGCCGCCCAGTCGCAGTAATGGGCGAGGCCGGCCGACGGCACGACCACGCCCTTGGGAATCCCGGTCGAGCCGGAGGTGAACATCACATAGGCGGCCTCAGCCGGTTCGCGCGGCGCAGGCAACGGCGAGGCGTCGCAGCCGGCGACGTCCACCAGCACCGCCCCCTCCATCCACGGCCGCCGGCCGGTGGCGGCATCGGTCGCGACGACCGACGGCGCGAAGGCGCGGAACACGCGCTCCTGCGCTGCCGCCGGGGCCTCGCGGTTGACGGGGCAATAGGTGCCACCAGCCATCAGCGCGGCGAACATCGCGGCATAGGCATCGGCCCCCTGCGGCAGGTCGATCAGCACCTTCGGCGCCTCGCCCGCTCGGGCGAAGGCACCGGCCAGCCACATGACGCGCTCGGCGAAAGCGCCATAAGTGACGGTGAGCCCACCCTGTACGACGGCCGGGTCCTCGGGACGATCTCCCGCCCGGCCCAGCAGGGCGGCGACCGGGTCCACGGTCAGTCCGACTCGCGGCGCCCGACCAGACGCCAGCGCGCCGCCGCGGGCTTCCCGGCCAGCAGATCGGTCTCGACGGTGAGGACCTTCTCCTCCAGCACGAAGCGCGCGGCGTAGAGGTCGTCGACATCCTCGGGCGAGGCGAAGAAAGTCATCGGCAGGCCGGCGAAATAGCCCTCGGCGAAATCGGCGTAGGTGCCGTCGCCCATCGGCCGGCCGAAGCGGCGGTCGCCATGCTCGGTGCTGTAGATCATCGACATCAGCCGCCCGCCCGGCTTCAGCCCCCGCCGCGTCTCGTCGAGCGCGGCGGTGATCCCGGCGCGGTTGCTGCAGGTGAGCGACAGGCGGTCGAAGACGAAGTCGAAGCTCGCGTCGGGCCAGGGCAGGCCGGCGAAGTCGCCGACCCGGATGTCGCCATCGAGGCCAGCCTCGGCGAAACGTTCGCGGGCGGTGCGGATGGCACTTTCCGACCCGTCGATGGCGTGCGCGCGCATCCCTTCGCGCGCGACGAACAGCGAGTTGTTGCCGGCACCGCAGCCCAGCTCCAGCACCCCGACCGACGCGCGATCGGCCGGCGCATGGCGCATCAGGAAAGTGATGACCTCATGGAACGGGTAGCGGTTCAGCAACCGCCCGCGGCTATAGATGTCCGATTCCCAGCGGTCGTCGAAGGTGCCGGTCATCGTGCCGGCCTCGGTTCGGTCGCGATCTCGACCAGCCCGACCTCGGCAAGGGCGTCGACGAACGCCTTCACCGTCCAGAAATCCGCCTCCAGGCGTTCGGCGATGTCGACGATCGACAGGCTGCCGTCGATGCAGTCGAGGATGCGGAGCCGTTCGCGGAAGGCGAGCAGATGCTTGTTGCGGTCGAGGGCGAGGTCGTAGCCCGAGAGGAACGGCTCGCCTTTGAAGCGGTTGACCGGGAAGACATTGGCCTCCAGCGCGTCGAGCATCTCGAGGATCGTCTCGACCGAGCGGTCGAAGGCGTCCCAGTCGACGAGGTCGAGGTCGTCGCGGGCGCTGTGATACTGGCGGAACGGCCGGTCGGGATGCCCCCAGGGCAGGGCGCGGGCGTAGGAGAGCATCGGGATGCGGACGCCCGGTGCGTTGAACTGGCGCTCGTCATTGCCGATCAACCCGCGATAGGGGATCGCCCAGGCGTCGGGCTCGGCCTGGAGATGGACATGGCGGAACACCCGGTCGACCTCGGTGTCGCCGCGATAGGAAAGCTGGAGCGCCGGGGCCTGCGGCAGGCCCGTCATCTCGGTGCAGATGCCGCCCTTGATGCGGGGGATCATGTCCTCGTTGCGGCTGAGCCAGGCGGTCGCGCCGATATTCTCGGGCGTCACGAGCTGGATATAGCCGAACCGGCGCTTCGGGCGCCGCGCCAAGGCGTTCATCACCGCGAGGCCGGTCATCACCCCGATCAGTCCGTCGTTCACCTGCAGCGGATGGCAGATATGGGCGTCGAGGACGATCCATTCGTCGGTCTCGCCGGGCAGGCGCTGCTCGGCGACCTTCATCCGCCCTTTCTCGAACCGGCTCCTGACGACGACGCGGTAGGCGTCCTCGGTCAGCGCCTCGCGGAGGTCGCGGCCGCAGCTGAACGCCCAGTTGCGGTCGTAGTAATAGAAGATGAAGGCGGGCTCGTCGTCGATGCGCGGGTGGGTGAAGAGGTGTTCTTCCAGCTCGGCGCGGCTCACCACCTTATCGACGGGCGCGGAATAGGAGGCGACGTGCAGCGGGTTCACCGCCGCGTCGATCACCCGCCGGCCGTCGAGGGTCTCGACATAGGCTTCCTCGCACTGCCATTTCTCAGGGATACGCCACGTCCAGACGGGACTGCCGCTCTCGAACGTGTGGAGCCGGAAGGGCGCGTACTCCTGAAGGATGGCGAAGGCGTCGTCGATGCCGTCGGAGACGAGGTCGCGGCGGAGCGGCTGCAGCCGCCGGGTCACCTCCCGGACGTCGAGGCCAGCGGCTTCGGCGATCCGCGCCTCCATCACGCGACGCTCTCCGGCGTCACCGGGCGGTATTGCGGCACATCGGCTTTGAGCTTCCGTCCGAGGAGACGGGCGAGATCGGGCGGCGCGGCCGGCCCGGCCGGACGCACCACCAGCAGATCGGCCTCGGTCACCACCTCGCCGGACCGGAGGGCGCGGGCGGCATAGAGGCTGCGCCGTGCCCGGCTCGCCACCGATGCCTCGGCCTCGCCGACCTTGGGTTCGCGCGGCCCCATCGCCGCCTCGGCCTCGCGGATCGCCGCCACATAAGCGCTGAACTGGTCCTCGTCCATGGCGTTGGCGTTGTCGGGACCGGGGGCGGCCCGGTTGAGGGTGACATGCTTCTCGATCACCGCCGCACCCTTGGCGACCGCCATCACGGCAGCGGTGGGCGTCCGCGAATGGTCCGAGAAACCGATGGAGCAGTCGAAGCGCGACCGCAGCACGTCCATGAACGCCATGTTCAGGAGGTCGGGCGGGCACGGATAGACCGAGGTGCAGTGGAGCAGAGTCAGCGCCTTGTTGCCCGTCCCGTCGACCACGGCGACGGCCTCCACGACTTCATCCAGCGTCGCCATGCCGGTCGAGAGCAGCATCGGCAGCCCGCTGCCGGCGGCGGCCCGCAGGAGACCGTGATTGTCGAGGTCGGTCGAGGCGATCTTGACGTAGGGCGGGTCGAGCGTCTTGAGCAGCGCCAGGCCGCCGGTGTCGAACACCGAGGCCGAGACCGGGATGCCGGCCTCCCGCCCATGATCGGCGAGTTCCCGATAGGCGCTCTCGGGAAGCTGCCCCGCCCGGCGCATGGCGATCGCCGGATTGGGTTCGGCCGTCTCGCCCGTCCAGATGACCGGCAGATAGAGCCCTTCCGGGTTGATGATCTGGAACTTGACCGAATCGGCGCCACAGCGCTTCGCCATGTCGATCAACCGACGCGCCGCCTCGACCGACCCGGCATGGGTAGTGGCGTCCTCCGCGACGATATGAACTGGCTGCATCGCTATCTGTCTGCTCCGGCAACATGGGCCGGGGCGCGCCCCACCTCACCCCGGCCCTCTCCCCCCCAATGGGGCGGAGAGGGAGGCTCAAGGCACCCACCGTTCAATCCAGTCCCCCTCCGCCCTTTGAGGGGGGAGGGGCTAGGGGAGGTGGGCTGCGCGACGTCCATAATGACGGTCTCCGATTCCTTTCCGGCCACAGTGCGGTCGATCCCTGAAGACCCTAGGCCCGAACCCGTTGACGGATTGTTAACGATTGCCCGTTCAGCCATTGCCGGCCTGGAACGCGCGCACCGCGGCGGCGAAGTCTGCGAAGCCGCGGGTCATCGCGCCCTTGAGATGGGTCCATTGCGGCTGGGCGGCCTGCCGCTCCACGTCCAGATCGCCGAGGCGCGCGTAGCGGTCGGCCACCGCCTCGGCCGGTCGCGCCTCCTGCACCATGTCGATGTTCCAGCCGGCCATGCCCACGGTCTCCAGGGCGCTCAGGCCGCGCTCGTCATAGCTCAGGATGATCTGCGGGCGGCCGAAGGAAAGGCGCGGCAGCGCCGAATGCAGGCGGTAGGTGACCAGCAGCCGGGCGATGCGGAGGATGCCCAAGTACTGCTCGATCTCCTCGGCATAGATGTAGCCCGCCCCCTGGGCCTGGAACGAGGTCGCGAAGGCGATGTCGCGGTAGTCGTGGCAGAGGATGCGGATGTCGGCATGCCCTTGGCCCCGCAGGAAGGCGATCATCTCGGAGATGTCGGAATAGACCTGCGCCTGCTTTGCCGGCGGCACGTTCATCAGCGATGGGTTGCGGACCGAGATCAGCACCGTCTCCGGCCCCACGGTAAGCGCGGTGGTCGTGGCTGCCACCATCTCGTCGAGGAACAGGGTCGGACAGCCACCGATCTCGGCGTTGGTGGCCCCGACCGCGTGCAGGTGGTCGCGCGTCGCCTTGTCGCGGGTCAGGCTGATCAGCGCCTTCTCGTTCAGCGCCCGGATCACCGCCGGCGGCATCTCGTCGGTGCGCCGGGTCATCGTCTGCATGCGCCCGTAGATCCGCCCGTGCGACAGGCTGAACAGCATCAGCGGCGGGGAGAGGGCAGCGAGGGCGTTCAGGTTGATGTCGAGGTTGTTGTTCTCGTAGATGTTGCCGCCGCCCAGCACCACGCCGTGGCCGTACTGATTGATCTCGTAGATCGTGCGGGCGGTGAGGCCGGCGATGGTATGGGCCTCAAATGCCGCCGTCGCCGGCAGGGTGATCAGGTTGATCTCCTCGCTGAACGCCTGCTCCAGGAAATGCCGGGTGGCGCGGGCGATGACGTCGTTGCCGATGTTGAGGCCCTTGGGCCGGATGTTGAAGATGGTCAGCATGCGGGCGGCATCTCCGAAGGTGCCTCAGCGGCGTCGAACCCGCCGCGGGCGAGCGCCTCTTCATAGCCCACGTCGGCCCAGGCACGGCCGGCACCGACCGTCGCGACGAAGCGCCGGAACGCGGCGAGGTCCTCGGGCGTGTCGACGGTGACGTCGACCGCGGCGATCCTGGCCGCATCGGCGCCGGCCGCCGGGTTCTCCAGATTGGTCCAGCGCAGCGCGTCGAGATGGGCGTAGTACCAGGACGTCATGTGCTCCCGCTCAACCGGATCGGTCACCGCGTCGCGCGTCCGCTCCAGAAGCGCGGTCGTCACCGCCTCGCAGGCGACACCGTAAGGATAGGAGCGCGGCCGCAGGTTCGTCACGAAATCGAGCGACCGCTCGCGAAGGGTCTCGACGCCCCGCACCAGCAGGGCGGGATCGAGCAGCGGGCTGTCGCCGTTGGCCCGCACCGCCGCGTCCAGCCCGAACGCCCGGCATGCGTCGAGGAAGCGGCGGTGAACGTCCCGCGTCTCGCCGCGGAACACGCCGACCCCGAGACCGGCGCAGTAGTCGGCAAGAGCATCCTCCGACGCATCCGCCGGGATCGCCGCGATCACCCGGTGCGGCCAGCGCTCGATCAGGCGGACGAGCGTGTACCAGATCAGCGGCCGGCCCTCGACGTCGATCAGCGCCTTGTTGGGCAGGCGGGCGGCGCCGGTGCGGGCGAGGACGATGGCGCCCGTCGTCACGACACCACCTCCAGCCGCCGCTCCAGCACCTCGACGATGGCGTTGGCGCCGTTGCCGGGGATCACGCCGTGAAGCCTGCGGCGGATCGTCCGCAGTTCGTCGCGGTCGTCGTGGAGCCGCCCGACGATGTCGCGGACGACGGCGAAGCTGCCGTCCTCGAACGACCCGCCATCGAGGCAGAGCGAGTCATAGGCGGTGCGGAACCCGCGCGAGGCGTCGTTGCGGCGATGGACCGAGATGACGGGGAGGCCCGCATAGACTGCTTCGAGCGTCGACAGGCCGCTGGAAAAGATTCCCAGCGAGCAGTTGGCGGCGACCCGCCACAGCGAACGGCTGGTGCGGGCGAAGACGACCTCGTGGCGGCTGGGGCGGACCTTCGCCAGCATGTCGTCGAGGGAATGGCCGAAGGCGTCGCCCACCAGCACCCACACCACGCAGGGCTGCTCGACCTTCAGCAGCAGATTGAGGGCGCGGCCGGTGTCGTTGGCGGAATCGCCGCCGCCGATACCGAGGGCGACCGACAGCGGCCCGGCGGCGAGATTGGCCTCGTAGACCGCGTCCGGGATCGGCACGCAGTGCTCGCTGAAGATCGCGTAGTCGAGCCCTGCATAGACCGCGACCTCTGGCGGCAGGTCGGCCGGCGGGTCTGCACGGGTGAACAGGATGTCGACCTCATCCATCCGATCGAAGATCGGCGAGGTCGACACCAGCGTCGGCGCCGCCCGCCGCGCCGCCGCCATGACCTCGCCGCGCACGGACAGGGTATCGAAGATAACGATGTCGGCCCGCCGCTCGGCAACGGTGGCAGCCAGCCGACTGCGGTCAGCCAATGGCGTCACCGGCACGGAAATCTCGGCAAGAAGATGATCGAGGCTCGCCGGAATGCAGGCGATCATCTCGACGTCATGCCGCTTCGCCGCCGCATGGGCCAGGCTGACGCTGCGGAAGATGTGGCCGAGCCCCTCCTCCTGCGAGCCCGCGCAGACAAAGAGAAGCCTGAGCCGCCTGTCATCGTCCGTGCTCAAGAGACGCCTGCCCCCGCCAACGCGCTATCCGCGTCTTGCTGTTTTCCGGCCCAGGCCCAGGGATCGCGGGAGAGGCAGTCGAGCCCCGCCCGATGGAGTGCATCGAGCGAGACGGCATGGCTCATGCCCAGCGGGCAGCGCACGCGGCGGTCGAGGCCCAACTCCGCCAGCAGCGGTCCGACGCCGGAGAAATCGCTTGGCGGCATGCCGGTACGCTGGGCGTAGTAGCGGACCTCCATGTCCGCCTCGCGGCCATCTCGGCGGCGTATCCGGCGATGGAGGGTGATCCATTCGCGGTACGGCACTTCCGCCAGGACTTCGAGGTGGTGGAGATAGGTCGCACCTTCCTGGTAGCGACAGCCGAGCAGGACGAGGTCGAAGCCGGCATCATGCAGCGCCTCGAAGTCGGAGCCTGGACCGAGCGAAGTCCGCCCGTCCGGCCGCTCGACGACCGCCGCTTCGGCACCGATCGCGGCGTGGTTGTGGATCGGGCACAGGCTCCGCCGGGCGCCGGGGCGCTGCCTGATCTCTTCCGGAAGCAGGCCGACCTTGCGGCTGGGGGTCGTGGTGGGATCGTAGATTTCGTCGGCCGGCGCGCCGAGGACATAGGTCGGGACGACGACCGTCCCGTCCTCGCCCACGGTCTCGACCAGGACGTCGGCGATCATCGCCGCTCCGCCCTCGATCTCGCCGAACGCGGTCAGGCGGCTATGAACGGCGATACGGGCACCACGCCCGATTCCGAGCGCTTCCAGATGCTGCCTGAAACTGTCCCGCGTCGTCACTGGCAACGGCATCCGCGCAGGATACCGATGTGGAATCGCTAAATGAATCGCCTTCTTTCAGGGTGCCGGCGACCGGATTCCACCGCCTTCACGCAGGTACGGACTGTTTCTCCAGTACGTCGAGCAGAGCTTCGGACGGCGCCACCGTGCCGAACAATCCATGGCCCATCTGCGTGAAGGTCAGCACGGCCTCATGATTGGCGACCTCGGTGGCGGCACAGCAGTCCGACAGCAGCATGCACTCGTAACCGCGGTCGTTGGCGTCACGCATGGTGGTGTGGACGCAGCAATCGGTGGTGACGCCGGTGAAGATCAGGTTGCGGATGCCGAGGCGGTGGAGGATCTGGTCGAGGTCGGTGGCGTAGAACGCCCCCTTCCCCGGCTTATCGATCACCGGCTCGCCCGGCAGCGGCGTGAGTTCCGGCACGATCTCCCATCCCGGCTCGCCGCGGGTGAGGATGCGCCCGCAGGGTCCGGGCTGGCCGATCTCGGCCCCGGTGCGGGCCGAGCGCCAGCGCTTGTTGGGGTTGAGGTCCGCGAGGTCCGGGCGGTGACCTTCGCGGGTATGGATGATGTGGAGGCCGTACGTGCGGGCTGCTTCGAGCACCCGCCGGGTCGGCATGATCGGCGCCCCGGTCAGTTCGACGCCGAGGCCCATCGCGTCCACATAACCGCCCGGTTTGCAGAAATCGACCTGCATGTCGATGATCATCAGGGCAGTATCCGCCGGCGACCAGCGTCCGTCGAAGGGCCACGGATAGGGTTCGGACTTCACCTGCGGCAGCATCAGGCCGCCTCCATCATCGCCAGGGTTTCGATCAGGGCATCGGCGGTGGAGATCGACCCGTAATGCCCTCCCGCCAGCGTCAGCATGTGGATCTGGGCGAGGTGGTTCGCATGCTCGGCCGCGCCGCAGCAGTCTTCGAGCAGCAGACATTCGTAGCCGCGGTCGTTGGCGTCGCGCATGGTCGACTGGACGCAGCAATCGGTGGTGACGCCGGTGATCACCAGATTGCGGATGCCCTTCGACCGTAGGATCTGGTCGAGGTCGGTGGCGTAGAACGAGCCTTTCCCCGACTTGTCGATGACCGTCTCGCCAGGAAGCGGCGCGACCTCGGGGATGATCTCCCACCCCGGCTCGCCGCGGGTCAGAACGCGGCCGAGGCGCCCCTCATCGCCGATGCCGAGGCCGGCCTGTCGCGACCGCCAGCGCTTGTTCTCCGGCAGATCGGACAGGTCCGGGCGGTGGCCTTCGCGGGTGTGCAGCACGGGATAACCCGCCGCCCGCATTGCCGCCATCACCCGCTGCAGCGGCGCGATCGCGCGCCGGGTATTGGCGATGTCGAGCCCACGCTGGTCGAGCCAGCCGTCGGGACCACAGAAATCGACCTGCATGTCGATGGCGATCAGAGCCGTGTTCCGCGGGCTCAGATCGCCGTCGAAAGGCCATGGATAGAGGCCGGGTACGTAGGTCGCCATGCCTTCTGCTCCGATGGACATGTGAAAACGGGACGGGGCCGGCGCGACGGCCGGCCCCGCTTGGCGCGGTCCCTACTCTTTGCTGAGCGTCCGGAAGTCCAGCATGGTGTGGAACCAGTAGGTGTAGCCCTCGATGTTGGGCTGCATCGCCGTGTCGAGGTACCAGCGCAGGATCGGCACCCGCGGCACCTCCTCCATCACCAGCCCGACCATGTCCTTGATCAGGTTCTCGTAGACGCCCTGATCGGTCTCAAAGCGCGCCTGATCGATCATCGCGTCGAGGGTCGGGTTGACGTAGTTGGCGGTGTTGAAGACCGAGTTGTTGCCGCCGTGATAGGTCCAGAAGAAGTGGTATTCGGGCCAGTCCAGCCACGCGTAGAAGTCGGCGACGACCATCGGCATCGACTTCTCGGCCATCTGGGCGAACCAGTTGGAGCCCGGCACCTTGTTCACCTGGGCGCGGATGCCGATCTTGCCGAGCGATTCCTGGACCAGGAGCGCGATGGGCTCGCGCGTCGTCGCCTGCCCGAGATCGTAGTAGAGCTGGGTCTCGAACCCGTCCGGGAAGCCGGCTTCGGTCAGCAGCGCCTTCGCCTTCTCAAGGTCCGTGTGATAGGGCGACGGAACCGGCCATGTAGGCTCATAGGGTGCGCCGGGCTCGGCGCCAAACATCGGCAAGGCACGACCATAGAGCGCCGAGGACATGATCTCCTCATACGGCACCGCATAGGCCACCGCCTTCCGCACCAGCTTGTTGTCGAAGGGCGGCATGGCGACATTCATGTCGATGTAGAGGACCGCCGACTGGACCGGCACGCCGACGACGTTGATGTCGCCCGCTTCCTCCATCTCGGCGAAATCCTTCGGCGGCAGACCGATCGAGATGTCGACGTCGCCGCGTTCGATCAGGGCGCGCCGCGTGCCGGCCGACGGCACCTGACGATAGACGACCCGCTGCATCGCCGGCAGCGGCCCGGACTTCCAGTCCTCGAACCGCGAGAACACGATTTCCGAGCCCGGTCGCCACGCCTCGATCTCATAGGCACCGCCTCCGGCGGTGTTGCGCTGCAGCCATTCCAGCGCCCAGGGGTCTTCCTCGGTCGCGTGCTCCTTGGCGACGTCGGCATTAATGACGATCGGCACCGGCACCGTGAGATCGGGGAGGGCCAGCTTGTTCGCCTTCGGCAGGGTGATCTGGAAGGTATGGTCGTCGATCGCCTTGAACTGCTCGGGCTTCTCGAACGAGCCGGCCGCCATCTGGATGGACGGGAAGCCACCGACGGTGACAGCCCGATCGAAGGACCATTTGACGTCATGAGCGGTCACGGGCGAGCCGTCGTGGAAGACCGCGTCCTTCCGTAGATGGAAAGTGATGACGGTGCCGTCCTCGCTCACCTCCCAGCTTTCCGCAAGCTCGGGCGTCACGGTGTTCACGTCGTAGACGACGGTGCCGTCATCCAGGGTCTTGGTGCCGTGGCTCACCAGACGGTCATAGACGTTCCACGCGATCATCCGGGTGTAGTCGTTCGCGGCGGTGCCGTGGGTGTCCAGGGAGTTCGGCCCCTGCTCGCCGACGGCGATGAGGATGTCCGAGCGGCCCTGCGCCTGGGCATGGGACGATACGGCGAGGGCAAGCCCACCGATCGCCGCGGCCGCCGCCGCAGTCTTCAAGGCGTTCGTGATGTGCATCCGGTCCTCCAGGTTTGATGCCGGACCGGGCTCACTCAAAGCCCATGCCAAGAGCAGGAATACGGGTGAACCGCCCTATTGAATGGCTACAATGGGATGAACTTGCCGGAATTTTAGGCGATCGTCGCGGAAATGTTCAGCCGATGATCGGTGCCGCCTGAACTTCGCTATGGCACGCCGCTTGCGCTGGTGGCGCCGAGACATTCGGAGGGAGTGTGAGACGATGTCCGAGCGCTATGTGGATGCCGACCCTTACCCGTGGCCCTATGACGGCGACCTGCGGCCCGAGAACACCGCGCTGGTGGTGATCGACATGCAGGCCGACTTCTGCGGCGAAGGCGGTTATGTCGACAAGATGGGCTACGACCTTTCCAACACCCGCGCCCCGATCGGTCCGATCTCCGGCGTGCTGGCGGCGATGCGCGCGCAAGGGTTCCACATCTTCCACACCCGCGAAGGCCATCGCCCCGACCTCTCCGACCTTCCCGCCAACAAGCGCTGGCGATCCCGACAGATCGGCGCCGGCATCGGCGACCCCGGCCCTTGCGGGCGCATCCTCGTCCGGGGCGAGCCAGGGTGGGAGATCATCCCCGAGCTTGCCCCGGAACCCGGCGAACCGGTGATCGACAAACCGGGCAAGGGCACTTTCTGCGCCACCGACTTCGAGCTGATGCTGCATACCCGCGGCGTCCGCAACATCGTGCTGACCGGCATCACCACGGATGTCTGCGTGCATACGACGATGCGCGAAGGCAACGACCGCGGCTTCGAATGCGTGCTGCTGGCGGACTGTTGCGGGGCGACCGACACCGGCAACCACGAGGCGGCACTGAAGATGATCAAGATGCAGGGAGGCGTGTTCGGCGCGGTCTCGACCGCGGCGGCGTTCCTCACGGCGATCGGAGCATGACGGAGGGCAAGAGCTGGGACGTCGACCTGGACGCCGCGCTCACCCCAAATGGCCGCGATTGGCAGCCCTTCCGCGAGGGGATCGAAGTGTCCTGGATCTACCGGGCGGAAAATGGCGGATCGTCAGCGGCGTTCCTTCGTTACGCACCCGGCGCCACCGTTCCCCGCCACCGCCATGCAGGCTACGAGCACATCCTGATCCTGAACGGCTCGCAGATCGACGATAACGGCGTGCACGGGGCGGGCACCATGATGGTGAGCCCGCCCGGCACCGGTCATGCCGTCGTCAGCGAGGAAGGCTGCGTGGTGTTGGCCGTCTGGGAGAAACCGGTCGAGTTCCTCTGACAGCTCCGAACGTCGCTCTCAGCCCTTGGCATAGCGTTTCTTGAGCCAGGCGAGGGACTCGAGGATCAACCTTTCATCCATATGATGAACCTCCTCGCCGACCCCGATCTGGCGCAGCAGCGTGATGGTGAGCTCGCCGCCGAGATGTTCGCGGAAATCCTGTAGCCCCCGCAGCAGGACAAGCTCGCCGGCTTTGTTCCGCGCCTCCAAGCCGGGGTGCCAGAGATCGAACCCAAGGCGCTTCAGCAGGCGACACACGCGCTCCTCCGCTCCGGAGGTCAGCATGCCGGCAAGCACCGCATAGCGGGTATCGAGCGCCATGCCGATCGCCACCGCCTCGCCATGGCGGACGGCATGGCCGCTGATCGCCTCCAGCTTGTGCGCCGACCAGTGCCCGTAGTCGAGCGGCCTCGCGCTTCCCGTCTCGAACGGGTCGCCGCCATGCGCGATCTGACGCATGTGAAGCTCCGCGCAACGGCGAACCAGGTATTCGACCGCATCCGGAACGAAGGCCGCGAGATCGTCGGCCCGCTGTTCGAGCCAGGCGAAGAAGGCCCCGTCGCGGATCAGCGCGACCTTCACCGCCTCGGCCATGCCGGCGATGCGGTCGCGGGCGGGCAGCATGTCGAGGAAATCGAAATCGTTCACCACCGCCGCCGGCGGGGCGAAGGTCCCGAGAAAGTTCTTTATGCCGAAGGCGTTGACGCCGTTCTTCACCCCGACGCCCGAATCGTCCTGGGCGAGCACGGTCGTCGGCATGCGGACGTGGCGGATACCGCGATGGGCCGTCGCCGAGACATAGCCCGCGAGATCCAGCATCGCTCCGCCGCCGATCGCCACGGTATAGGAATGGCGATCGACACCGAGTTCGTAGAGTCGCCTTTGAAGGCGTTCCACCAGAGCGGGATCGTTCTTGCAGGCTTCACCAGCCGGCACGATCTCGGCCGGTGCTATCAGCTCCAGTCGATCGGCATGAGCGGCGGCATAAGCGGCAATAGCGGCGGGAAGGTCCGGATAACTGCCGAGAAGCCCCTCGTCCACCATCGGCAGGAAACGGTGGCGCTTCCCCGGTTCACGGCGCGTGAGTGCATCCGCGAGCACCGTGTTGCGCGAGTCGAACGCGTCTCTCGTGAAATAAACGGGATACTCATAGGCGATCGAGAAGCGCTGAACGTGCAGCGCTTCCGCCTCATCCGCCACGACGTGAGGTCCCGACAAAGGTTCGGCCATCCCTGGTTTCCTCGCAACTCTTCTTATTCTTATAGCGTTTGAACGCCTTCGGCGTCAGCGCTCTCGTTTCTTCCCCCGGTCGCCGATACCCCATCTACGATCGGTCACGGCGCGAATTCATCGCTGAGGATATACGCGACCACCGATTTACGCTCGTCGTCCGTGAACTCCTCGTCGAAGGCCGGCATGCCACGAAACCCGAACGTTACGCGCGCGAAGATGAAGCCCGGCTGGTAGCGAGACGGCTGCAGCTTCGGCGCCTTGCCCGGATAGGTGCCTTTCCCGTGACAGAACCGGCATCTCTTTTCCCAAACGGCCGCACCGGTGGCGATGTTCTCGTCGTCCGAAAGAAATGACTTCGTCAGGCCGAATTCGGCCTCTTCCTCGTCCTGAGCGAACGAGACGCCCGCGCTGAAGGTAAAGCCGAGCGCAATAACCAGGGCGACGCACCGGATCAGGGCAACAAAACCGATCGCCATAGGCGACTCCTTGTTCCTCTAACGATGAAAACGGAAAGCGAACGCCGGCGACGCCCGACCCGGTGTCACAAAACACCAGGCCAGGTCGCCGCCGTGATCGACAGACAGGTCAGGTCAGTTAGCCGGAACGATCTTGTAGATGCGATCCGTACCGCCGACCGGCCCCAAGGTATCGGTCGCGGTCACGTAGACATTGCCCGCATTGTCCTGACCGAAACCGTTCACGTAGGCATTGAACTGTTCCATGTTGGTGACGTTGACGTCCTCCATGGACCAGTTGCCGTCGCCCCCGTTGCGGGCGACATAGATCCGCCCGTCATGCTGGGCGAAGTTCTTGCTCCAGTCTCCGAAGAAGTAGAGGCCATCCCAGTCAGCGTGGTCGCCGCGGTAGACGAAGCCGCCGGTAACCGAAAGCCCCTTGCACTCCTCGGCCTCGAACACGTTGCAGTTCTTGTATTCGACGATCGGCATGGTCATGCCGTCGGTGTTGCAGCTTTCGGGATGGTCGTTCGGGTTCAAGTAGTCGAAGCAGTGCGTGGCCTCCATGGAACGCCAGCCGTAATTGCCTCCCTTCTCGATAATGTTGACCTCCTCGTAGCTGTTCTGGCCGACATCGGCGCAAATCAGCGCGTTGTCCCCGCCCATGTCGAACGAGCAGCGCCACGGGTTGCGGAGACCATAGGCGTAGATCTCCTTCAGCGCCGTGTAGTCCTCGGCCCATGGGTTGTCGTCGGGAATGGCATAGGGGTCGCCGTTGTCGACATCGATCCTGAGGATCTTTCCGTGCCAGTCCGTGAGATCCTGGCCGTTGCCGATATCCGGCGTGTGGCCGATACCCCAGTCATTGGCGTAACCGCCGTCACCGGTCGAAATGTAGAGATAGCCGTCCGGACCGAAGCCGATCCAGTGGCCGTTATGATTGAACTGCGGCCAGTCGATCGTCGTGATGATCCGCTCGCGGGACATGTCGGCCCTGTTCGAATCACCGGACGAAACCGAGTATTCGGCAACGTAGTTCGAATGCTTCCACCACAGAACCTTGCCGAGATCGTCGCCGGCTTTCAGCGGACCGCTGTAGGCAACGTAGAACTTGCCGTTCTCGGCGAAGTTCGGGTGGAACGCCAGACCGAGGAGCCCCTGCTCGTCGAACATGGATTCCAGCGGCTCGATCTTGTGACGGATATCGAGGAACGGTTCCTCCAGAACCTCTCCTCCGGCAGTCAGGATCTTGATCAGACCGCTCTGTTCGACGATGAAACGGCGATCGTCGTTTGGCGGTGAAATCATCAGCAGTGGCGCATTGAGGCCATCCGCCACTTGCTCGAGCTTCACATCGAGAGCGTAAGCCGGAGCGATCGACATCCCCAGCGCAGCCAGCCCAAGGGCCGACGTGCCCAATCTCTTGAGCATCAAACTCCTCCTCATCTTTTTATCCATCCTCCGTGTGCCCAGACACCCGAAACGGGTGAGGGCCGGCGAGCAATTGCAACGTCCGCGCCACCGGCCGACCAATCGTTAAGATTGGCCGATAACCCCTCAATTACAGAGGGTTAGAGACACAAACACATGCCGAGTGGCGGATTTCGACCGGCCGACAACCACCGGATCGAAGAAAATAATAACCACTTTCGTTATATTTAACCATATATAACGTTGGATGCCCTGAGCCTGCGCTGGGGACATGGGAGGGCTACGCGGAGCGCTGGCCTTGCCCGGTTCGGCTGTTTTCGGCACTGCGCCGCGGGGCGAGACGCACCGGCAACCGCCGCGACCCCCAAGTCCCTGGCTCCGCTTCGAACACGCCGGCACAGCGGGCCCCGCACGTCCGGCAATGGCCATCCGCGTCCAAGGACCAGTCGAGGAGCTGATACCAATCACGCCCGATCAACCGGGTCCCGCAGCCATGGCAGAAAGTGCTACCGCCCTCGCTGTCATGGACATTGCCGGTATAGGCGTAGCGGATGCCATTTGCCTGGGCGATGGCACGGGCGCGGGTCAGGGTCTCGGACGGCGTCCGTCCGAGACCCTGCATCTTCCAGTCGGGGTGGAAGGCGGTGAAGTGCATCGGCACGTCGGGACCGAGCTCGTCGGCGATCCAGCGGGTCATCGCCTCGATCTCCTCCGCCGAATCGTTTTCGCCCGGAATCAACAGCGTGGTCAGCTCGAACCACACCGCCGTCTCGTGTTTGAGGTAAAGCAAAGTATCGAGCACCGGCGCCAGCGCGCCGCCACAGACCTTCCTGTAGAAACCTTCGGTGAAGGCCTTCAGGTCGATATTGGCGGCATCCATGTTGGCGAAGAATTCTCGCCGCGGCTCGGGCGTCACATAGCCGGCCGAGACCGCCACCGACTTCACCCCGACCGCGCGGCAGGCCTGGGCGACGTCGACCGCGTATTCGTGGAAGATCACCGGATCGTTGTAAGTGAAGGCGATGCTGCGGCATTCGAGCTTGCGCGCCGCGGCGGCGATCATCTCCGGCGACGCCGCGTCGGCCAGCCGGTCCATCTCCCGCGACTTGCTGATGTCCCAGTTCTGGCAGAACTTGCAGGTCAGGTTGCAGCCGGCGGTGCCGAAGGACAGCACGGGCGTTCCGGGCATGAAGTGATTCAGCGGCTTCTTCTCGATCGGATCGACGCAATAGCCGCTGGAGCGCCCATAGGTCGTCAGCACCATGGCGTCGTCCTGGCGCCCGCGCACGAAGCACAGGCCCCGCTGCCCCTCGTGCAGCTTGCAGAACCGGGGGCATAGATCGCACTGGATGCGACCGTCCTCCAATAAGTGCCAGAACCGGCCGGGCACGCCGGTAATGGGTTCGTCCTTGCTCATGGAGCTCACTGTAAGTTTCGCTGTTTGTTCCTATATGGGAGGTCGACGCCGCGACACCATGCGCGGCATGATGAAATCTGAAGTGGAACGGGATGACGATGGGTTCTGTTAGGCGAGCAGCAGTCGCTGACATGTTCTACCCGGGCGAGGCAGGCGCCCTCGCCGCCGCGGTCGACGCCTATCTCGCGGCGGCGGAGCCTGAGCCTGCCGAAACCGCGCTCCCTAAGGCGCTGATCGTTCCCCATGCCGGCTTCGTCTATTCGGGTCCCGTCGCCGCCAGCGCCTATCGCCGGATCGCACCGCTCCGCGACCGCATCCGCCGCGTCGTCCTGCTGGGCCCGTCGCACCGGGTTCCTTTCCGCGGCATAGCCGCCACCCGCGCCGACGCCTATGCCTCGCCGCTGGGGACCGTGATGATCGACCGTGCCGCCGTCGACCGTGCGCTCGCCGTGCCCGGCGTCGGCATCCTGGACGAGGCCCATGGGCCGGAGCACAGCCTGGAGGTCCATCTTCCTTTCCTCCAGCGGACATTGGGGAGTTTCAGCCTCGTGCCGCTGGTCGTCGGGGCAGCGCCGCCCGAGACGGTCGCTGCGGTGCTGGAGGCGCTGTGGGATGGGCCGGAAACGCTGATCGTCGTCAGCACGGATTTGAGCCATTACCACGACTATGAGACCGCACAGCGCATCGACGGCACCACCGCCGCTGCGATCCGCAACTTCGATGTCCAGGGCATCGGCGACGATCAGGCCTGCGGTCGGGTGCCGCTCAAGGGGCTGCTGCACCTCGCCCGGAAACGCGGCATGCGCATCAGCGAAGTCGACCGCCGCAATTCCGGCGATACCGCCGGCAGTCGCGACCGCGTCGTCGGCTATGGGTCCTGGGTGCTTTACGAGGCCGACGATATTCGGCCAAGGGACGAGTCAGATACCGAGGCCGTCGACCTGTCCGCCCATGGCGACACCCTTCTGGCGATCGCGCGCGGCGCCATCGGCCACGGGCTTCGCGGCGGCGGGTCGCCCGAGCCCGGCGCGCATGAAGACGCGCTGCGCGCACCCTGCGCGACATTCGTGACCCTGAAGCGGCATGGGACGCTCCGCGGCTGCATCGGCAGCATCCTCGCCCACCGGCCGCTAGGCGACGACGTGGCGCACAATGCCTATGGGGCGGCGTTCTCCGATCCACGTTTCCCGCGGCTGGACGAAAGCGAGATCGAGGGACTGCACGCCCATATTTCGGTCCTGAGCGCGCCGAGCCCGATCGTCTTCGCGTCGGAAGAGGATCTGCTGGCGAAGATTCGGCCCGGTACCGACGGCCTGGTCCTGCGCCACGGCCACTATCGCGGCGTCTTCCTGCCGGCGGTGTGGAAACAGCTCAAGACGCCGGAAGCTTTCCTCACCCGCCTGAAGCTCAAGGCCGGGCTGCCCGCCGACTACTGGTCGGCGGACATCGTCATGGAGCACTTTACCGCCACGACCCCCGCCGAAGGCGCAGTCGGCGAAAGGGAGTGAACCGCGCCTCCGGCACGGCCACCTCACCCTCCCCATCGAAGCAAAGCTTCGACGGGTCCCCTCCCTCTCCCCCGCGAGCGGCGGAGAGGGCGACATTTCCTCCCTCTCCTTCCGGGGAAGGAGAGGGCCGGGGTGAGGAAGGAGAGCCGCGCGCTCCTGTCTTCCGATCTTCCTAACGCCGCGGGTCGACCAGCACGCCGGGATTGAGCAGACCCTGCGGGTCCAGGCGTTCCTTTGCGGCGATCAGCGCCGCCGCGAACAGGTCTGGGCGCTGGCGGTCGTACCAGGGGCGATGGTCGCGGCCGACCGCGTGGTGATGGGTGATGGTGCCGCCGAGCTGCTCCAGCTTGTCGGAGACCGCCGTCTTGATCTCCTTCCACTGGTCCAGCATCGCGTCCTTCCGCCCCACCCCATGGAAAGTGAAGTAGGGCGCCACGCCATCCGGATAGACATGGGTGAAGCGGCAGGAGACATAGCCTTCCTGCCCCGTCACCCGGCGGACGACGTCGGCGGTCTCAGCCATCAGCGTGGCATGGAAGTCGGCGAAGCGGTCCCAGGTGATCGCCGTCTCGTAGGTGTCGTGGATGATGCCGCGGGTAATCAGGGCGTCGCGGTGATAGGGGAAGCGGATGAAGGCGTTCCGCCACGCCCCCGCCGACCCGTCGCGCCCGGCCTCAGCCTTGGGATCGTCGGCCTCGCCCCCATGGTCCTTGGCGCATTCCAGCGCCCGCGCCATCCACGGCTCGACCGGATGGTCGGCCGACTCGAAAGCGAGAATCAGCAGATGCGCGCTGCCGTCGCCCGCCATCGACATCGCCGCCTCCTTGGCGTCGATGACCCGGCAGTTGGACGGGTAGAGCCCCGCCTGCCCGATCGCGCGGACCGCCGCCGCGGCCTTGTGGAAGTCGGTGAACTTCACCGTGGCCGAGGCGCGGAAGGTCGGCCGGTCCTGCACCCGGAGCCAGGCTTCGGTGATGATGCCGAGGATGCCTTCGGAGCCGATGAACATCCGATCCGGGCTCGGCCCCGCCCCGGAGCCCGGCAAGCGGCGGGTCTCGATCATGCCCGCCGGCGTCACGACCTCGAGCGACTCCACGAACTCGTCGATATGGGTATAGAGAGTCGCAAAATGGCCGCCCGACCGGGTCGCGACCCAGCCGCCGACGGTCGAATACTCGAACGACTGCGGGAAGTGGCGCATCGAATAGCCGTGCGGCTTCAGCTGCGCTTCGAGCCCCGGCCCCATGACGCCGCCCTGGACCCGCGCCGCGCGCGACGCCTTATCGACCTCGACGACCTTGTCGAGGCGGCGGAGGTCCAGGCTGATGACACCGCCATAGCTTTCGCAGCGCGACGCCTCGACCCCGCCGACGACGCTCGACCCGGCGCCGAACGGGATGACCGCGGCATCGACCGATGCCGCCCAGTCCAGCACCTCGACCACCTGGCGGGTGCTGTCCGGAAAGGCGACGACGTCGGGGGCCGGCGCGAAGTCCCTGGCCAGCGTCCGCACATAATCTGGAAACGACTTCCCATAGGTATGGGCGGCACGGTCGTAGGTCTCGGTCGAGCAGCAGGCGGCGAGCGCGGCCGGCGGAGTGATCCGCGGCGCCGGCAAGGTGACGTCCTCGATCCGCGGGTCCGGATCGGCCGGCAGGTCACCTACGCCCAGCTTGCCCGACACATGCCGGACGATGGCCGCCGTCTCCTCCGCCGGAACGGCCTCGTCCGCGTAGCCCCAGCCCCAGAACTTCAAGCGCCGCACGTTCATGTGACCTCCCTTTCGTTGCCGGCGAAGATAGCGGGCGATCGCCCGCCGGTCGACGACGGCAACATCGGGGTCAATGCTGCACTGCACGATAAGGTGCCGTGCAACCACCGCGCGGCTGCGGCTGGACAGGCTGTGCTACACATCGGGTTTGCCTGGAACGCGGGACCAACGCCGCGGCGCGGGCAGCAATGAGGGGCATCCGTGACCGAGCCGTCAGAAACGACCGAACGCATGCCGGCCGCCGTCGACCTCCGGCGCTTCCGGCCGATGGCGCTGATGCTGCTGTCGACCGCCAGCTTCGCCTGCATGCACGGCGCCATCCGGCACGTATCGCAAGACCTCCTCATGCATCCGTTCGAGATCGCGTTCTTCCGCAATCTCGTGGCGTTGCTCTTGCTGTCGTCGCTGGTCTTCCGCTACGGGCTGGAGCCCTTCCGCACCTCTCGACCCGGCCTCCAGTTCGCCCGCGGCGGGCTGAACGCCGTGGCGATGCTGATGTTCTTCTATGCCGTCAGCATCACGCCCCTCGCCGAGGTGGCGGCCTTGAGCTTCACTGCGCCGCTGTTCGCGACCGTGCTCGCCGCCTTCGTGCTGGGCGAGGTCGTGCGCCTGCGACGCTGGACGGCTGTGGCGGTCGGCTTCCTGGGAACGCTGATCGTCCTCCAGCCGGGCGCCGGGGCGTTTTCCTCGGGTGCCCTTCTGATCATTGGCTCGTCCTCTCTGTGGGCATCGGCGCTGATCATAATCAAGGTGCTGTCGCGCACCGAATCCAGCGTGACGATCACCGCCTACATGGCGATCGTGCTCACCCCTCTCACCTTCATCCCCGCCTATTTCGTCTGGCAATGGCCGACCACCGAGCAGCTTCTCTGGCTGATCGCGATCGGCAGCCTGGGCACGGTCGCGCAGACGACGATGGCCCAGGCGATGAAGGAGGCGGACGCCAGCGCCCTGTTCCCATTCGACTTCACCCGCCTGATCTGGGGCGCGGTGATCGGATACCTCGCCTTCAGCGAAATTCCCGGCCTCAATACGTGGGTCGGCGGTTCGGTCATCTTCGCTTCCACCGCCTACATCGCGTGGCGGGAAAGCAAGCTCAAATCGGGCGAGACGCGATGACCGGTTGCCCTGCCCGTGCTAGAACGCTGAAGCCAATATGAACCGCGAGGGTATGGGGTCGTGCTTGTTGCCTGTCTGGACCTGGAAGGGGTCCTGATCCCGGAAATCTGGATCAACGTCGCCGCGCGTACCGGCATCGACGATCTGAAGGCGACGACCCGGGACGTCCCCGACTATGACGAACTGATGCAGTTCCGTCTCGACGTGCTGGCCCGGCACGGCATCGGGATCGCCGACATCCAGTCGGTCATCGCCGAAATGGAACCCCTGGACGGGGCACGCGCGTTCCTCGAGTCCCTTCGCCAACGCAGCCAGGTCATCATTCTCTCGGACACGTTCTATGAGTTCGCGACGCCCCTGATGGCGCGGCTCGGCTGGCCGACGTTGTTCTGCCATCATCTGGTGATCGGTGACGACGGGGCGGTCGCAGACTATCGGCTGCGTATCCAGGACCCGAAGCGCAAGGCGGTAAAGGCCCTGCACGGCTTGAACTTCCGGGTGATCGCGGCGGGCGACTCCTACAACGACATCAGCATGTTGAGCGAAGCCGATGCCGGCATCCTGTTCCGTCCGCCCCAGAACGTGATCGACGAGTTTCCGCAGTTTCCGGTGACAACCGACTATGCGGCTTTGGCTAACGCCTTCGCCGAGGCGGAACTGGGGGTTTCGAAACGTTCGGAGCCCGGCACCACCACCGTGGCGTCGGGCTCCGACTACGCATTGCAGTCCGCGTCAGAGGCCGGCTGAACCGGCTCACCCTTTCTTTCTGCCGGTGATCATGGCCCGCACCAGGTTTTCGCGATGGGCCAGGCTGCCGACGATCACCCCGGCGATGTGGCCGAGGACGAGAAGCAGCATGCCGTTGGCGGCCACCTCGTGAAGCTCCTCGAACGTCCCGTGCGAAACACCGGACTGATCGGCCAGGATCCCGGTAACGGCAGTGACGGCGACGCCACCCAGAAGAGCCATGATCATCCATCCGCCAGCCGGATTGTGTCCGACGTAATGTTCAGGATGTCCGGCGACGAGGCTCCTCAAATAGCCACGCACTGCGCCGGGCCCACGCACGAAGTCCGCGAAGCGGGCGTAGGGCGTGCCTATGAAGCCCCATACCAGTCGCAGGGACACGATCACGAGGATCGCGTACCCCGCGACCTCGTGCACCGACATGATCTCCTCGCCGGTGGCATAGGCCACGGCGAAAGCCGTGGCCAAGCCCCAGTGCAGGACCCGCACGAGCGGGTCCCACACCTTGATCGCGGTCGAGGGATTCGGTTCCGACATTCCCTCGATCACGGCCATCAGTCGTCCTCCGTCTCGATCCGCAGGATCTCGCCGGACTGCGGGTCGACGCGAAGCTCGACCCTGCGGCCGTCGGGATGGGTGGCGGTCACCTCGTAATAGCCGTCGTCGCTCTCGATCTCGCTGATCCGGGTGTAGCCTTCGGCTTCGACGGTGGCAGCCACCTTATCGATGCCGAGAGACCCTTCAGGCAAGGCCCGGTCGGTGTCGGCGAACGCCATCCCGCTCGCGGAAACGATCGTGCCGGCGGCGATAGCGATGGCGGCAATGGTCATCCTGGGGGTCATCGTGTTGCTCCTTGGCTAGAACTGTCGATGCCCGGCAAGATAGAAACCCGACCTGAACCGCCCCTGAAGGCCTCGTTCATCCTGCGTTCAGCTTCCCCGCCTATGTGAACGGCATGATAAAGAAGGGCACCTCCATTCTTGCTTCGGCCGCCGTTCTGGGGATCGTGTGCGCGGCGATATCGGCCCGCGCCGACGACCGGGACCACGAGCGCGCCTACAAGGCGGTACGCTCGGGCGAGATCCTGCCCCTGAGCCGCGTGCTGCCATTGGTGCGGGAAGCCGTTCCGGGCGAGATCCTTGAAGTCGAGATCGAGCGCGAACACGGCAAATGGATCTACGAGATCGAAGTATTGCGCGCAGATGGCCGCGTGGTCGAACTTCACGTCGACGGTCGGTCGGGCCACCTTCTTCGCGAAGACGACGATCGCGAGCATGAACACGAGGACCACGATGACGACTAGGGCCGCAGTACCATTCCGGCAGGCGAAGGCCGACTGAGGTGCGGCTCCTGGTCGTGGAGGACGAGCCGGCCCTGGCCGACCAACTGGTCACCAGCCTCTCGGAAGCCGGCTACGCAGTCGATCATGCCGCCGACGGCGAAGACGCCGACTTCATGGGCGGCACGACCCATTACGACGCCGCGATCCTCGATCTCGGCCTGCCCAAGGTCGACGGCATCACCGTCCTCAAGCGCTGGCGCGGCGCGGGACGGACGTTTCCGGTCCTGATCCTCACGGCGCGGGGAAGCTGGCATGACAAGGTCGAAGGGCTGGACGCCGGCGCCGACGACTATCTGGCCAAGCCATTCCAGATGGAGGAACTGCTGGCGCGCCTCCGGTCGTTGCTCCGGAGAGCCTCGGGCCATGCCACCGCGGAGCTCACTTGCGGCCCCGTCACGCTGGACACGCGGAGCGGCCGGGTGACCGTCGACGGCACACCGGTGACGCTGACCGCTCATGAATACCGGGTGCTCGCCTACATGATGCATCGGCCCGGTCAGATCGCCTCCCGCTCGGCGTTGATCGATCACATCTACGCCCAGGATTTCGATCGCGACTCCAACACCATCGAGGTGTTCGTCGCCCGCCTGCGACGGAAGCTAGGCCCGGAAATTATCGAGACCGTGCGGGGGTTGGGATACCGGTTGCGGTGCTCGCCCTGAGGCGACCGCTCTCCCTCCGGCTCCGTCTCGTCCTCGGAACGGTGATCTGGGTGACGCTGGCACTGGGGATCGGCGGCGCGGTCATCTACGAGCTGTTCCGCGACCATGTCGAACGGCGCTTCATCGCCGACCTCGGCAACCACCTGAACCAGCTCGCCGCGGCCCTGGAAGTCGCACCGGACGGCACGGTTTCCACGAGCGCCGAGCTGACCGACCCGCGGTTCCACGTACCCTACGGCGGGCTCTACTGGCAGGTCTCGTCGGCGGATGGCGCCCCCCTTCTCCGTTCGCGCTCGCTCTGGGATACGACGCTGGCACTCCCCTCCGACGAACCGTCCGACGGCGCGCTGCACCAGCACCTCATCGACGGCCCCGAGGACCGGCCACTGATCGCGCTCGAGCGCGCGATCCAGCTTCCCCAGTCGACATCCCGCTTCCGTCTGGTCGTCGCCGAGAACGAATCCGTGCTCGGCGAGGTGCAGGAGTCCTTCCTCCGCGTCCTGTTCCTGTCGTTCGCCGCACTCGTGATCGGCGTAATCGCCGCCGCCGCCTTGGTGATGTCGGTGGGCCTCCGCCCCCTCGGCGGCCTGCGGCAGCGGTTGAACGCGGTAAGGACCGGTGAGGCCGATCGTCTTGCCGGCCGCTACCCCGGCGAACTGCAGCCGCTGGTCGACGACCTGAACGCCCTGCTGGAGCAGGAACGGGCGGTGGTCGAGCGGGCCCGGACCCAGGCCGGCAATCTGGCCCATGCGCTGAAAACGCCGCTGAGCGTACTTGCCAACGATGCCGCCACCATGCGACGGGACGGGGCGGTCGAGAGGGCCGACCATCTGGATCGGCAGGTGGCGGCCATGCGCCGGCATGTGGACTATCACCTCGCCAGGGCGCGCGCGGCAGGGTCCTCGCGGATACCGGGGGCACGGACCCGCGTTGCCGACAGCGTGGCACGGCTCGCGAGAACGGTGGAACGCCTTTATGCCGACCGGGAACTCGCCATCCGCTGGAACTGCGCGGAAGACCGGATGTTCCGGGGCGAAGCCCAGGATCTCGAGGAGATGCTGGGAAATCTTCTCGACAACGCCTGCAAGTGGGCGCGGCACGAAGTCCAGATGAGTTGCGACGGGGAGGGAGAGGCAGTCCTGCTGATCGTCGACGACGACGGGCCCGGTCTTCCGCCCGATCAACGCGAGGCCGTCTTCGAACGGGGGCGGCGGCTCGACGAGACCACGCCGGGGGCCGGCCTCGGCCTCGCCATCGTCCGCGATCTGGCCGACATCTACGGCGGGACGGTATCGCTGGACGTTTCGCCGCTGGGCGGCCTGCGGGCGGTTCTGAGGCTTCCGGCAGGCTGACGAGCGGGCGCGGAAATCGGTTCTAGCGCAACGCCTTAAGGAAATTTTTCTCGCGCTCGATGTTGTCCGTTGATTCGGCTGCGGATGAGCGTATATGCGCGCCATCCAATGGTGCTGGACCCGGCCCGCGACGGCCCGCCCCATCATCCGCTTGGACATTTTCCGTCCTTTCAGCCCCGGCCGCAGGCCGCCGATTATCGGGGGGCATTCGTACGCGATGACCAAGGCACCGCTTGTCGCCAAGCCGCGACCCAACCGTAGCTGGACCGGCCCCGTGGCCGATCTCGAAAGCCATCTTCCCGCCGAGTGGTGGCGGGAGCTGTTCGACGCCCTCTACCTCCGCACGGATGGCGATGTCGTTGAAAACGACGCCAACACCCAGCGTGAAATCGACCTCTTGATCGCCGCTACCGGCATCAAGCCGAGCGATCGCGTCCTCGATCTGTGCTGCGGTCAGGGACGGCATGTACTGGAGCTCGCGCGTCGCGGCTACACCGACCTGATCGGCGTCGACCGGTCCCGCTACCTCGTGCGTCTCGCCCGCCGCCGCGCAACCCGCCTGGGCCGCAAGGTCCTGTTCCGCGAGGGCGATGCCCGCAGCTTCCGGGTCCGCGACGGCCTGGTCGACTGCGTCGCGGTGATGGGAAACTCCTTCGGCTACTTCGCCGACGAGAACGATGACCGCAAGGTTCTCGAATCGATCAAGCGCTCGCTCGTCTCGGAAGGCCAGGTGGCGCTCGACATCACCGACGGCGACTGGATGCGCGAGCATTTCGAACCGCGGTCCTGGGAATGGATCGACCAGAACCACTTCGTCTGCCGCGAACGTTCGCTCTCGGCCGACCGCGACCGGCTGATCTCACGCGAGGTCGTCGTGCATGCCGAGCGCGGCGTGATCGCCGACCAGTTCTACGCCGAGCGGCTGTATAGCCACGACCGCATCGTCGGGCTGATCGAGGAGGCGGGCTTCAAGGGGGTGCAGCTTCACGACACCGTCGAGGCCCATTCGGACCGGGGCCAGGATCTCGGCATGATGGCTCACCGCATTTTCCTGACCGCCGTCGCCCCGCGCAAAGCGGCACCGAAGGCGCGAACCCGCCCCATCACCAACGTCACCGTGCTGCTGGGTGATCCGCGGCTGCCCGACACGGTGAAGAAGGGCGGCCGCTTCAACGAGGAGGACTTCGAGACCGTCCAACGCCTGAAGGAAGCGCTGGCGGAGATCGATGGCTTCAAGTTCGACTATCTCGACAGCCACCCGACTCTGATCGCCGATCTGCGCGCCAAGCGTCCCGACCTGGTGCTGAACCTCTGCGACGAGGGCTTCGCCAACGACGCCTTCAAGGAGCTGCACATCCCGGCGATCCTGGAGATGCTCGATCTGCCCTATACGGGCGCCGGGCCGGCCTGCCTCTCACACTGTTACGACAAGGCGCTGGTCCGCGCCGTCGCCGCGGCGCTCGACATCCCGACACCGGTCGAGACCTATATGCGCTCCGATGATCAGTCGGCGACCATCCCCTCGGTCTTCCCCGCGCTGATCAAGCCGAACTTCGGCGACTCGAGCATCGGCATCGTCAAGGAAGCCGTGATCGACGGGCCGGAAGCCCTGCTCGCGAGCCTGACCCGCATCCGGGAGATGCTGCCGGGCCGCCCGGTGCTGGTGCAGGAGTTCCTGCAGGGCCGGGAATACACCGTCGGCCTGCTCGGCAACCCGGCGACCGGGCTGCGCAGCCTGCCGATTCTCGAAGTCGACTACAGCCGGCTCGATCCCGGCCTGCCGCCGATCCTGGGCTACGAATCGAAGTGGCTGCCGGAAAGTCCCTACTGGACCCAGGTGGCCTACAAGGAAACCGACCTCGACGGCGACTCCCAGCGGGTGATGATCCAGAACGCCTCGATCCTGTTCGAGCGACTGGGCTGCCGCGATTACGCCCGCTTCGACTTCCGCGCCGATGCGGAGGGGAACCTCAAGCTCCTGGAAGTGAACCCCAATCCGGGCTGGTGCTGGGACGGCAAGATGAACCTGATGGCGGGCTTCGCCGGCATGTCCTATACGGACATGCTTCGCGCAATCCTCGAAGCCGCCTTGGATCGCACAGCCACCGCCCGCGAGACGGCGAGCGTCGCCGCCTGACGCCGCCCTCGTGTCGAGCACGAGGATGACAGAAAGACGGGAATCTTCCGGACGTCCTCCCCATAGGCTTGTCATGCTCGCGCGCGATGCGAGCATCTCCGCCGAGGAAGGGTAACGACGACCTAAAGCGGCGGAGTGCTACTCCGCCGCCTCCGGAATCCTGTGAACCTCGGCTTCCTCGCTGTCGTCCGCACCCGTCGACGGGTCGAGGATGGCAAGGAGCTGGCGGCGGATCTCGTCGAGCCGCGTCTGATTGTGGATCTTCAGGCCGAACATGTCCTTGACGTAGAACACGTCGACGGCACGCTCGCCGAAAGTGGTGATCCGCGCGCTGGCGATCGACAGGCTGAGCTCGCGCAGCGTCCGGGTGAGATCGAACAGAAGACCCGGCCGGTCGCGGCCGTTGACCTCGATCACCGTCCGCGTGGCGCTGGCGGCATTGTCGATGAACACCCGGGGTTCGACCGTAAAGACCTCGGTCCGGCTGGGCAGACGCCGCTGGCCGGCCAGAACTTCGGCCGGCTTCATCTCGCGCGCCAGGGTCTGGTCGATCGCCGTCGCCAGCTTGGCGAGCTTGTCGGGACGGTCGAAGGCGCCGCCGGCCGCGTCCTGAATCCAGAACACGTCGAGCGCCATGCCGTCGGTGGTGGTGAAGATCTTGGCGTCGACGATGTTGGCGCCGCACACCGCCATCGCCCCGGCCACCCCCGCGAACAGACCATAGAAGTCCGGCGCATAGAGGGTGATCTCGGTCACCGAGCGGAAGCGGTCGACCTGGGTATCGAGGGTGAGCGGCCGCTTCTCGCGGTCGGCCTGCCGGAGCAGCCGGGCGTGGCGCGCATGGGTTTCGGCCGAGAAGGCGATCCAGTAAGGCGGATAGTGACGGGCGACATAGGCGTCGATCTCGTCATCCGGCCAGTCGGGCAGATGCGCCTTCAGATTGTCGATCGCCATCGCCACCCGGCGGTTCCGCCCGGCGGCCAAATCGCCGCCCATCATCAGGTCTTCCGCCTGATGATAGAGGTCGCGGAGAAGCTGGCCCTTCCAGCCGTTCCACACCTTCGGCCCCACGGCCCGGATGTCGGCCACCGTCAGCACCAGGAGCTGGCGCAGCCGCTCGGGCGACTGCACGACCTCGACGAAGTCGGTCACCGTCTTCGGGTCGTCGACGTCGCGCTTGAAAGCGGTGCCGCTGAAAAGAAGATGGTGGAGCACCAGCCAGGAGACGGTCTCCGTCTCCTCGGCGGTGAGGCCGAGGCGTGGCCCGAGCCGCCGCGCGACCTTGGCGCCGAGCTCCGAATGGTCTCCGCCGCGGCCCTTGGCGATATCGTGGAGGAAGACCGCGAGATACAGCGCCTTCCTAGACTGCACCTTGTGCACGATGTCGGTGGCCAGCGGCACCTCGTCGCCGATCTTGCCCTGCTCGATCCGGGACAGGATTCCGATGGCGAAGATGGTGTGCTCGTCGACCGTGTACACATGGTACATGTCGTGCTGTGTCTGGGCGATTACCCGACCGAAATCGGGGATGAAGCGCCCCAGAACGCCAGCCTCGTTCATGCGCCGGAGGCTCGTTTCCGGGTCCTTCCGCGAGGTCAGGATCTCCATGAACAGGGCGTTGGCCCTGGGGTCCTCACGGATGTCGTCGACCAGCCGGAGGTCCTGGCCGATCTGGCGCAGCGCCTCCGGGTGGATGTCGAGATCGCGCTTTTGGGCGACGTGGAACAGCTGGATCAGCCGCACCGGATCGTCGACGAAGGCGGTGGGGCCTTCGATAGAAATCCGCCCGCTCTCGACGGGGAAGCCTTCGACCATCCGCTGGCCGAGCCCCAACCGTGGCAGCCACGCCGTCGCCCAGCGCTTGTGCTTGGCTTCCAGGTCGGCACAGAACACGCGGGTCAGTTCGCCTACCGTCTTCGCGATCAGATAGTAGTGCTTCATGAAGCGCTCGACCCTGGTCGCGCCCGCATGGTCGGTATAGTGCATGCGGCGGGCGATCTTGGGCTGAACGTCGAAGGTGAGCCGTTCCTCGGCACGGCCGGCCACGTAGTGGAGATGGCAGCGAACGGTGAGCAGGAACCGGCGCGCCTTCATCAGCTTTCGGCGCTCGCTCGGCGTCAGCACGCCCTCGGCGACCAGATCGTCGATGCTCTCGGCGTCGTAGAGATAACGGGTAATCCACAGGAGGGTGTGAAGGTCGCGGAGACCGCCCTTCCCTTCCTTGATGTTGGGTTCGACCACATAGCGCGAATCCCCCATGCGTCCATGACGCTCATCGCGCTCGCCCAGCTTGGCGGTGAGGAACTCAGGACCGCTTCCGGCGATCAGTTCACGCTTGAAGCGCCGCTCCAACTCCGAGAACAGCGACTGCTCGCCCCACAGGAAGCGCATCTCCAGAAGATTGGTGCGGATGGTGATGTCGCGCTTGGCACGGCTCAGACACTCGTCGACCGAGCGCACCGACTGGCCAACCTGCAGGCCCAGGTCCCACAGCATATAGAGGACGTACTCGACGATCTGATCGCCGCGCGGGGTCTGCTTGTAGGGAATCAGGAACAGCAGGTCGACGTCGGAGAACGGCGCCATCTCGCCGCGCCCGTAGCCGCCGACGGCGACCAGCGCGATGCGGTCGGCCGCGGTCGGGTTCGAGACCGGATAGACGCGAGTGACGGCGAACTCGAACAGCACACCGATGATCTGGTCGATCAAGTAGGCATGACCGGCGGTGATCTGTGGCCCCGCCGTCCCGGACTCAAGCCGATGCTCGAGTTCCTTGCGCCCCTCTTCCAGCGATCGCTTCAGAAGCGACAGCAGCCGCGCCCGCTGATCCTTCTCCGGCAGGTCGCTCGGAATGTCGGCCACCGCTGCCGCGAGCTGCCGACGATTGACGATACCGCGGCGATTGCTGATCTGATCCATGTAACCCCGTTGTCCGAAACTCGTTACCGCACCGCCGGCCCTTCGCTTAACACGTCTCCCCTAAGACTTCGTCAAGGGTTTGTCCCCTTGGCGCACCGAGGTCGGGATGGCGAGCGACCGGCCCGCCGTCCCTGCCCCTAGATCGTTCTTCCGTGGGTGAAAACAACCACGGTCTCGCGGCCGGAAACCTTCCGGCGCAGACTATCACCCCCCGAACATCTTCTTCAGATTCTCGAGGCCGGCCGCGTAGACACCCTGTACGGCTTTCATCGCATCTTCCGGCGAAGCGCCCTTGGGATCGAAATTGCTGCTCCACTCGACCTCGGCCTGCCCACCCTTGTCGTGAACCGTCATCGTCGAAGTGTAGTTCGCGACCGGCAGCGGCGAATTGACGATGGAATAGGTCAGAGACCGGCTGCCGTCGTCCTTGGACTCCAGCTTCTCGACGATCTGCGATCCATCGGGAAGGGTCATCGTCCGTACCGAGCCGACCCCGTCTCCCTTCTGCTCACTGTTCTTTACCGCCGGATGCCACTGAGGCATCGCATTGAAGTTGCCGATCAAGTCCCAAACCTGCTTCGCCGAAACGGGTACCGCCGTGCTCATCGCCACCTTGGTCATGCCGTCTCCTCCAGTGTTGTTTTGATTTCTCGCCGGTCCGGCGCGGGTTCAACGATAGCACGAGAGACCTTTCCACGACAGCCGACTGCGCCGCCTGGAACCCGTGTTCGAATAACGGTCATCGTGAAATTCTTCATCGTGCATTGATCCAGGTTGGCGGCAGCCGTTCCCAGAAAGAATAGAAGCGATCAACGCTGGGCTGCGGATAGGGAGCTGTGAAGAAGATGCCCGCCATGCCGGATGCCGATACATTCGCCCGTACCGCCCACCGGATTCTGGTGAGCGAAAAACGTCGTCCTGTGCAGGAAGTGGCTCAGGCGCTGGATATGAAGTACGCGACCTTTTATTCGCGTATCAAAGGGCGTGTCCCTTTTGCACCGGAGGAAATCCGCGCCCTCCTGCGCGAGGTCCCCGACGTCAGGCTGGTCGATGCCCTGTTGACCGGGACCGGGTTTCGGGCAGTTGCCCGTCTGGTCGGCGACGGTAGCGGCGACATCGTGCGCGAGGCGGCACGCGCCATCAAGGAAGCAGCCAACGCCCTGTGGGAAGTTCAAAGCGCCTTCTCGGCCGACGATCTGTCGACCGACGGACGACAGCGAGCGGTCGAGCACGTCGCCGCCGCCGAACGCGCCTTGGCGAGCGTTCGCGAACATCTGCAGCGGCCGGGAAGCCTCACGCCGGCAGCAACGGTCAATCGCCGCGCGCCTCGCTCTGAAGACGGTAAAGGAGTTCAAGCGCCTCACGAGGGCTGAGCGAGTCGGGATCGAGCGCCGCGAGGCGATCGAGAACGGCAGGACGCTCGGCCGGCGCTTCGGAAAGGGGCTCCTTCCGCGCGGCCGCGAACAGAGGCAGATCCTCGGCAAGCTGCACGGGCGTACTGGAGCTCTCCCCTCTTTCCAACCGCTCAAGAACGGCTTCGGCACGCGCAATGTCGGCCGGCGGAAGGCCGGCAAGCTTCGCCACATGGATGCCGTAGGAACGGTCCGCCGCCCCCGGCGCCACTTCGTACAGAAAGACGATATCGCCCTCCCACTCCCTGACCCGCATACCGTGGCAGGCGAGCGCGGGCAGCTTGGCGGCGAGCGCCGTCAATTCATGATAATGGGTGGCGAACAAGCCGCGGCAGCGATTGACTTCGTGCAGATGCTCGACCGTCGCCCAGGCGATGCTGAGACCGTCATAGGTCGCCGTGCCGCGGCCGATCTCGTCCAGGATCACCAGGGCCCGTGGCCCTGCAAGGTTCAGGATCGCCGCCGTCTCGACCATCTCCACCATGAAGGTCGACCGTCCGCGGGCGAGGTCGTCCGCCGCACCGACGCGGCTGAACAAGCGATCGACGACGCCGATCCGAGCCGAGTCCGCCGGCACATAGGCGCCCATCTGCGCCAGGACCGCGATCAAGGCGTTCTGGCGCAGGAACGTACTTTTTCCCGCCATGTTCGGACCGGTAAGCAGCCAGAGCCGTTGCGCCTCGGAGAGGTCGCAGTCGTTGGCGACGAAACCGCCGCCGTCGACAAAGCTCTCCACCACCGGGTGGCGGCCCCCTTTGATCTCGAAAGCCTGCGAATCATCGACGTCCGGCCGACAATAGCGCCGCGTCGCCGCCAGCTCGGCCAGAGCGGCCACGACGTCGATCGCCGCGAAAGCCGCAGCGGCACGCGCGACAGGCTCGGACCGCGCGACCACCTCGCCCGCCAGCTCGTCGAAGAGCTCGATCTCCAGCGCGAGGGCGCGGTCGGCCGCACGGGTGATCTTGTCCTGAAGCTCGCCGAGTTCCGGCGAGTTGAACCGCACCGCCCCCGCCAGGGTCTGTCGGTGGGTGAGCGGCGGACCGACCTTGTCGGCGTGGGTCGGCGTCACTTCGACATAGTAGCCGAGCACGTTGTTGTGCCGGATCTTGAGCGACGCAATGCCCGTCTCCTCGCGGTAGCGATATTCGAGGGCGGCGATCAACCGCTTGCTTTCGTCGCGGAGAGTCCGTTGCTCGTCGAGTTGCGGCGCGTAACCCGCGGCGATCAAACCGCCATCGCGGGCGTAGACCGGAAGCTCGGCGGCGAGCGCGCGGCCCAACCGCTCGACGAGCGCGGCGTGCTCGCCGAGGTCGTCGCCGGCCTTCGCGATTCCATCGGGCGGTGGGCCTAGCCCGTCGCGGGCAAGGATGGCGCGCAGCCGGGCCGTTTCCGCGAGGCCGTCGCGAACCGCCGCCAGATCCCGCGGCCCGCCGCGCCCCAAGGTGAGGCGAGAGAGGGCCCGTTCGAGATCCGGCACTTTGGCGAGAAGCCCGCGCACGGTCTCGCGGAGGTCGGCGTCCTCGTGGAAGAACTGCACCATGTCGAGATGGGCGTTGATCGCCCTCGGGTCGGTTCCCGGCGCCGCCAGCCGTGCCGCGAGCGCCCGCGCACCGCCATTGGTGACGGTACGATCGATCACCGACAGCAGACTGCCCGAGCGTTCGCCGCCGAGAGTGGTGGTGAGCTCCAAATTCCGGCGGGTCGCGGGATCGATCGCCATCAGCGCGTCCGTGGCGATCGGTACCGGCGGCTGTCAGCCGCGGCATGCGGCCGCGCTGAGTCAGGTCGAGATATTCGACGAGGGCGCCGCAAGCAGCGAGCTGTACACGGTTGAAGCTGCCGAACGCATCGAGCGCCGCGACGCCGTAGAACGCCTTCAGCCGCCGCTCGGCACCGCTGCTGTCGAAGCGCGACGCGGGTACCAGCGTCAGCACGTCCTTCCAGTCGCGAAGCAGGGCGTAGCTGTCCTGGTCCTGAAGCAGCGTATCGGCGACCAGAAGCTCTCCCGGCGCAACACGGGCGAGGTCGGCCGCCAGAGCCGCCCGATCGGTCGGCATCACGGCGAATTCGCCTGTCGACATGTCGAGCCAGGCCAGCGCCCAGTCGTCGCGGAGACGCGCAATGGCCGCCAGATGGTTGTTGCTGCGGGCGTCGAGCAGGCTGTCTTCGGTCAGCGTCCCGGCGGTCACGACCCGGATCACCCCGCGCTCGACCACCGACTTGGCACCGCGCTTCTTGGCCTCGGCGGGGTCCTCCATCTGCTCGCAGATTGCGACCCGGAATCCCTTGGCGACGAGTCGCCTGAGATAGGCTTCGTGGGAATGGACCGGAACGCCGCACATCGGTATGTCGGCCCCGTCGTGCTGTCCACGCTTGGTGAGAGTGATATCGAGCGCCTTCGCCGCGTGGACGGCGTCGTCGAAGAACATCTCGTAGAAATCGCCCATGCGGTAGAACAGCAGACAATCGGGATGTGCCGCCTTGATCGACAGGTATTGCGCCATCATCGGCGTCACGGCCGTTTCGGAGCCTTTTGCGGGCTTTTTGCGGTCGGTCGTTTCGGGGTCCGGTCTCGTCATTCCAACTCAATGCTTCCACGCCCGGCGTTGCTTTTGACGCGGCGCTGGGGGGACTCTAGACTTCGCTTACGAACTAGAAAAATGCCGTAATCGGCTGGGGAGATTACGCTCAGATGGAGAAGTACCACGCCACCGCCGAGGAGGCTCTAGCCTTCCACGCCGACGGCAAGCCGGGCAAGATCGAGATCAGGGCCTCCAAGCCCCTGACGACGGCCCGCGAACTGTCACTCGCCTATTCGCCGGGTGTCGCCTACCCCTGCCTTTCGATAGAGAAGGAGCCGGGCAAGGCCTATGACTACACGGCCAAGGGAAACATCGTCGCCGTGATCTCGAACGGCAGCGCGGTGCTTGGCCTCGGTAATCTCGGCGCCCTGGCCTCCAAGCCGGTCATGGAGGGGAAGGCGGTCCTGTTCAAGCGCTTCGCCGACATCGACGCCATAGACCTGGAAGTCGATACCTACGACGTCGACGAGTTCGTGAATTGCGTCCGCTTCCTCGGCAAGAGCTGGGGCGGCATCAACCTGGAAGACATCCGCGCGCCCGAATGCTTCATCATCGAGCAGCGCCTGCGCGAGGTGATGGACATCCCGGTCTTCCACGACGACCAGCACGGCACGGCGATCATCGCCGCGGCGGGGCTCTTGAACGCGCTCGACGTCACCGGGCGGCGGATCGAGGACACCCGCGTGGTCTTCAACGGCGCCGGCGCCGCGGGCATCGCCTGCATCGAGCTGTTCAAGCGCATGGGCCTGCCGCCCGAGAACGCGATCATGTGCGACACCCGCGGCGTGGTCTACAAGGGCCGCGAGGCCGGCATCAACCAGTGGAAGTCGGCGCATGCGGTGGAGACCGACCTGCGCACGCTGGAAGAGGCGATGCGCGGCGCCGACGTCTTCTGCGGCGTCTCGGCCAAGGGGGCGGTGACCGCCGACATGGTGCGGTCGATGGCGGCGAAGCCGATCATCTTCGCCATGGCCAATCCGGACCCGGAGATCACGCCCGAGGAAGCGCGGGAGGTCCGCGACGACGCGATCTTCGCCACAGGTCGGTCGGACTATCCGAACCAGATCAACAACGTCCTCGGCTTCCCCTACATCTTCCGCGGCGCGCTCGACGTGCGGGCATCGGAGATCAACGACGAGATGAAGATCGCCGCCGCCGAGGCGCTGGCCAAGCTCGCCCGCGAGGACGTGCCCGACGAGGTCGCCGCCGCCTATTCGCAGCAGCGCCTGCAATACGGATCGGACTACATCATCCCGAAACCGTTCGATCCGCGGCTGATCACCGCCATCCCGATGGCGGTGGCGAAGGCGGCGATGGATTCGGGCGTCGCCCACAAGCCGATCACGGATAAGGACGCCTACTGCACGGTGCTCCGCTCGCGCCTCGACCCGACCGCAGGCCACATGCAGCTCATCTACGATCAGCTTCTCGCCAATCCGAAGCGGATGGTGTTCGCGGAAGGCGAGGAAGAGAAGGTGATCCGGGCAGCGCTGCAGTGGACCGCCAACGGCTTCGGAACGCCGGTGCTGATCGGCCGCGAGGAAGAGATCAAGGAGACCATGCTGCGCATGGGGCTTCGCGGCGCCGAGGGGCTGGAGATCCACAACGCGCGACTGAGTCAGCACAACGTCCGCTACACCGACTTCCTGTACGGTCGGCTGCAGCGGCAGGGCTTCCTCTATCGCGACTGTCAGCGTCTGGTGAACCTCGACCGCAACGTCTTCGCCGCCTGCATGGTGGCGTGCGGCGACGCCGACGCCATGGTGACCGGGCTCACCCGCAGCTACTACGTCTCGCTGCGCCAGATCACGCGCGTGCTCGACTCGAAGCCCGACGAACTGATCTTCGGCCTCAGCATGATGTTCGCGCGGAACCGCACCGTGTTCATCGCCGACAGCACCGTTCACGAGCTACCTTCGCCGGAGGAACTGGCCCAGATCGCGATCCAGACGGCGGCGAAGGCGCGGCAGATGGGTCAGGAGCCGCGGGTCGCCCTGCTGTCCTATTCGACCTTCGGCAATCCGCCGTGGGAGAAGGCGGACCGTGTCCGCGAGGCGGTGGCAGTTCTCGACAAGATGAACGTGGACTTCGAATATGACGGCGAAGTGGCAGCCGACGTCGCCCTCGACCCCGAACTGATGGCGATGTATCCGTTCTGCCGCCTCTCGGGCCCAGCGAACGTTCTGATCATGCCCGCGCTACATAGCGCCCACATTTCGACCAAGCTCCTGCAGAAGCTTGGTGGCGGCATGCTCGTCGGACCGCTGTTGATGGGGATGGAGAAGCCGGCTCAGGTCATGCCGATGGGGGCGACAGCCGCCGAGGTCGTGAGCCTGGCGGCATTGACCGCCCATGAGGCGATCAAGCCTGCGCCGCGTCCGGCCGCCAAAGCCGCCGCCGAGTAAGTCCGGGAGCGTTTCACCAGGGTGAGCCGCGCGCCCATCGACGAAAAGCGATCGCACCGCGATCGCACCGCGGCCTGGGCCTTCGCGAAAGCGGCGGTGACGACCTCGTCTCCGGCGGCGGTGGCGCTGATCTTCGTGGTCATCGATGGCGACGTGTCCTTCATCGGCGCGATCGCCGCCTGGCTGATCGGGCTCGCGGTGGCGGCGGTGATCGTGCGACCGAACTTCCTCGGCTTCCGCGCCGTCCGCCACTATGTCGACTCACTTCGGCAGGCCGAGGACGACGACTCGCGGCAGTTGCTGGAGCTGCCGGCCGAGGCACGGCGGCGGTTCGGCGATTTTCTCCGTCTCGATCTCTACTGGCGACGCCGGGTTCACCGGGCGACGGCGACCGCCGTCGCGGACTCGGGCGTCATCGATACCCTGCCCGTGCCCCTGCTGCTTCTGGGGCGGAATGGAATCGTCCTCCGCACCAACCGGGCCGCGCGCGCGATTCTCGATCGGGACGCGGAGTCCCGCGACATCGCCGCGGTTCTAAGGAACCCCTCGCTTCTCTCCGCAGTGGACGACGTCTACGCCGGGGCGCCGGCACAGCAAGTCGAATTCTCCTGGCCCGCCGGCGAGCGCGATCTCACCGCCCATGTCTGGACGACGCCCGAGGCAGTGTCACCGGACATCCGCGTCGCCATCGTCATCCAGGACCTTACGGCGATGAAACGCATGGAGCAGATGCGCGCCGACTTCGTGGCCAATGCCAGCCACGAGCTGAGAACGCCGCTCACCAGTCTGGCCGGCTTCATCGACACGCTCCGCAGCGTCCCGCCAGAGGATTCGGAAACGCGCGAGCGCTTCCTGAGAATCATGGAGGAACAGACCGAGCGCATGAAGCGGGTCGTCACCGACCTGCTGTCGCTATCGGAGATCGAGCTCAACGAGCACGATACACCGGACGATCTGGTCGATCTGGCGGATCTTCTCGGCCGGGTGCGGGCGGCTATGGGACCTGCGTCACGCGCGAGAGAGGTAACCCTGGACCTGTTCGTACCGGACGACCTGCCCCTCGTTCCCGGCGATGGCGACCAGCTTTTCCAGGTCTTTCAGAACCTGGTCGACAACGCGATCAAATACGGCGATTCGGACAGCACGGTGACCATCGACGTTCGCCCGAGCAGCCGAGAAGACGGCATGGTTCTCATCGCGGTGAGGGACGAAGGCTACGGCATCCCCCGCGAACATCTCGACCGCCTCACGGAACGCTTCTATCGCGTCGATACCGCGCGGTCGCGACGCCTGGGGGGAACGGGCCTGGGTCTGGCGATCGTCAAGCACGTCCTCAACCGCCATCGCGGCCGGCTCGCCATCGAAAGCGCGCTCGGAAAAGGAAGCACTTTCACGGTGTTCCTGCCGATTGCCGCCAAGCCCGAGGGCACTGCAACAGAGTCGTCATAAAAGTGACCTAAAAGTGATCTCGGAGCGTGCGTATGAGGTGGTCCGCCGGGGCGAGCTTCGTTCGCCCCGGTCGTTCGTTGACAACGCTGAGGAGCCGCAACCGTGATCAGGAAAACCCTTATGTTTGCGTCCCTTGCTACGGTGGCGCTCGCCGCGTCTGCCGAAGCGCGGGATCAGATTCGCATCGCCGGGTCGTCGACCGTCTATCCGTTCACCACTCTGGTCGCAGAAGAGTTCGGACGTCAGACCGGCTACCCCACGCCGCTCGTCGAGAGCACGGGCACCGGCGGCGGCTTCAAGCTGTTCTGCGCCGGCCTGGGTGTGGACACCACCGACTTCTCGAACGCTTCGCGTGCCATCAAGAAGTCCGAGATGGAGGCCTGCGCCAAGAACGGCGTGACCGACATCACCGAGATGAAGGTCGGTTATGACGGGATCGTCATCGCCAACTCCAAGAGCTCGGCGCAGGCGGCGTTCACCAAGGAGCAGCTGTTCCTGGCGCTCGCCAAGACCGTCCCCGTGAACGGCGAACTGGTCCCGAACCCCTACCAGAAGTGGTCCGAGATCGACCCGTCGCTGCCCGACGAGAAGATCGAGGTTCTCGGCCCGCCCCCGACCTCCGGCACCCGCGACGCCTTCCTCGAGCTGGTGATGGAGCACGGCGCCGAGAGCTTCCCCGAGGTCAAGGCGCTGGACAAGGATGCCTTCAAGCAGGTCGCCTTCGCGCTGCGCGAGGACGGCGGCTACATCGACGCCGGTGAGAACGACAACCTGATCGTTCAGAAGCTGGTCGCCACCCCGACCGCCTTCGGCATCTTCGGCTACAGCTTCCTCGAGGAGAACCTCGACAAGCTCAATGGCAGCAAGGTCAACGGCGTCGGCCCGAGCTTCGAGGCGATCGCCAGCGGCGACTACTCCGTGTCGCGCCCGCTGTTCGTGTACATCAAGAACGCCCATGTCAGCGTCATTCCCGGCATGAAGGAATTCCTGACCGAGTACACCAGCGACGCGGCTTGGGGTGACGAAGGTTACCTCGCCGACCACGGGCTGATCCCGATGGACGAAAGTGAGCGCGCGAAGGTCAAGGAGCGCGTCGAGAACCTCATCCCGCTCACCATGTAATGCGACCCCTGTGGGCGGCGGACCGGTTCCGCCGCCCACACTTTTTCGTCCGTTTTCGTTCCGTCATTTTCAGTTAAGGCCTTCCGAGCCATGTCCTTATTGATCGCCGGTCTGCTGACGGTGGTGCTTCTGTCGGGGTTCTACATGGCGCGGGGCCGAGCCCTGGCGTCGGTGAGCGGCCACGCACGCCAGTTGCATTCACGCCCGAGCTTTTACGGGACCTATGTCGCCCTCTGGTGCGCGCTTCCCGCCCTCCTCATCTGGGCGCTGTGGAGCGCCCTCGATGGGACGATCCTCCGCACCATGGTGATGTCCGAGCTGCCCCAGGACGTACTGTCCCAAGGGCCGGAGATCATCGATCTCTACATGCGCAACGTCATCAGCCTCGCCACTGGCGGCATTGCCAGTGCCGACTCCCCGGAGCTTCGCGAACTGGCGGCTCATTACGGCCGCCTCCAGTCGATCGCCAACTGGAGCCTGTTCGTCATCGTCCTGGGACTGGCGAGTGGCGGCCTGCTCTACAGCATCCGGCGCATCCGCCCCGACCTCCGCGCCCGCGTGAAGGTCGAGCGGACGGTCGATTGGATCCTGATCATCGCCTCGACCGTCTCGATCCTGACGACGATCGGCATCGTTCTGTCGCTTCTGTTCGAGGCCATGCGCTTCTTCGACCGCTATCCGGTCCTCGACTTCCTGTTCGGCCTGGACTGGAGCCCGCAGACCGCCATCCGCGAGGACCAGGTCGGCCAGAGCGGCGCCTTCGGCATGATCCCGGTTCTCGCCGGAACGATGCTGGTCACCGTGATCGCGATGTGCGTCGCCGTGCCGATCGGGCTGCTTTCGGCGATCTACATGTCGGAATACGCCGGGCCGAAGACCCGCACGGTCTTCAAGCCGGTCATCGAGATCCTGGCCGGCATCCCGACCGTGGTCTACGGCTTCTTCGCGGCGTTGAGCGTCGCCCCGGTGGTGCGCCAGATCGGCCAGTCGATCGGCCTCGACGTCGCATCGGAAAGCGCGCTCGCGGCCGGTCTGGTGATGGGGATCATGATTATCCCATTCGTCTCGTCACTGTCGGACGACGTCATCAACTCGGTCCCGCAAAGCCTCCGGGAAGGGTCCTATGGCCTCGGCGCGACCAAAGCCGAGACCATCCGACAGGTCATCCTGCCCGCCGCCCTGCCCGGCATCGTCAGTGCCGTCCTGCTGGCCGTGTCCAGGGCCGTCGGCGAAACGATGATCGTGGTTATGGCTGCCGGCCTAGCGGCTAACCTGACCGCCAACCCCTTCGAAGCGGTCACCACCGTCACTGTCCAGATCGTCACCCTGCTGGTCGGCGATCAGGAATTCGACAGTGCCAAGACCCTGTCGGCGTTCGCGCTCGGCCTGGTCCTTTTCGCCGCGACCCTCGCCCTCAACGTGGTCGCCCTTTATGTCGTCAAGAAGTATCGGGAAGCCTATGACTGACATCGGCATGACGGACCAGGCCATGACCCTGAAACCAACGGATCACGCAAAGTCGGCAGCGCGTCTTCGTCGTCGCCATGCTGCGGACAAGCGGTTCCGGTACTACGGCATCGCGGCGATCGGCCTCGCCGTTCTGGCGATCATCACGCTGTTCACCAGCATCGTCGGGACGGGCTACAGCGCTTTCTGGGAGACCACGGTCGCGCTCGACATCTATTTCGACCCGGAGGTGCTCGACCCCGACGGCACGCGCGACCCGGAGGTCATAAGGAAGGCCAACTACGCGACCCTGGTTAGCCATGCGCTCTATTCCCGCTTCCCGGAGGTAGAGGGCCGCGCCGACAAGCGCACGCTGCGCGGGATCGTGAGCGACGGTGCCCGATACACCCTCCAGGACATGGTCATGGAGAACCCCTCGCTGATCGGCACCACCCAGCACGTTACCTTGTCGGCGAGCGGCGAGGTCGACGCCTTCGCCAAGGGGAGCATCTCTCCGGACCTCCCGGAGGCCGAACGGCCGATCAAGGATAATGAAATCGCCTGGCTCGAAAGCCTGGAACAGGCGGGCGACCTCGACTGGCGGATCGACTGGGCGTTCTTTACCTCTCCCGACTCCCGTTCGCCCGTTCTCGCCGGCATCGGCGGTGCGGTGATGGGGTCGTTCTACATGCTGCTGGTGACACTGGCTCTGTCGTTCCCGATCGGCGTCGCCACTGCGGTCTATCTGGAGGAGTTCGCGCCGAAGAACCGGTGGACCGACACGATCGAGGTCAACATCAACAACCTTGCCGCGGTGCCGTCCATCGTGTTCGGCCTGCTGGGTCTGGCCGTGTTCCTGAACACGCTGGGCATGCCCCGCTCGGCTCCGGTGGTCGGCGGCCTCACCCTGACGCTGATGACCCTACCGACGATGATCATCGCCACCCGCGCGGCCCTGAGGGCCGTACCGCCATCGATCCGGGACGCCGCGCTCGGCGTCGGCGCGTCGCCGCTACAGGCCGTCATGCACCATGTCCTGCCCCTGGCGATGCCCGGCATCCTGACGGGCACCATCATCGGCATGGCGCAGGCACTCGGCGAAACCGCCCCGCTGCTGATGATCGGCATGGTCGCCTTCGTCGGCGACATTCCGGGCGGCCCCTTCGACTCGGCCACTGCGCTGCCGGTTCAGATCTTCCTGTGGGCGGACCTTCCCGAACGGGCCTTCGAAGAGAAGACCGCCGGGGCGATCCTCGTCCTCCTCGCCTTCCTCATCCTCATGAACGCGGTCGCGGTCTATCTGCGGCGTCGCCTCGAGCGCCGCTGGTAACGGAACGCGCAACCTTTTGGTGGAGTCTAGTTTGATGGCGCAAGTCCAAGAGCCTGCAATCAAGATGCGGGCGCGAGACCTCGACCTCTTCTACGGGGAGAAGCAGGCGCTCTATAAGGTCGGAATCGACATCCTGGAGCGTCAGGTCACGGCCCTCATCGGGCCGTCGGGATGCGGCAAGTCGACCTTCCTTCGCTGCCTGAACCGTATGAACGACACCATCGCCAACGTCAGCATTGCCGGCGAAGTGACGCTGGACGACGGTGACATCTATGACCGGAATGTCGACGTCGTGCAGCTTCGCGCCCGGGTCGGGATGGTGTTTCAGAAGCCGAATCCCTTCCCCAAGTCGATCTACGAGAACGTGGCCTACGGGCTCCGTCTGGCCGGCGTCAAGAAAAAGCGCGTCCTCGATGAGACGGTGGAGTGGGCACTCAAGGGTGCGGCGCTCTGGGATGAGGTCAAGGACCGGCTCCATGAATCCGCGTTGGGCATGTCCGGTGGTCAGCAGCAACGTCTGGTGATTGCACGATCCATCGCCATCCAGCCCGACGTGTTGCTGCTGGACGAGCCCTGTTCGGCGCTGGATCCCATCTCGACGTTGAAAGTCGAGGAGCTGATTGCCGAGCTGAAAAAAGACTTC
>PBKC01000025.1 GCA_002721365.1 Rhodospirillaceae bacterium | reverse complement strand
AGCCCCGCCGACACCGCCACCGAGCCGGGAAGCTCGGGCATCAGCGGTGCCACCATGGGCGTGACGATCAGGGTGAGGCCGAGCGCCAGATGCAGGCGGAGCCTTGCCGGCACCGTCCCTTCACCGAAGGGCGGCAGCAGCATCAGCCCGGCGCCGATGCGCATGAAGACGAGGAAGAACGGAAAGAGCTGGGCCGCGACGAACTCGACCAGCACGGCGGACTCAGCTCAGCTGTGGTATGCGGGCCACCAGGCTCTGCGCCAGTTCGATGAGGTTCGACAACATGTAGGGCAGCGCCAACGCGACCGTCAGAAACACCGCCACCAGCTTCGGCGCGAAGGTCAGCGTCATTTCCTGAATCTGCGTCAGAGCCTGAAACAACGAGATCAGCAAGCCGACCACCAGGGCGACACCCATCACGGGAAGGATCGTCATCACCAGGGTGAAGATCGCCTGCCGGCCGATATCGAGGACGTCGGCTTCGTTCATTGCTCAGCCCCTAACCGGAGGCACCGCGTCGGGCGGGGGCAACGGGTATGGAATCGATCTGGATGACTCACGTCGCGCCGAATGGTCTTGCTCGTCAGTCCGCCGCCGGAGAAGCCTTCACCCGCCCCGATCAGATCGGCATGCGGAGGATTTCCTGATAGGCGTTGATCACCCGATCACGCACCGCGACCACGCCCTGCAGGGTGACTTCCGCGTTGGTGACCGCGGCCACCACCTCGCTCAGGTCCGCCTTGCCCTTCATGGCGTCGACCGTCGCCGTCTCGCTGGCGGCGGTCGCGTCACGGACCTGCTCCAGCGCGTCGCCGACCATCTGCGCGAAGCTCTTGTGCTCGCCGGCGGTATCGCCCGCCGTGGCCGGGGACTTGCCATCCGCCCCTTTGGCGGCATTGGCATAGGCCGAGATCGCATCGGCCAGCTTAACGTCCATGCCTGGCTCCCTCGCTTACACGGGGCCGGGCCCAGACATCAGGCCCGGAGAATACCCACTGTGGACTGGAGCATCGCCTTCGTCACCTCGATCACGTTGAGGTTGGCCTGATAGCTCCGCTGCGCCTCGCGCATGTCCATCATCTCGACCAGGGTGTTCACGTTCGGCATCAGAACATAACCATCTTCATCCGCATGAGGATTCGATGGTTCGTAGTTCTTGCTGAAGTCGGACGGGTCCCTGGTAACGTCCTTCACCTCTACCTTATCGACGCCGAGGGAGCGATCCAAGACATTTTGGAACGTCACCACCTTGCGCCGGTAAGGCTGGCCGTCGGCCGTGGCCGACAGCGAGTCGGCGTTGGCGATGTTCTCGGCCACCACCCGGATGCGGGTGCTCTGGGCGCGCATGCCGGCAGCGGCGATGAAGAAGGAGTTGTTCAGGTCGGGCATCGGTCGGGTCTCTCCGCCGTCGATCAGTTACCGCCCCGCATCACCATGCGGAGCATCGAAATGTTCTTGCCGTAGAGCTGGGTGGCGAGGGTGTGATCCATGGCGTTCTTGGCGACCATCACCGCCTGCTCCTCCAGCGAGACACCGTTGGCGACGGGACTCACCTCGTAGGTGTCCCGCACTTCGTCACCGGTGACCTGCGGCCTGATCGCGCTGAGGTGCATCGGGCTGGTCTGCCGGACGGGCACGGTGGCCAGCTTGCGGAGCTCCTTGTCGAACGTCAGCGGCGCGAGGTCCACCGGCTGGTAGTTCGGCGTGTCGGCGTTGGCGATATTTCCTGCGAGCAGATCCTGGCGCTTGGAGTGCCAGTCCATGCTCTTGGTCATCATCGCGAACATAGGGATGGTCTGAAGGTCCATGACGTTCCGCTCGCTCAGTCTGGCTACGGCATCAGCCGTCGGCTTTGCCATGGGATGATGCAAGGCACGGGCCAGTCGTGGCGATAGGGATCTCCGCCGATTTCCGCCGGTTTCCCCGCCATGCCTAGGCAATTCCCGCCGCCCGGCCTCGGCAAAATCGGGCCACTTCCGCCGGCAGCCGGCAAGCGATGCCGCATCGGGGCTGGGCCGAAACCCCTCGGAAGCGCTATAAGCGACGGGGGATGCCGACGGCGAGCGCTATGCAGCAAGGCGACGACAGCAGGGGGCGGAAGCGAAGACCGGTTGCGGTCGCGCTGAGAGACGACCGTCCGGGCACGGATGCGCCGGCGATCACGGCCACCGGCCGAGGGGCCTTCGCCGAAAAGATCCTCGAGATCGCCTTCGCCAACGGCATTCCGGTCCGCGAAGATGCCGACCTCGCCGAGATACTCGGTGCGCTGGAAGAGGAGAGCCGCGTCCCCGTCGGCGCCCTCGCCGCCGTCACCGAAATCCTGTCCTACGTCTACCGCCTGAACCGCCGCTTCCCGCCCGAGGAAACGGCCGGCGCCGGGGAGCCTTGATGGACTCAGGCACCCTCGTTTCGGCGCTGGCGACACTATTCCTGGTCCTGCTGCTGATCGTCGGCCTTGGTTGGGCCCTTCGGCGGTTCGGGTTCGGAATGGGCGGGATGGGGCGGCGCGGAAGCATGACGAGCCGGCGCCTCGCGATCGTCGAGATCGCGCCACTGGATATGAAACGCCGCCTGGTGCTGATCCGCCGCGACGAAGTCGAGCATCTGATTCTGCTGGGTGCACAGACCGAAACCGTCGTCGAGCGCGGCATCACCGCACGCCCCCGCTTCGAGGCGCTTGTCGAGCCGGCCGAGGAGACCGACGCATGAAGGCGTGGCGCCGTCCGCTGCTGATTCTCGCACTTCTCGCGCCGTTCCTGTTCCTCGGGGTGCGCTGGGCGGCGGCGCAATCTCTCTCCCTCGATCTCGGCGACGAGCCCGGCGAAGGCCTGTTCACGGCGCGGGTCCTGCAGCTTCTCGCGCTGCTGACGATCCTGTCGCTGGCGCCGTCGATCCTGATCGTGGTGACGTCCTTCACCCGTATCGTCGTCGTCCTGTCGCTACTGCGAAGCGCCATCGGCATCCAGCAGACGCCGCCCAACCCGGTGCTGGTCACCCTTGCCCTCTTCCTCACGGGCTTCGTCATGGCACCGACGCTGGAGACCGCCTACCAGAACGGAATCGCGCCGCTGATCGATCAGGAGATCACCGAGCAGGAAGCGTTCGAGCAGGTTTCCGAACCGTTCCGAGTCTTCATGCTGCGCCAGGTCCGCCAAAAGGACCTCGCCCTGTTTCTCGACATCGCGGGGGCGCCCGCCGATACCGTGGCCGAGGACGTTTCGCTGCGGGCGCTGATCCCGGCCTTCATGATCAGCGAACTTCGGCGCGCCTTCGAAATCGGCTTCCTGCTGTTCATTCCCTTCATCGTCATCGACATGGTGGTGGCGTCGGTGCTGATGTCGATGGGCATGATGATGCTGCCGCCCGTCATCATCTCTCTGCCGTTCAAGCTGATCTTCTTCGTGCTGATGGACGGCTGGTACCTGATCGCCGGCAGCCTGATCGAGAGCTTCAACACCTAGAGACCATCGGTCCGGCGGTCGCGGCTGCCCGGACCTCACGCCAGAGACCTGTGGCAAGAACGGGACGGGCTCCCGGATCGCGCTCCACACGTTACCGGCTAGCGTTTGCCCCCAGGATCAGTTGATGGCGCTTAGATTGTCGCGGCTGACGCGCTGGCGCAGGCTCGCCATGAAGGCTTCGTAGTTGTTGATGTCGGCGACGGTGGACGTGAGATCGCGGGGATCGATCGAGCTGTCGTCGACATAGCTGGTGATCGCCTTGAAGGCCTCGCTGCGCTGGGTCTCCGCCATCAGCGTGCCGTAGTTCTCACGAACATTCGTCAGCCCATCGCGGTTGTTCGAGAGCGCGAGCGCGACCACCAGCTTCATCATGTACTGGGCTTCGGTCTCCGACAGCGGCTCGTCCCCGCTGCGGTTGTTGAAAATGCGGTTGATGACGGTCGCCACTGCCAGCCAATCCTGCTGGTCCCAATAGAGATCTGCCCGCAGATAGTCCGCTTCGCGCGCCTTATCCCCCTCGAGCAGGCCCAACGCCTCGTCGTAGGCCTTCTGCTCCGACAGAGCCTCCACCATCAGGTAGCGGCGATCCTGCGCGAGACCGTCGGGCATGCGGACGACGTCGCTCGCCCTCAGCGCGTCCGCTGCCTTCTCCGCATCGCCATCCAGCAGATAGATGGCGGCCAGCCGGGCACCGACCCGGGCGAGCTCGGTATCGCGGAGGCGGAAGTTCACCTGATGCTGCAGCAGCTCGGCCGCCTGGCCAAGAAGATCGACGGAGACCAGCCGGTCGGCCAGCCGGTAGACCATCTCGTCGCCGAGACGACCGACGGGCGTCAGTTCCTGGAACTCGCGATAAAGCGCCAGCGCCTTCACCGGCGACAAGGAATCGGCCTCACCGTCGACGAACAGGCTCAAGAACACGTCATTCATCGACTTGGCGATGTCGCGGACTTCCGGTGAATCGGGGAAGTTCGTCACCGTCTCGCGCCACGTCGCCAAACCCTGATAGTAGTTGCCATCGGCGATGTAGAGCTCACCCAGCCGCTTGAGCAGGTTGAGCTCGTAGGGGCCGCCGCGCCATGCGAACCGCAACCCTTCCAGATCCTCGGCAGCGGTCTCGTTGGAGATCATGCCCTCTTTCAGCATCAACTCGACCCGCCGGTAGCTGGCTTCGGCGCGCACCCGGCGATCGTCCGACGTCTCCAGTCGACGGTATATGTCCAGCGCATCGAGAGGACGGTTACCGCCCTCCATCGCCTGCGCCCGGATCAGGTTCGCATGGTCGACCTGACTCGGCTTCGGCTTCGACAGGAGAACTCGGTCGACGATCCGGTTGGCCGCGACCAGATCGCCCACGGCCAGAGCCGCCCGCGCCATCTTGAGAAGCAGCGGGATGCGGTGCATGTCGTCATAGCGCTCGACGACGCCCCGCGACCGGTTGAACTCCTCGAACGCCTGCTCCGGGTTCCCCGTCTCCAATGCCACGGCGCCCCGCCACAGCGCCATCTCGGCGTTGCCGTCGAAACCGCTGTCACTCAGGTCGCTGGCCGCCTCGACATAACGGCCCATCTCGACGTTGGCGGCGCCGCGCAGCGCCCGCAGCCGAGGCAGCCCCGCCATCAGACGATCGCTTTCGGCGACGACCCGCACGACGCCCAGCGCTTCGGGCGCAAAGCCGTTGGCGAACAGGAACTCCGCGAAATCGAGCAGAACCTCGGGTTGCGCTTCCTCGGGCGCGGCCCCGATCTCCTGGTTCAGTGCATGCTTGGCTTCCAGGAACGTGCCCAGATCGGACCGGCGCCACTTGTTGAGATCGAACATAGGCGCACCGGCCCCTTCGCGCGGCGGTCCGCCCTGCTCCAACCCGGCCAGCAGCGCCGAGGCGCGGGATTGCTCGCGCGGCGTCGCCGGCTGTTCCTCGGACTCGCCCGTTTCCTCCTCCGCCGGCGGGACGGCCACGCGCGCCGGCGGGACCGACATCGACAGACCTTCGAGGCTGGTGACCTCGATCTGGTCGCGCAGGGATCGAACGGTCACGAGATCCGATATCGGGCGAATGACGACCCCCTGTGCGGACGGCAGGATATCGAGGTCGACATACCGCCGCCCGGGCGATACGCCCAAGCCCGGCGCCGGTAAGGGAACCAGGATCAGTTCGTCGCCGACCTCCGGGTCAGTGACCGTGACTTCATCACCGGGATTGATCGTCGGCAGGCTGAGACGAGGCCCGACCTCGCTTTCGAGCTCTCGGAGAATGGGAATGGGTTTCAGGTTGGGTGGCGTGGCACTCAAGGTGATCACCCAGCTGTCGCCATCCTTGGTGACGGCCGGGAAATAGCCCGGCGCCAAGCGGAAACGGACCGCGGACAGGGGTTCGACAGTGAACTGGCCGACCGGGCGCACCACCTCCCCGCCCTCCGACGAGTCCGAAAGATCGAAGACGCGCGGCGAATCGAAAGCGGCCCACAGGAACCCGGCACGGACGAACACCGCCGCGTCGGTGCGAATGTCCCACTCGAAGCGGACCTCGTACCCGCCGTCGAGTTGGCTGATGACGACGGGCACCGCATCGGCCGGGATGTCCGCCATGGCGGGCATGGCGGCGTCCTCGGCCGGAGCCGTGGACGCCGTCTCCGACGCCGACTGGGCGGTGTCGGCCGGTTCGGACGCAGGCTCCTCGGTCTCCGCTGCGGCCGTCGTCGTCTCCGGGGACTGCCCGGCCGGTTCCTGTTCCGCTTCGGGCGTGGGTGTGGGTGTGGGTGCAGGCGTCGCCGCCGGTTCCGGAGTTTCCGCAGGCGGAGCCGCTGCCGTCTCGGCAGTCGGTCGGTAGACGTCGAGAACGACCTTCGACCCCGTCGTGAAATCACGGATGCGCGCTTCTTCCGGCGCCGCCAGAACGACCGTGAGGGCGCCGTTGCGCGACCGCGCTGCGATAGCACTGATGGGCGCGGGCGGTGTTTGAGACAACGCACCGGAAGAGACCCGCGCGTCGCGATCGAAAACCACACTGATCGAGCCGTCGTTCCTCGTGACCGCATAACCGACCGGCCGTGGCCAGTCGAACACGACTCGCGTGTAGGTTTCATGCCGGCCGAAGCGGATCGGCAGCGTCTCGACCGTTCCTTGCGCGTCGGCCTGATTCGAAGGCGGGGCCTGGGCGGGCGCGGCGACATCCGTATCGTTCGAGGGCGGCAACAGGTCGACGACGACCGCCGTGCCGGTTCGGAAAGCCCTGGTTTCGAAAGGTCGGGTCAGGCCAAAGGTGACGGTCCGGCCATCGCCCGAAACGCTGGCGGTCGTCACATAGTCGCCGAGATAGCGCATGACGCCGAGGAAGCTGGGGATCAGCGGTCGATCGAAGCGGATGTTGAGGACCTGACCCTGAGCCGAGACCTCGTACTCCACCGGCTCCTGCCAGTCGAAGACGATCCGGCCGTAATTCTCGTGCGCCCAGGCGCGGGTTTCGACCACCTCTTGGGCATCGACCGGGGCCGTCGCCAGCACGGCGAACGCCGCGACCAGGGCGGCGATCCACGTCCGACGCGCCACCCAAAGGGGCCCGATCCGAAGCGACCTAGAGAGCATCGAAACGACCGCCGGACTTGGCCTGGCGGATGACGATATCGACCCGACGCGCAAGCTCGTAACGATTCGGCGCAGGAATATTCACCGACAGATCCGAATAACGGGAATCCGCGAAGCCCAACGCGGTGATCTTCCGTGTGTATCCCGCCCGGCGAAGCTCGTTGGCCACGGCGATCGCTCGGCTGAGCGACAGTTCCCAATTCGAGGGAAACGCCGCGGAACTGATGGGCGACGGGTCGGTATGGCCGTCAACGTCGATTCGGTTGCCGATGTAGCGAAGGACGTCGCCAAGAACGTAGAGGGACTCGCGCGCTTGTTGCGAAAGCGCTGCGCTACCGGTTTCGAACAACGACTCGGCGGGAAGCGAAATCACCAGCCGGTCATCGAGTTGGTGAAACGTGACGTCGGCGAGCAGCGGCGCCTGCGCCAGCTTCTGCTCGATCACCGCACGCAGATAATCGAGGTTGTAGCCCTTGGCCTCGCGGATCTTGGGGATATCGGCATCGATCTGCGGCACCGGCTCGTTTACCGCCGTGATCGGGGTAAACCGCTGCGAGAGAGAGCTGACGACCGCCTCGAAGTCCTCCTGCTCCAGAGTAGACATGGCGAACAGCATCACGAAGAACACCAGCATCAGCGAGATCAGGTCGCCGAACGACAGCATCCATGCTTCGGGATTTCCCGCAGGCTTCTTTGGCTGATCGTCGTCGTCGTCCATAGCCGCCTAACGTCTACTGCTGGAGAAATCGACCTTCGCGCCTTCCTGGTCGCGCGGATAGAAGGTCATGACGATCTGCGAGGGGTCACCGGGTTCGGCCCCGGTCACCACCGATTCCGCGGGGACGCCGCGCTGGACCAGTTCGCGCGCCATGGCGCCGGCCCGCGCTACCTCCAAGAGCTGCCCCGCGGCCAGGGCATCGGCGAGGAAAGGACCGGTATGGACCAGAAATTCCATCTCGTAGCGAATGCCGAGACCGCGCCAGCGCAGAGAGTTCACCAGCCGCTGGAACAAGTCCTCCCGGTCGGTCCGGATACGGGCGCTGTTCGGCTCGAACAGCGAGTCCGCCGGAAGCTGGATCTGCATGACGTTGCCGTTCGAGAACAGCTCGATCCGGGCGAGAGGAACCGCCACCTCGAAGTATTCGCGGATATCGCGATACAGGGTCTCGGTCGGCAGGTTCTGACCGATGCTGCTGGAAAACTGCGTCGCCTCGTCGCTCAGGATCTGGGTGGAAAAGGTGGCCAGGAGGCTGTTCACCACCGTCTTGACCCGTTCCTCTTCCAGAGTCGCCATGGTGTTCAGCAACACGAAGAAAGCCAGAAGGATCAGATACAGCCCCAGGAACAGGGCAAGTGTCGGGTCCTTTGATACCGGGGCTTCTGGTTCTTCGTCTTCATCCATGCCGCATCACCGGACCTAGAAATCTCCGAGAACGGACTGGATCTTGGTCTTCAGCGTCTGGGCATTGAACGGCTTGAGAATGTAACTGTCGACGCCCGCCGCCCGTGCTTCCAGAACATTCTCGGTCTTGTTCTCGGCACTGATCATGATGAAGGGCAGGCGCCGTAGCTTGTCGTCGGCGCGCACCGCTTTCAGGAGCTCGATCCCGCTCATCGGTGCCATGTTCCAGTCCGAGATCACCAGACCGAAATCGCCGCCTTTGAGCTTGCGAAGCGCCATCGAGCCGTCGCTGGCTTCGGCTACGTTGTTGAAGCCGATCTGCGACAGAAGTTTCCGCGCCACGCCGCGCATGTGTCTGTAATCGTCGACCACCAGGATCGCCATGTTCGTGTCGACAGGCATCGTCGTCCGTCCGATCTGCCGTGAACCGCCGGCGGCGGCGTCAGTTAGAGGCGACCGGACTGCCGTCCGGTACCGACACAGGAGACCGCGCAGCGAGCTCGGTCGTCAGGCTGGTCGCCTTGCCGGTATCCATCTCGGCGATCACCGCGGACGCTTTGCTGTCCTTCATCCGCTCGACGATCGCGAGCAACTCCTTCATCTCGAGCTCGTTGAAGATCCGCGCCGCATCCTTCGGCTTCATCCTCTCGTAATAGGCGGCGAGGCGTTTCAAGTCCTCATCCTGCTGAGTGTCGTATTCCCGGAGCAATCCCTCGACCTCGGTCTTGAGGAGCTTCCATTCGTCGATCTTGCTTTCCAGCGTATGTTCGGCGGCCCGAATCATCTGCTCACGCAGCTCCAGCTCCTTGCCGCGGGAGTCGAGCGCTTCACGCCGCGCCTTGAGGTCCTGAAGCACGGAAATCTCGGCATCGGTGAACTGGTTGTCGGGCTCGATCTCATCGGCCCCCAGTTCATCCAGCAGCGCGTTCGCCGACTGACCGTCCCCGCCCTCTCCTGCCGTCTCCGCTTCGCCGGCCACCGGGTCGCCGCCTTCCGCGCCGTCGCCCGCATCGCCTTCGGCTGCCTGCTCCGGCGCGGCCTCCTCGGGGGTTGCCTGCTGTGCCTGCAACGATGCCACCGACACCGACCCGCCGATGGTTGCAAGGCCATCGACGAAGTCGCCGACCTTGATCGACAGCGACAGAACGGCGACGAAGATCATCACCGGAAACAGACGAAGCCTGACACTTCCCATTGGCTTCACTTCCCGACTGATTTGAGAGCCGTGATCAATTCGATCTCACGCTGCGAACGACGGTGCGGCCGTACCCGTTCGGAGGTCGCCGCCGCTGCTTCGGGATCGTCCGCCTCTCCGCGTTTCGCAGGAAGCTGCCCGGTGGCGGCGGCGACCTTCCGCCCTTTACCCGCATCGTCCGAAGAGGCCGCCGCCTTGCGCGCGGCGGAAACGCTCTGTTCCAGCTGCTCGGCCGCCCGTTCGCCGCGCTCGACGAGGAGCTGCAGGTCGTCGCGGAGCACACGGGCATCTTCGAGCTTGGGATCGACCTGGCGATTGATCTCCTCGCCGAGGCCCCGCAGTCCCGAAATACCGGCCTCCGCCCTCTGCGTCGCCTGATTGAAAGGCAGGATCATCTCCTGCATGTCGCCCTGGGCCGTCCGCAGAATGCCGAGCCGGCGGTGCAGCATGGCCGAATAGCCGATGCTGAGCACCAACAGAAGGATGAGAACACCGTCGAGGATCAGGGCGAGATTCATTTCGGCCCCACGGTTTTCAGTGAGCGCTCCACACGGATGGCGATGTTGCTGCCCACCCGCCCCATGCGTCCGAGCAGCATCGGGACGCCGCCGCAGCGCATCTCGACGTCGGCGTCAGAGGTACAGCCCAGCATAATGGTGTCGCCGACCCGGAGATTCATGATGGTCTGAAGCGACATCACCTGTTCGTCCAGGACCGCCGACAGGTCGACGTCGGTGAGCCAGAGTTCGCTCGCCAGATGGCCTTCCCAGATCGAGTCCCGGCCGAACTTCTCGCCCATGAACATCTGGAGCAGAAGCTCGCGGACCGGCTCCAGGGTGGCATAGGGCAGCAGCAGCTCCAGCCGGCCGCCGCGGTCCTCCATGTCGATGCGGAGGTTGATGACGATCGCCGCATTGCCGGGCCGGACGATGGTGGCGAAGCGCGGGTTGGTCTCCAGGCGGTCGAACTCGAAGGTGACGGGGCTCAACGGCTCGAACGCCGAGCTCATGTCCGCCAGCACCACCGAAACCATGCGTTCGACGAGGTTGCGTTCGATCGTCGTATAGGGGCGGCCCTCGATGCGCATCGCCGCCGTGCCGCGGCGCCCGCCCAGCAGCACGTCGACGATCGAGTAGATCAAGGCGCTGTCGATGGTGAGCAGGCCGTAGTTATCCCATTCCACCGCCTTGAAGACGCTCAGCATAGCCGGCAGCGGAATCGAGTTCAGGTAGTCGCCGAAGCGGATCGACGAGATCTTGTCGAGCGAGACCTCGACGTTGTCGGACGTGAAGTTGCGGAGCGAGGTCGACATCATGCGCACGAGGCGGTCGAACACCACCTCGAGCATCGGCAGGCGCTCGTAGGAAACGAGCGTCGAGTTGAGGATGGCATGGATGCCGGACTTGTCGTCCTCGACCCCGCCATGCTCGTCGAAGCCCAGCAGGCTGTCGATCTCGTCCTGGCTGAGGACGCGGGTGGCTTGGCCGCCCAAGCCCTCCATGTCGGAGTCGTCGAGCCCACCATCCTCGTTCATGGCCGCCCATTCGGCGGCGACGTCGTCGTCTTGCTCCGGCGTATCAGCCATGACGTTCCATCCTCACTGGATGAGGATCTCCTTGAACAGGATGTCCTGCACCTTCGCAGGCTGCGCGGCGGCGTTCACGCGGACCAGCAGTTCTTCCTTCAGGCGGTACATGCCCGCCGATCCGCTGAGCTCGTCCGGTCGGAGCTCACGCAGATAGACCTGAAAATTGTCGACGATCCGCGGCAGCACCTGCTCGATCGGCGGCACCGCCTCGGCGCTCTCGAGCTCCAGGCTGACCTGAATCTTGAGAAAGCTCGACGACCGGCCGCCGGTGTTCAGGTTCACCAGCATTTCCGGCATGTCGTAGAAGACCGCACCGCCGGCACCCGCAGCCGCGCCGCCCTCGCCTTCCGCACCGGAGGCCGCCTCGTCGGGCGCGGCTTCCGCCATCTCGGCCTCATCGTCGCCGCCTCCGCCCAGCATGCCGCTGAACAGGGCGCCGGCCACGCCGCCAAGCACCAGAACGACCGGCAGCACGACGAAAAGGATCAGCTTGCGGCTGCTCAGCTTTCGTTTGCGCGGTTCTTCTTCTGTTACACCGTCTTCGGCGACGTCTTCGACCTCGCCTTCGGTTTCATCGGCCATGCCGGTCCCGACACATCAGGTTGCGTGCCTCAGCACAGTTCTCAAGAGAATACTTAACAATTTGCCACTAACCACAAGAAATCACAACACTCCGACGTTTTATCTTCGCGATTGCAGATGCCCGGCAGGTGGCAAGAACTGCCGGGCAGGGATTGCCGCTCCGCCGGCTCCTCAGCGCACTCCGGCTTCCGTATCGCAAGCGATTCCTCGACTTCTCGGGCCGATCCCGGCTGGCACACCGTTTGCGACTGCCAGGCCGAACCGTTCTCCCGGAGTCTGTGAAGGCCGGATATGGACAATACCCAGTATATCGCGCTGTCACGCCAGATGGTGATGCGTCGCCAGCTCGATTTCATCGCCCACAACATCGCGAACGCCGACACCACCGGCTTCAAGGCGGAAAAGCCGCTTTTCGTCCAGTATGTGGAGAAAGCCGGACGGAAGGATCAGATCACCCTGGTCTCCGATTTCGGCTCGGTCCGCGACCTCAGGGAAGGGGCGTTCCAGACCACCGGCAATCCGCTGGACCTCGCCATACACGGCGACGGCTATTTCGCGATCGGCCAGGGCAACGACGTCCGTTACACCCGCAACGGCCATTTCGAACTCGACGAGGAGAGCCGGCTGGTCACATCCGCCGGTGACCCGGTGCTCGACATCGATGGGCGCGAGATACAGCTCGGCGCCGGCGATACCGACATCACCGTCGGACCGGACGGAACGATTTCGTCGCGGGCCGGCCTGATCGCCCGGCTCCAGATCGTGGCCTTCGAGCGGCCACAGGATCTGAACCGCGAGGCGAACAGCCTCTACTCGACCAACCAGGATCCGATCGACCCGCGCAACTCCAGCGTCGTCCAGGGGGCGATCGAGGAATCGAACGTCGTTCCGGTGGTCGAGATGACGAACATGATCACCCTGCTGCGCAGCTACCAGTCGGTTCAGAAGCTGATCGACACCGATCACAACCAGCAGCGTGACGCCGTCGACAAGATCATGAAGGCCTGAGCGCCGGGACCCCGAAGAGAAGGAGCACGACGATGAGATCGTTGGGCATAGCCGCCACCGGGATGTTGGCGCAGCAGCTGAACGTCGAGGTGATCTCGAACAACATCGCCAACATGAACACGACCGGCTTCAAGCGTCAGCGGCCGGAGTTCCAGGACCTTCTGTACCAGAGCCAGCGGCGCATCGGCTCGGCCTCGTCCGATACCGGCACCATCGTGCCGTCCGGCATCCAGATGGGTCTCGGCGTGCGTACCGCCTCGGTCTACCGCATCACCGAGCAGGGCACCGTCACCGGCACCAACAACACTTTCGACGTCGCCCTGCAGGGCAAGGGCTGGTTCCGGATCGAGCTGCCGACTGGCGAGGATGGCTACACCCGCGACGGCGCCTTCCAGCTGAGCCCGGACGGGCAGATCGTCACCGCCGACGGCTTCCTGGTTCAGCCGGGCATCACCATCCCGCAGGACGCGGTCGAGGTTTCGATCAATCCGAGCGGCGAGGTCGAGGTCAAGATCGCCGGCCAGGTCGCGGTGCAGAACGTCGGCCAGCTGGAGCTCACCAACTTCCCCAACGAAGCCGGGCTGGAAGCGATCGGCCAGAACCTGTTCCTGGAGACGCCCTCCTCGGGCGCGCCGATCATCGGCAATCCCGGCCAGGAAGGCTTCGGCACCGTGCTTCAGGGCTTCCTCGAGGTGTCGAACGTGAACTCGGTGAGCGAGATCACCAATCTGATCACCGCTCAGCGCGCCTACGAGATGAACTCGAAGGTGATCACCACCTCCGACGAGATGATGGCCACCGTCAGCCAGATGCGCTGACGCCGCAGGCGCGCCCGGATACGCGCGCTTCGCGACTGGAAACGGAGAACCGGCCCCATGACCCGCATCGCAAGCTCTCTGATCGCCACCGCTTTCGCTTGGCTGGCCCTCTCGGCCACGGCGGCCGCGGAACCGCGGCTGAAACAGGTTGTCGAAGTCGACGGCGCGGTGGTCACTCTGGGCGACCTGTTCGATGGCGCGGGGTCCTACGCGCCGCGTTCGGCGATGGCGGCGCCGCCGCTGGGCGAGAGCCTGACTCTCGACCTGGGGACGGTATACGACATCGCTCACACGCAAGGTCTCGCCTGGCGACCGATCGCCGCCTTCGACAGGGTGGTGGTGAAGCGCGCTGCCCGCAACCTGCCGGAAACCGACATTATGGAGGCGCTGAGCGCAGCGCTTCGGGAGGCCGGAGCGGGCGAGCGTTTCGACATCGATATCTCGACGCGTGCTCTCGACGTGCTGGTGCCGCGCGGTGCCCTCGTCGACATGACTGTCGACGACCTGCATTACGACCCGGAAACGGGCGGCTTCGATGCGACTCTTCGCGTCGAGCCTGCGGGCGGCAAGGCCCGAAACTACGTTCTCGCCGGACGCGCCCACGCCATGATCGAGATCCCGGTCCTGCAGAGCCGGCTGCGGTCGGACGACGTCATTCGCCCGGGCGATATCGGATGGGAAACCGTGCGCGCCGAGCGCGTCGGCAACGACGTCATCACCGATGAGCGGGAGCTGATCGGCAAGTCGCCGCGCCGTACCGTCACCCCCGGCAGGCCGATCGCGGCCGACTATGTGGGCGAACCGATCGTCGTCCTCAAAGGCGCCAGCGTAACCATGCGCCTGATTACGCCGCGCATGGAGCTGACCGCGGCCGGACGCGCCCTCGAAAGCGGTTCCGTCGGCGAAGTCATCCGCATCCAGAACATGGACAGCCGGATCGTCGTCGAGGGCACGATCGATGGCCCGAACATCGTCAGCGTGCGTCCCGGCCGTCTGGTGACCGGCCTCAACTGATCCATTCTCCCGCGATCCCCTCTGCGCGGCCCTGCCGCCGGAACGGAGACTAGCCATGCCCCTTATCGACCGCCGCTTCCTTCGCTTCGCCATCGTCGCGGCCGCCCTCGCCGCCCTCAATGCCTGCTCGGCCGCCGATCGTCTGGCCAGCATCGGCCAGGAGCCGATGTTCGAGCCGATCGACAATCCGACCCTGCGGCCGGACTACCGCCCGGTCGACATGCCGATGCCGCAGGCCGAGGTGGTTACCTATGCGCCCAATTCGTTGTGGCGGACGGGCGCCCAGGCCTTCTTCAAGGATCAGCGCGCTAACCGGGTCGGTGATCTGGTGACCGTCCTCATCGACATCGCCGACGAGGCCCAGCTCGACAACCAGACCACGCGTTCGCGCGACAATACCGACAGCCTCGGGATCGGCGCCCTGTTCGGCTATGAAGCGGCGCTCAGCCAGATCCTGCCGGAAGCGATCGACCCCGAAAACGCCGTCAACATCAACAGCGCGCTGCAAAACACCGGCGTCGGCAGCATCGACCGCGAGGAGACGGTGAAGCTGAAGCTGGCGGCGGTCGTGACGCAGCGTCTGCCCAACGGGAACGTGGTCATCGAAGGCAGTCAGGAGATGCGGGTGAACTATGAACTCCGCGCCCTGCAGATCCGCGGCATCGTGCGGCCGGAAGATATCGAGGCCGACAACACGATCTCGTACGAGAAGATCGCCGAAGCCCGCATCGCCTATGGCGGACGGGGCCAACTGTTTGATGTCCAGCAGCCCCGCTACGGCAGCCAGGTCCTCGACATCATAAATCCATTCTGACGAACGTCAGTCAGATTGCCGCTGCTCCGGTCCGGCCGGAGCGGCGGCGATCTTATTCACAGGCTGTCCGAAACGAAATCGCCCGGCTAGGCCGGGCGAATGTCGTCAGATACCGGGAACGGCGGATACCTCAGTCGTCGCGGTAGGTCCGCTCCATGCGCTCATGACGTTCCTGCGCATCGATGCTGAGGGTCGCGATCGGCCGGGCTTCGAGGCGGCGAAGGCTGATCGGCTCCCCCGTTTCCTCGCAATAGCCGTAGACTCCATCTTCGATTCGCTGAAGGGCGGCGGCAATCTTGCCGAGCAGCTTACGCTCGCGATCGCGCGTCCTGAGCTCGATCAGGCGATCGGACTCGATGGTCGCGCGATCCGCCAGATCAGGCGCCTGCAGCGACTGGCTCTGCAGGTTTTCCAATGTCTGAGAGGTTTCGACGAGAATCTCGTGCCGCCACCGCAGCAGCTTGCGGCGGAAATACTCGAGCTGCTGAGGATTCATAAACGGCTCGTCTTCGGAGGGATGATACCCTGCCGGAAGGTCGACTGAGCTGCGTTCGTCCAGCGCCTCGTTCCCGTTCATACGCTACCTCGATGCAAACGGGTTCTAAAACGGCGCGGAGTATATGGAGGGGGCAACGCCGCCGCAACGTTTGCGTTAGCGGCGGATTCGGGAGTCCCTGCGATGAACGGTGGTCCGGCGGCGAAAACCGCAGCCGAACCGGCGCCGTCAGCTCGCCCGCGAAAGCTTGGCCAGTTCCACCTCGGCCCGCAGCTCGATCTCGTCCAGCAGTTCGGACACGGCGGGATCGAGAGCCTCGTCCCGCGGTTGGCGCAACATCTGGGCGAGTTTCGCCAGCCGTTCACGCGACAGGCTCCCGGTCAGAAGGCCGACGCGAATGGCGTCGAGATGATCCAGCAGCGATTGGCCGCGCTTGAAAGCCCGCCGCCGTCCGGTGGTGCCGTCCGGCACTTCCTGGAGCGTAAGCAAAGCGTCGACGGATTGGGCCGGCCCGACGCTCGCGCCGCTCTGCACGTCGTCCGCCCCCTCGGTCTCCGTCACCAGCTTCGAGAATGCGCCGCTCCCGACACGGCTGGTACCGCCTTTCCGCTGCGGTCCTGTGACGGGACGATCGTTGGTTACCTTCATACCTGTCGATCCTGGTCTGCCATGGATCAGTCTAGCGCTTGTTCACGGAAGATAATCATCGATATGTGTGCGCCAACCGGAAACCAACCGGCAGATTTTGCCGGACGGCAATGTCGAACCAGGGGAGCCGCGACCGGAATCTGCCGAAAACCGCGCTATCCGGAGGGTTTGGAGGGCTGGCAAGGTTGGCACGGCGTTAGCATCTCCAAAGACGAACCTGTCGCGAAGCGATCGGCATGAGGACCATGAAAACGGCTATGAAGAAGCGCCATCCGTTCGAGAGCATCGCCCGTTTCCTCGCCCGAACCCTGTGGGTATCGGTCGCGCTGGTCATCGCCATGCCCGCGAACGCCGCGGTCCGAATCAAGGATATCGCCGACTTCGAGGGTATCCGCGACAACATGCTGATCGGCTACGGCCTGGTGGTCGGCCTGAATGGCAGCGGCGACACCCTCAACAAAACGCCTTTCACCGCCCAGAGCCTCTCGACGATGCTGGAGCGGCTCGGTGTCAAGATCAACGCCGACGACGCAAAGACCAAGAACATGGCCGCCGTCATGGTGACCGCCACCTTGCCGCCCTTTGCACGCCAGGGAACGCGCATCGACATCAGCGTGAGTTCGCTGGGTGATGCCAAGGATCTCCGCGGCGGCGTGCTGCTGGTCACACCGATGATGGGCGCGGACGGCGAAGTCTACGCCGTCGCCCAAGGTCAGCTCACCGTCAGCGGGTTTTCGGCCGAGGGCGCCTCGGGGACCAGCGTCACCCGCGGCGTCCCCACCGCCGGGCGCATCGCCAACGGCGCCATCGTAGAGCGCGAGGTCGCCTTCGAGCTCGCGAACCTCGACCGCCTCGACATCTCGCTCCGCAATCCGGATCTGACCACCGCCCGCCGCGTGGCCCAGTCGATCAACGGCCTGCTCGGTCAGCCGGCGGCGCGCGCGGCGGATCCCGCCACTATCGTCCTGGCGATTCCGCCGGCCAACCAGACCGATATCGTCGGTCTGCTGACCGACATCGAACAGCTTCGTGTCGAGCCCGACCAGATCGCCCGGGTGGTCGTCGACGAAACGTCCGGCACGATCGTCATGGGCGAGAACGTCCGCATCTCCACCGTGGCGATCGCCCAGGGCAACCTGACGATCCGTATCACGGAGACGCCGCAGATCTCGCAGCCGGGCGCTTTCGCGCCGGAAGGCGCGACCACCGAGCGGGTCGAACGTTCGGCGATCGACATCGACGAGGACGCCGACCGCAAGCTCGTGATCCTGCCCGAGGGCGTCAGCCTTCAGGAACTGGTGGACGGTCTCAACTCCCTGGGCGTCGGTCCGCGCGACATCATCTCGATCCTGCAGACCATCAAGGCCGCCGGCGCCCTCCAGGCCGAAATGGAGGTGATGTGATGATCGACGCCATCTCCGACCCGGCCATGATGGCCGGCACGATGACCGACAGGAAGATCACCGCGCCACAGGTCGGCGAGAACACCGATCGCCGCCAGATCCGCGAAATCGCCGAGACGTTCGAAGCGCAGTTCGTGGGCCAGATGCTGGGCCATATGTACGCCGGCATCGAGACGGACGGCCCCTTCGGCGGCGGCTTCGGCGAAGAGATGTTCCGGTCGATGATGATCGACGAGTACGGAAAGATCATGACACGCCGCGGCGGGATCGGCATCGCCGATGCCGTCGAGCGCGAGCTTCTGAAGATGCAGGAGGTGCAGCCATGACGGCGACAACGATCGAAGCCACGTCCTTCGGCCCCTACCAAGCCCGGCAGTGGGTCGAGACCACGCTCTCGCTGTTGGACCGGTTGAGCAAAGTGCTCGAACAGGAAATCGACGCCGTTCGCGCCAAGGCGCCCACGCAGATCGCCGATCTCGCCGCCGAGAAGGAATACCTGACCCTCTCCTACAGCGACCAGATGAAGGCTTTGAAGGAGAATCCGGACATTCTCCGCAACATCGAGCGGACGCTGATCGAAAGCTTCCAGCGGGCGGCCGACAGTTTCCGCCGGTTACTTGCGGAGAATGCCCGGGTCCTGGGCATCGCCAAGGCCGCGAACGAGCGATTCATCAAGGCGGTCGGCGACGCGGTCTCGGAGCATACCCGCCCCACCCTCACCTATTCGCGGAAGGGTTTCGGGAGTGCCGGCCAAGGCGCGCGCACGCCGGGTGTATCGATCGCCCTCGACCGCAGCGTCTAGATCACGGTCGTTCCGGACCGCACGGCCCGAAACGCGAGCCCGGACCTCCTCAAATCGAGAGAGGAGAACGATCCGCGCTCCGCGTCGTTCCGATGTGGAGCGATCGGATCTGCCCCCGCCTCGGCGCTTTGCGCACTAGGACAAGGCCAACGCCTACCTGAAAAGGGAATGACCGGGACCGGCCGGAAAACGAACGACCTCAGACGACGAAGTCGACCTGCTGCGTCCTCGTCTGCTGCTGCCTCAGGTCTTCGACGAAGGCGGCAATGCGGCGAATGGTCTGCTCGGCCGGGAACTGCGAGACGACTTCCCCCGTCGTCTGGTCGACGCTCCGGGACACGAATAGCCCGCTATCCTGATGATAAATGATCGACAGGCGAGTTTGCGGCCGGCTGCTGAAACTCGCCTGCTGCGCCTCGATGGCCTCGGTGGTATCGGATTTGTTGTCTTCGCGCGGCCGTTCCGCCGACGCTGGCGTCCGCGCCGAAGCAGCGACTTCCGCCGGCTCACTTTGCCGACTTCCGAACACCGCGATTTCAGGGGCATCGGGCTTCGGCGCACCGCTACCGTTGGCGGTACTACGGACCACCGGCGGTAATGCGGGCAAACCCGCTGATGCGATTGCCGACGCAATCATCTTCTTGTTCTCCGCTCCATCGCTCTGTTCTAGAGACGAGCGTTTGACCCCTACATTCTGGAGGTCCATTGCACACGTTAGGCACGCCCGCCTAGAAGTCAAGCAATATTATAGTCCTCCCTCCCATTAACAGGTTACCGCATCGCGTCATACCGTCAAGGCACCTAGGCTCAGTAGGTCGTCCGACCGCCGGTAACGTCGAACACGGCGCCAGTGGTGAAGCTGCAGGCCGGGCTTGCGGCCCATACGGTCATGGTTGCGATCTCCTCCACCGTACAGAACCGGCCCATCGGCACCCGCCCCTTCGCGGCTTCGATATGATCGTCGGGCATCTCGCCCAGCAGCTCGGTGGCCGTAATCGCCGGGGCGATGCAGTTGACGGTCACGCCGGTCGTCGCCAGCTCCCGCGCCAGCCCTTTCGACATGCCGATCACTCCGGCCTTGGCGGCCGAATAGGCGGGCGCCCGCGGCACGCCTTCCTTGCCGGCGACCGAGGCGATGTTGACGATCCGCCCGTATCCCTTGCCAACCATGTGCGGGACCGCCGTGCGGCAGCCATAGAAGACGCCCGTCAGGTCGATGGCGATGATCTGATGCCAGGCATCGACGGGGTATGAGCCGGCCGCCACCACCGGGCCGTTGATCCCGGCGTTGTTCACCATCACGTGTACCTGACCGAGCCGATCGACCGCCGCGGCGAAGGCCAGTTCGACGGCGGCGAGGTCGGTGACATCGACCTCGCGGGCATCCTCCGGAACAAAGGGTGGATCGGCGCGATCGAGCGACGAGAGGTCCCGGTCCCACACCACCACCCGGCAGCCGCGTGCCGCCAGCCGGCGGGCGATCGCGAGGCCGATCCCCTTCGCGCCCCCGGTGACGATCGCCCCCTGCCCGTCCATCGTTTCGGACGAGTCCATCGCCTTCCTCCCTGTTGAGCTTTCCTAGTATCGAAGCCGCGTCGCCCCGGCGGTCAGTCGTCCGGCTGGCGGAAGTTCAACAGTCCGGTCCGCTCGCGTGGCGGATGCGCGCTCAGTGCCGCCTCGTCCGGCTCCGTGCCCCAGCCGGGGCGGTCGGGAATCCGGATGTGGCCGTCGACCACTTCGGGCAGATGGGTGAACACGGCGTCGTCCCAGGGCAGACGGTCGACGTCGATCTCCATGATCCGCAGGTTGGGTACCGCCGCGGCGAAATGGACGTTCATCATCGTCGACAGATGCCCGTAGAAATTATGCGGCGCGGCGTTCACCTCATGCGCTTCGGCCGCGGCGGCGATCTTCATCGACTGCCAGACCCCGTTCCAGACCGCGTCGATGATGGCGACGTCCATGGCGTGAGCGCGGAAGTAGGGCATGAAGGCTCGCAGCCCCAGCAGCGTCTCGCAGGAAGCGATGGGATGATGACTGTGGCTGCGGATATAGCCCAGCGCCTCGGGGGCATAGCTGTCGAACTCGATCCAGAACATGTCGTAGGGCGCGATCGCCCTCAGTATCTTCAGCACGCCTTCGGTCTTGGCGTTGAAGTTGAGGTCGAGAAGGATGTCGACATCGGGTCCGGCGCCGTCCCGGAAGGCCTCCAGGTGGGCACAGAGATTGCGGAGCACCGTGCGGTCCACGTTGAGCTCCGGCGCGAAGGGATGGCCGAAGCCCGGCACCCAGCCGCGCGACGGCCCGGAATCGTGGATGAAGATGTTGGTCTTCAGGGCGCCGTAGCCCTTCTCCCGGACCTCGGCCCCCATCGCCCGAACGCCGTCCAGGTCGGTGATCGCCGGCCGGTAGAATTGAGGCTGGAGAATCCGCCAGGTCGCGCAGTGCGACCAGTAGACGCGAATTCGGTCCCGCACCTTGCCGCCCAGGAGCTCGTAGCAGGGGATGCCGAGCGTCTTCGCCTTGGCGTCGAGCAGGGCGTTCTCGATCGCACCGATCGCTTCGGCGACCACGCCTCCCGCGGCCGGCCGCGTTGCCGCGTATAGCTGGGCGAAGATCCGCTCGTGGGACGCCGCCGACTGGCCGACGACCCGCTGACCGAGGGTGGCGATCGCGGCGCTGACGCCCGGCGAGCCGAAACCTTCGTCGTATTCGCTCCACCCGACGACCCCATCAGCGGTCGTCAGCTTGACGAAGTTGTAGTTCCGCCACCCCGCATCGCAGTGCAGGGTTTCCAAAGCCGCGACCTTCATCCGATTCCTCCCCTTTTTCTTTCAGCGTGATCGGTTCGCGGCATGCTTTCAATCGACTTCGGCCCCGCCGACCGCTCGGCACCAGGCAGGCACGACCGGCCGACCCGGAACTTTCTGCCGACCGGCGTCGCCATGACGCCGCCATGCGCGGGCGCCAGGCACACCGACCCATGAAATAATGATTTTAATTCAAAGTCTTAATAAACCGCGGGCGGCAACCGACCGCGGGAGAATCAGTGGCCTCCTTCTTGCTTCGCGGACTCCTGCAATTACCCGTGGAGTCTCCGCATGGCCGTCACAGCTTCGCTTACAGGATCGCTCAGCACGTCGATCTCGGGCATGGCTGTGGCGCAGTCGGGACTGGCTCTGGTCTCGAACAACGTCGCCAACGTCAACACCGCCGGCTACACCCGCAAGATCGCCGAACAGCAGGCGCGGGTCGACGGCGGGCTGCGCAACGGCGTCGAAATCGCCGAGATCCGCCGCAACGTCGACCGTTTCCTGGCCGCCGACGTCCGCGACGCCGGAGGTGAGGCCGGCCGTTACGACGTGCAGCAACTGTTCCTGGAGCGGCTTCAGGCGGCGTTCGGCCTGGTCGATTCCGACGACACCCTGACGGGCAAGCTCGACCGTGTCTTCACCGCCCTGGAAACCGCGGGCGCAACCCCTGGCTCGATCACCACCCGGAGCGAGATCGTCAATGCGCTCACGGCCATGGCCGACGAGATCGCCCGCACCGCGACGACGGTGAACGGCCTTCGCCGCGACGCCGACCAGCAGATGGCGGTGGAGGTTCAGACGATCAACGACGCGCTGGTTCAGATCGACGAACTGAACAACCAGATCTCCGCGATCCGCTCCGCCGGCGGCGACGCAACCGAATTCGAGGACAAGCGGGATCTTCAGCTCACCAAGATCACCGACCGCCTGAACGTCACCCTGTTCGAGAACAGCACCGGCCGCCTGTCGATCTTCACCGGCGGTATCGCCCTGCTGGACGGTTCGCCTCGGCTGCTCGACTTCAATCCGGCGGCATCGGTCGAAGCCGGCACGGTGTTCGACCATATAGAAGTGTTCCGACGCGATCCGGCAACGGGAGAGCCGACCGGTCCGGGCGCGCCGCTCGAAGGCTCGATCAACACCGGCCGGATCAAGGGCCTGCTCGATCTTCGCGATGGCGAGCTGGACGATCTCGTGATCGAGCTCGGCGAGCTGGCGTCACGCATCGCCGACGAGCTCAACCGCATCCACAACGACAACACGGCCTTTCCGGCGCCGAGCGAACTGACCGGCAGTCGGAACACCGGCCTCGTCGGCACCGACAGCCTGAACTTCTCCGGCTCCGCGCGCTTCTCGGTCCTGGATTCGGACGGCCTGATCGTCGACACCGTGACGGTGGATCTTTCGGCGCTCGCAACCGTCCAGGACGCCATCGATGCGGTGAACGCCGGACTGGCCGGCAACGCGACGATGTCGCTCACCAACGGCGTCCTGTCGCTCGCCGCGGACGACCCCGCGAACGGCGTCGCCGTCGCTCAGGACGAAACCACCCCAAGCGATCGCGGTGGCCGCGGCTTCGCCCATTTCTTCGGTCTCAACGACCTGATGACGACGAGTTCCGGTGCTTTCTTCGAGAGCGGCTTCGTCGCGACGGATACCCATGGCTTCACCGGCGACACGACCGTCCGCGTCTTCGACAACGGCGGTTCGGTGGTCAAGGAATTCACCTTTGATGCCGGTGCGGCGGGGGTGACCTTCACCGATCTGGTGAACGCCCTGAACAGCGGCGCCAACCTCGATACCTTCGGAACCGCAGCGCTCGATTCGGACGGCCGGCTTTCGGTCACGCCGGCAAACGGCTTCACCATCCGTTTCGACGACGAACTGAACGCCGATCGCCTGGGCACCGGTATCGGCCTCGCCAGCCTGATGGGGTTGGGCGAGGACAAGGTCGCGCTGAACGCCGAAAGTCTCGCCGTCCGCTCGGACGTCGCCGGCGACCCGACATTGATCGGCCTCGGCAAGTTGCAGCCCAGCGCTGTGGGCGAGCCGGGCATCACCGCCGGCGACGGCCGCGGCGCGCGGGCGCTCGCGGGCCTCGCGGCAACGAAGGTTCAGGTCAATGCCGCCGGCAGCCTGCCGGGCCAGAGCCTGACGCTCGGCGAGTATGCCGGCTCGGTGATCGGCGGCGCCGCGCTCTATGCGGGCAATGTCGAGGATCTCGGAACCCAGGCCGCAGACCTCCACAGCCAGCTCAAGATCAAGCTCGACGGGTTGTCCGCCGTCAATATCGACGAAGAGCTTTCCAACATGATCGTGCTTCAGAACGCCTTCGCAGCGTCGGCCCGCGTCATCTCGACCATCGACGGCATGTTCGACGACCTGCTGTCCATCGCCCGATAACCGCCGGCACGACGTTCGATCTAGAGGAACTCAGTCATGACGCGCATTTCCACCCTGGCTCAGAATCAGCTTCTGCTGCGCAACAACCAGGTCGTTCAGCAGCGCATCTTCGAGCGTCAGGAGCAAATCGCCTCGGGTCTGAAGTCGCCCGACTTCGCCGGCCTGCGCGGCAATTCCGTGCCGCTGACCACCGCGCAGAGTCGCGAGGCCCGGGCCGAGGCCTTCCTGCAGTCGAACAATGTGACGGCCACCAAGCTGAGCTTCGTCGACAGCGCCTTGAACGAGGTCGCCGACATCGCCGCCCAGTTCAAGGAAGACTATCTGGACGCCGAAGGCGTGATCGACTTCACCCAGTTCCAGGAGCAGGCGCGGGGCGCCCTTACCCGGATCACGGCCATCCTGAACACGCGCGACCAGAACGGTGCCTTCGCCTTCTCCGGATCGCGGACCGACGTCGCGCCGGTGACCCTGGACACCTCGACCTTCACGGTCACGTTCAACAATGACCAGGTCGTCGAGCAGGCCACGATCGAAGAGGGTTCGACCATCGATATCGGCGTTCTGGCCGATGACCCGGCGCTGTCCAATTTCATCGACCTTCTGGTCGACGTGGCGAACGATGCCCAGACCCTGATCCGCGGCCCCAACGGCACCACGCCGCCACCGCCGTCCGCCCCCGGTGACGGCCCGACCAACATCGCCAACAACGTCGCCGCCATCGATGCCGCCCTGGCGGACATCCATCAGCTTCAGGGTACGGTGGGCATCCGCCAGAAGCTGGTCGAGGAGGCGGACGCCCGCCATACCGCCGAGCTCGACGTGACCCGCGCCTTTATCGGCTCACTCAAGGACGTGGACGTGGCCGAGGCGATCATCCAGGTCAACCAGGATCAGATCGCCCTTGAATCCTCATTCACCTTGACCGGCCAGTTGCGCAACCTGTCGCTGATCAACTTCATCTGAGGTCCGCCCTGACGAGAAGGTGATCGCGATCACAGCATAGCCGACGCCCAATACTGTCTATTCGGGCGTAATCGATTTCCTCGATTTGCGGCTTTGTTGGTCGCCCGGGCAACCGGGCGCCGCTTCCGGATGGTCGTGCGGACAGCTATCCGCACACACCATCTCTGAACTATTCATTTACCTTTACATTTTATCTTGCATGTCGGTGCGGCGTTACTGGCATTGTGTGATTTTTTTACTTGCCGCACACGACGCAGGCACCTACATTCCAGGCGTTGAGGTACCGTTCGCTACGGCAGAATGTCGGGGGTCGGGCCTCCTACCGCGGGCGCAGAATGCGTCCGCTCTCACCTAGAAAAGGAGTGAGTAGAATGGCTCTTGCAAACTCAATCAACACGAACGTCGGGGCCCTGGTCGCGCTTCGGAATCTGAACGCGACCAACAAGGAATTGGGCAGTGTCCAGGACCGCGTCTCCACGGGCCTGAAGGTGATCGGTGCGCTGGACGATGCTTCGTCCTTCGCGATCGCCCAGGGTCTGCGGGCCGATATCAAGGCGATCGGCGCCGTCCAGCAGGGCCTGTCCAATGGCCGTGGCGTGAGTTCGGTTGCAGTAGCAGGTACCACCGAGATCTCGAATCTTCTTGCGGATATCAAGAAGAAGATCACGGAAGGCATGAATGCCGGTAACACGACGTCGCAGCAGAACATCCTCGACGCGGACTACGGTGAGCTTGTCGATCAGGTTCTGAACTTCATTCAGAATTCTGAGTTCAACGGCAAGAACATGCTGGACAATGCCGCCGCCGACGTGGCGGTCATCGCCGACACTTCCGGAGGCTCCTTGACGATCCGGGCCCAGGATCTCCAGAGCAACGTCTTCGACCTGTTGAACGCCGAAGATCTGTCGACGACCACTGCCGCGACCGCGGCGCTCTCGGTCGTCAACACGGCGATCGACACGGTCGGTACGGCGCTCGGTCAGCTGGGTGCGGACTCTCGGGCGCTCGAGTTCCAGGACAACTTCCTGAACTCGATCTCCGACGCGCTGGATGCCGGCCTCGGCAGCATCGTCGATGCCGATCTGGCGAAGGAGTCGGCGCGGTTGCAGGCACTGCAGGTCAAGCAGCAGCTCGGCGTGCAGACCCTGAGCATCGCCAACGCCTCGCCGCAGGTGCTGTTGTCGTTGTTCCGGTAATCATCACACTCTGGTGGGGTCGGCGGTGCCGGCCCCACCATCTATTCCACGGACGGTTCCATGGCCCTCAAGCTGACTCTCAAGCCCAACGAAAAGATCATCATCAACGGGGCGGTGATCACCAACGGACCGTCGAAGTGCGGTTTCAGCATCGAGAACACCGCAGTCATCCTCCGCGACAAGGACATCATGCTGGAAAGCGAGGCCAATACCCCGGCCAAGCGAATCTATTTCTGCGTGATGATGGCCTATCTGGACGCGGCGAACCGAAACGCCTACCTGGAGCGGTTCAACGAGTTCGCCGCCGACTTCATCAGGGCGGTGCCCTCGGATGAAGTGCGCGATATCATCGTTCCGATCGGCACCGGCGTTGCTTCCGGCAAGTACTTCAACGCGCTGAAGCAGTGCAAGAAGCTGATCGCCTTCGAGGAAACGAGATTGGGCCCGACGCATGGCGGTTAATCCTTACGCAAAAGCAGTTCAGGCAACCGAGACCGCGAGCGAGCGCGAGTACCGCCTGCTCGCACGCGCCAATCGGATGCTCGAAGACACCAAGGAGACGCAGAGCATCGCCGATCTTTACCGCGCGGTGCTCTTCAACCGACAGGTCTGGAACACCTTCCTGATCGATCTGACCGACGAGCGGAACCAGCTTCCGAAGGAACTCAAGGGCTCGCTGATCTCGATCGGCATCTGGGTGGAGAAGTTCTCCGACCAGGTTTGCGATGGCGACGAGCCGGTCGACGACCTCATCGACGTGAACCGTTCGATCATGGAAGGCCTTGCCGCTCAACGCGAGGGTGCCAATCCCTGAGGTCGCTCTCGCCGGCCACGGCCGGCGATGAGAAGCGAATTTCACGAAAGCCGTCGCCCCCGGGCGGCGGCTTTTTTCGTTTTCCAGGGGTCGGCCAGGGCTTGGGCGCCGCCCGCCACCCGGCACGAATTACCATGCTGACCCGGTAGCAACTGCCGCCCCGCATCGGCGCGGCCGGCATTGCGCCAAAAAATATTCCTTTATTTCAATAAGATATTCCCATCATCCGCCTTGGCACAGGGCTTGCCATCACTGATCCGGAATTTCGGTTCTGCGATGGAGAAGCCTCATGGCACTGCAGAATTCTATTAATACCAACGTCGGCGCACAGGTGGCGCTCAGGTTCCTGAATGCCACCAACACCGAGTTGGGCAAGACCCAGGATCGGGTCTCGACAGGTCTCAAAGTCATCGGTGCCAAGGATGACGCGTCATCGTTCGCGATCGCACAAGGCATCCGAGCCGAACTGAAGGCGATCTCCGCCGTTCAGCAGGGTCTCTCGAACGGCCGAGGCGTCGCTACCGTCGCCATCGCCGGCGCGACCGAGATCTCGAACTTGATGTCCGACATCAAGAAGAAGGCGATCGAGGGGATGAACCCGGGCAACACCACCGCCCAGCAGGGGATCCTCGATGCCGACTACACCGAGATGGTCAATCAGGTCCTGAACTTCATCCAGAACGCGGAGTTCAACGGCCGGAACCTTCTTCAGTCGACGTCGACCGACGTGGCGGTGATTTCGGACTCCTCCGGCGGCACCCTCACGCTGCGCGCCCAGGACCTCCAGTCCACCGTCTTCGATCTGCTGAATGCCGAGGACCTGACCGACACCACCAACGCCACCGCCGCGCTGACGGTCGTCAACACGGTCATCGACACGATCAATACGGCGCTCGGCCAGCTCGGCGCGGACGCCCGGTCGATCGACTTCCAGGACACGTTCCTGACGGCGGTGCTCGACGCCACCGACGAGGGCCTGGGCTCGATCGTCGACGCGGACCTCGCCAAGGAGTCCGCCAAGCTTCAGGCCTTGCAGGTGAAGCAGCAGCTGGGCGTCCAGTCGCTGAGCATCGCCAACGCTTCGCCGCAGATCATCCTGCAGCTCTTCAGCTAACGGGAAAGGCATCGGAAAGCGGCGGCGCCGAAATCGCGCCCCCGCCTCAGAAGGCCGAGAAATGGCTCACGCAAAATCACCACCTCGTTCGACGTCCGCCGCTGCGTACCCCGATGCCGCGCAGCAATCGTCGCGACGTCACCTTCACCGCATTCGTCCCTTCGGCCATCGGGCAGCCATTTCGCTGCCGCCGAGACCCTTGGCCGACCGCGCTCCACCAGCGGCGGACGCGTCATTGATTTGGGAATGGGTGTGGTCGCCGGTCCAGCAGAAGCGGTCCCGACCAGCGACCAATGACTGTGGTTACACCACCACGAAGGAGGCCAGTTATGGCTCTATCGAACTCGATTAATACGAATGTCGGGGCGATGGTTGCACTGCGCAACCTCAACTCGACCAATATGGACCTGTCCAAGACGCAAGACCGGGTCTCAACCGGTCTGAAGGTGATCGGCGCACTGGACGATGCTTCGTCCTTCGCCATCGCCCAGGGCATCCGTGCCGAGATCAAAGCCGTGGGTGCTGTCCAGCAGGGCCTCGCCAACGGTCGCGGTGTCGCCACGGTCGCCATCTCCGGCACCACCGAGATCTCCAACCTTCTTGCCGATATCAAGAAGAAGATCACGGAGGGCATGAACGCCGGTAACACGACCTCGCAGCAGGGCATTCTGGACGCCGACTATACGGAGCTCGTCGACCAGGTCTTGAACTTCATCCAGAACTCGGAGTTCAACGGCAAGAACATGCTGCAGGCGACGTCCGCGGACGTGTCGGTGATCGCCGATACGGGCGGCGGGACGTTGACGATCCGTGCCCAGGACCTCCAGTCGAACGTGTTCGACCTGTTGAATGCGGAGGACCTGTCGACGACCACCGCCGCCACCGCGGCGCTCTCGGTCGTCAACACGGCGATCGACACGGTCGGCACCTCGCTGGGTCAGCTCGGTGCGGACGCCCGTGCGATCGATTTCCAGGACAACTTCCTCGGCTCGATCGTCGACGCCGTGGAGGAAGGCCTGGGAAGCATCGTCGACGCGGATCTGGCGAAGGAATCCGCGAAGTTGCAGGCCCTGCAGGTGAAGCAGCAGCTCGCCGCGCAGACCCTCAGCATCGCCAACGCCTCGCCGCAGATCCTGTTGTCGCTGTTCAGGTAGAAACGGAGCGCGGCGGGGACTGGGCGCAGCCCGCCCCCCGCCTCCGCCCTGAGCTCGACGGCGCCCGCTCGAAGCGTGGCGCGGGCGGGCATAAGCAGAAGCGGTCGATGCAGAACGGCATCGGAAGAGCTCAAGGCGGCGTCTCGGCGCCGCCTTCGTTTTTCGATGCATTCCATCTTTCGGCGAAGGGCGAGAGAATGGGCGCGGTACGGCCGTCGATGCCGCATGCCGGAGTCCGCCCATGACCGACCCCGCCAACGACGAGTCCCCCCCTCCGCCGGAGATCGCCGGACCGCTGGCCCTGGCCGACCGCATGCTCCGTGCCCGCCGGCTCGATCCGGCAGCGGCGCTGTACGAAGATATCCTGGGCCGGTTTCCGAACAGTGCCGAAGCGCTGCATGGACTGGCGCTCGTCTGCCAGGATCGCGGCCAGTTCGCGAAGGCAGCCGAACTCGTCGAAACCGCATTGCGGCTGAAGCCCGGGATCGGGAACTTCCACGTCACCCATGGGCTCGCGCTGAAGGGCCTCGGTCGCCCGAAACGCGCCATAGAGGCGCTGACGCGGGCCATCGCCCTGATGCCGGGTTCGGCCGAACCGCACATCGCCCTCGGCAACCTGCTGCGGGACATCGGCCAGACGGCGAAGGCGGTTCCGATCCTCGCCCGGGCCGCCGTACTTCGCCCCGACCTGGTCAATGCTCATACCGCCCTCGCCTATGCCCTGCAGGAAACCGGGCGCGTGGAAGACGCCGCACAGGCCTTGGCACAAGCCGTTGTCGCGGCCCCGGAAGCGCCGGCACCCCATCTCAATCTCGGTATCGGCCTGCTTTCCGCCCGACGGCCGGCGGCCCTTTGGGCGGCGGTCGATCGCGCCGTGGCCGTTCCGGGGCTCGGGCCTGGCCCCAAAGCCGGCATGCGGGTGCTTGCCGCCATCGCCGCTCAGATCGAGAACGACCCCGCGGCTTGCATACAATGGCTCGAAGGCTGCCGCGGAGCGATGAGCGACGCGCCCGACTTTCCCAATCGCCAAGCGCTTCGCATCTACGAGCACTACCTCGTCCACCTCCTCCATTTCCGGAAGGCACACCAGTCGCTCTTCACCGAGTCCGGACCGTCGCTCTATGCGATCGGCGACAGCCATTGCCTGTCGCCCGCCCATACGCGGATCCCTTGGCGGAATGCTGAGTATCGGGTCGTCCCCCGCCTGATCGTCGGCTGCAAGGCATGGCATCTGGCGTCGCCGGCGATGAACGGTTTCAAGGCCTATTTCCGGCATGCTGCCGCCGAGCTTCCGTCCGGCGTTCCGGTCGTCGCCATGTTCGGCGAGATCGACTGCCGCCACGACGAAGGGATCGCCCGCCACCACCGCGGGCATCCAGGCGAGGATCTGGACGGCGCCATCGCCGATCTGGTCGACGGTTATGTCGAATTCGTGGCCGCCAGTCTGGCCCCGAAGACCGACGACATCGCGTTTCATGGCGTTCCCGCGCCGAACGTCGACATCTCGATCATGAGTGCCGACGACCGGACGTTGCTTCTCGATACTGTCGCCGGCTTCAATCGCCATCTCCGCCGCGCCACCGCCGCCCGGTCGCTGGCGATGATCGATGCATTCGCCTGGACGGCGAACGACGACGGCATCGCCCACGGAAGACGGCACCTCGACGCCTATCATCTTCAGCCTTCGTTCCTCGGAGACTACCTGGCCGAGCAGGGGAATTGGGAATCAATCGCCTGAGTAGAAGGGCCGCACCTGCCGCAAACCCTCCCCGCCGCGGCCGCACTTGGAGCGGTCCCGAGCGTGTGATAGTTGGTAAGAAATATAAGAAGGATCAGGAGGACGCCTTGCCCAAGCTACTGTCGGATGCTCAAGTCTCGGCGTTTCGCCGCGACGGCTTCCTGTTCCCTATCCGCGTAATGCCATCGGACGACGCGGAAATGCTGAGGACCGAGCTCGAAGCCGCCGAGCGCGCCCAGGGCGGAGCGTTCAAGGGTTCGCTTCGGCACAAGCCGCATCTCATCTTCACCTGGTTGGACCAGACCATTCGTCATCCGGCGATTCTCGATGCCGTCGAAGACATCCTCGGTCCCAATCTTCTGGTTTGGGCGTCGTCCTTCTTCATCAAGGAAGCCCACGACCCGAGCTACGTGTCATGGCATCAGGACTCGACGTACTGGGGTCTCAGTGAACCCGACGTGGTTACCGCCTGGGTCGCGCTTTCCGAAAGCTCGATCGAGTCCGGCGCGATGCGCGTCATTCCGGGCACGCACAAGGAACAGGTCGCCCACAGCGATACCTTCGCCGAGAACAATCTGCTGACCCGCGGTCAGGAGATCGCGGTCGAGGTTGACGAGGATCAGGCCGTCGACGTGGTTCTGCATCCGGGCGAGATGTCGCTTCATCACGTCCGTCTGTTCCACGGCTCGCCGCCCAACCAGTCGGACGATCGGCGAATCGGCTTCGCCATCCGCTACATCCCGACCTATGTGCGTCAGGTCAACGGCCCCAAGGACTATGCGATGCTGGTGCGCGGCGTCGACGAATACGGGCATTTCCAGCTCGAAAGCCCGCCCAAGGCGGACCTTCATCCTGATGCGGTGGCGCTTCACAAGCAGGTGGCGGACGATCAGGCCAAGATTCTTTACGCAGGCACGGACCGCAGCGGCTACCGTTGATCGAACGCGGGTGACGTTCCGCCATAAGGGACGCGCCCGCACCTCCTGATCCGTTACCGGCCTGGGCCGGTCGCGGGGCGGAGGCAACACAAGAAAGGCCGGACGGCACGCTTCGCCTCATGCAGGGCGAGCGGCACGTACCGGCGACAGGGAGGAAGTATGAACGCTGGCAAGCGCGCAACGCGCCTGTTGTCCGTCTTCGTCGGTGCCTGGATGGTTCTGTCAGGGGTCGACGCCCACGCCGCGGCGAAATTCCACTGGCAGATGCAGTCCCTGTGGCAGGCCGGGACGATCAATCAGAAGCTCTTCGAAGCCTTCTGCGACCGCGTGAAGACGATGACCGACGGGCGGCTGGAGATCACGCCGCTGCCGGTGGGTGCCGTCGTCGCCTACAACGAGACGCTGGACGCGATCTCGGCCGGGCTGCTGGATGGCCATCAGAGCGGCTCCGGCTACTTCGCCGGCAAGGACCCGGCCTTCGCCCTTCTCGCCGACCTGAACGGCGGCTACGAGAGCGCCCGCCAGATGGAGATGTGGCTCTATTACGGCGGTGGACTGGAACTCGCCCGCGAACTCTACGCCAAATACAACATCTACTATGTCGCCGGCGTGTGGTGGGGCGTCGAGTCGATCCCCGCCAAGATGCCGATCCGCACGGTCGAGGACTTCAAGGGCGTGAAGATCCGCTCGCCCGAAGGCATGGGGCAGGAGATCTTCAAGGCGATCGGCGCGGCGCCGGTCAACATTCCCGGCAGCGAAGTCTATACGGCGCTGGAGCGCGGCGTCATCGACGCGACCGACTGGGGCACGCTCAGCATGAACCAGGACCTGGGCTACCATAAGATCGCCCCCTATCCCCTCTATCCCGGCTTCCACTCGACGCCGATGGCGGAGATCGCGGTCAACATGGACCGCTGGAACGAGCTGCCGGACGACATCAAGGCAATCGTCGAGGCGGCCGCCCGCGACTTCGGTCACGAGATGTATCTGAAGGTCGGCCTGGAAGACGACAAGGCCGCGCACGAAGCCGAGGCGGAAGGCGTCGAGCTGGTCGACTGGAGTTCGGAGGAACGGCGCAAGTTCCGCGAAGTGGCGGCCGGCGTCTGGAAGACCTACGCCGAGCGCAGCGAAATGGCCCAGCGCATCTACGACTCGCACATGGCCTTCCTCACCACCCTTGGACTGCTCGGTCCGTCCGAGTAAAGCGCGGAGATCGACATGTCCTTCATCAATCACGCCCGCCGGCTCCTCATTGCAGCCGGCGCGGCAACCCTGCTCGCCCATGCGCCGGCACGCGCCGCGGAGCATGAGTGGAACATGCAGATCGCCGCGCAGGCCGGCGAGATCATCTTCGACATCGGCCAGGATTTCGCCGAGCGGGTCGACCGCATGACCGCCGGCCGCATCAAGCTCAACATCATGCCGGTGGGCGCCATCGTCTCCTACAACGAGACCATGGACGCCGTGGCGGCCGGTCTGCTCGACGGCCATATCACCTCGACCGTCTACTTCTCGGGCAAGGACCCGGCCTTCGCGATTCTCGGCGACCTGATCGCCGCCTACGAGCATCCGTTCCAGGACCAGGCCTTTCTCGAATATCGCGGCGGCAACGAGCTGATGCGCGAGCTTCTGAGCCCTTACGGGCTCTATTTCATCGGCGGCACCTGGACGGGCAAGGAATCGTTCGTATCCACCATCCCGATCGAGAGCGCCGACGACTTCAAGGGCGTCAAGCTGCGCTCCCCCGAAGGCATGGCGCAGCGCATCTTCGAGGCGGTCGGCGCCTCTCCGGTCAATCTCCCGGTTGCCGAGGTCTACACGGCCATCGAACGCGGCGTCGTCGACGCCGCCGACTGGGGGACGTTCTCGATGAACGACCAGATCGGCTTCCACCGCATCGCCAAGTTCCCGATCTATCCCGGCATCCACTCGATGCCGGTAATCGAGGTCTCGGTGAACCAGGACCGCTGGGACGCTCTCTCCGACGATCTGAAGGCGATCATGACCGTCGCCGTCCGCGACTATGCGCGCGACATGGTCCAGCACCTCGAATACGAGGATCTGAAACGGGTTCGGGAAGCCAGGAAGAACGGGATCACCATCATCGACTGGTCGGACGAAGAGCGTCGCAAGTTTCGCGAGGTCGCCGTCGGCATCTGGAAGGATTGGGCCGACCGCAGCCCGCTGGCCAAGAAGGCCTACGACGCCCAGATGGCCTATCTCCGCGAAATCGGCCTGCTCGACTGACCGGCAAGTCGCCAAGATGCGCCCGAACATGAACGGCCGGTGGGTCCTCCGCGCAGGCGGAGGACCCACCGATCGCCTGACCACCGCCCGGCAGACCGATGTCTGACCGCAATGTCGGCGACCGCGTCGCCTCCGCCGTCGGCTTGGTGTCGCGGCGGATCGGAGAGCTGTTCAGCCTGCTTTTGTTCATCAGCGTCGTGGTGACCGTCTACGAGGTCATTTCCCGCTATGTGTTCAACGCGCCGACCGTGTGGGCGCATGAGATCACCATCACGCTGTCGGCCTTAGCCTTCGTGATGAGCGGCGTCTACACGTTGCAGCGGCGCGACCACATCCGCATCAGCATCGTCTATGAAATGCTGCCGGCGCGAGTGCAAAGGGTGCTCGACGTCGTCAACAACCTGGTGATGCTGGTCTTCGTCGGGCTGCTGACCTATGCCACCTACAATCAGGCGGCCAAGTCGGTGGCGATCGTCGAGCGAACGGGCACCGCGTCCAACCTGCCGCTGCCACCGATCGTCAAGACCGCGCTGGCGATCGGCGCGGCGCTGTTGTTCATCCAGGGCCTTGCCCATCTCTGGCAGCTCGCCCGCCGTCGGAGCGACGACTAGCCATGGATATCGGAACCATTACCCTGCTGATGGTCGCGGCCATCGGCATCCTTCTGATGATGGGCCTGCCGCTGGCCTTCGTCACCGGTATCGTCGCGGTGACGGCCGGGCTGCTGCAGTTCGGCGCACCCAGCCTGTTCCTGATCGCCAGCCGCACCTACAGCTTCGTCAACGAATACGTGCTGGTCGCGGTGCCGATGTTCATCCTGATGGCATCGATCCTCGAACGATCGGGGGTAGCGCGCGACCTCTACCGCGCCATGCACGTCCTGGCCGGCGGCCTGCGCGGCGGCTTGGCCGTGCAGACGATGATCGTCGCCATCATCATGGCGGCGATGACCGGCATCATCGGCGGCGAGATCGTCCTGCTGGGCCTGATCGCCCTGCCGCAGATGCTGAACCGCCAGTACGACCGCAAGCTCGCCATCGGCACGATCTGCGCCGGCGGCTCGCTAGGGACGATGATCCCGCCGTCGATCGTGCTGATCATCTACGGCCTGACCGCCAACGTGCCGATCGGCGATCTGTTCATCGCCACCATCGTTCCCGGTCTGATGCTGGCGTCGATCTATATCGGCTACATCCTGATCCGCTGCTACCTCAATCCCAGCCTGGGCCCCGCCGCATCCCTCGAAGAGCGGCAGATGCCGCTCCGCGAGAAGCTCCGCCTGCTCAAGGGCATCGCCCTGCCGATGCTGGTGGCGGTCTGGGTACTGGGCAGCATCTACGGCGGGATCGCCTCGGTCAGCGAGGCGGCGGGCATGGGCGTCGCCGGCGCGCTGCTGTCGGCGGCCGTGCGGCAGGAACTCAACTGGCCGATGCTGCGCGACGCCCTGTTCCAGACCATGAACACCGTCGGCATGCTGCTGTGGCTCACCTTCGGCGCCAACGCCCTGATCGGCGTCTACAACCTGATGGGCGGTACCCGGTTCGTCGGCGGGCTGATCACCGGGCTGCCGTTCGGTCCCTTGGGCATCGTCCTGGTGATGATGCTGATCCTGATCGTCCTCGGCATGTTCATGGACTGGATCGGCATCTGCCTGCTGACCATGCCGATCTTCGTCCCGGTCATCGTGTCCCTGGGCTTCGATCCGGTGTGGTTCGGCATCCTGTTCTGCATGAACATGCAGGTGTCCTACATCACCCCGCCTTTCGGGCCGGCGGCCTTCTACCTGAAGGGCGTGGCGCCACCGGAGATAAGCCTTCAGGACATTTTCTCCGCACTGTGGCCCTTTATCTGCCTTCAGCTCCTCGGCCTTACCATCGTGCTGCTGTTCCCGGAAGTCGCCCTGTGGCTGCCGACGATGTTCTACGACTGAGTGGCCGTCACCAGAGTCAGGGCAGGGTGACGATCTCGTCCAGGAAGACCTGATAGCGCTGAGATTTCGGTTTCTCGCGGTCTTCCTCACGCACATAGCGGAGTGAGCTCTTCCCCAGGAGATCGGGCGGCAGCAGCATCGCCCGGATGAAACGCGTCGGCGCGTCATCCGCGGCCTGGGCGAACACAGGTTCCGGGCCGGACTCGAACCAGGCCCCACCGGGCAGGTAATCGGTCGAGGTCCCCTCGGTATCGACGCGGATGCGGCCCTCGGCGAGACAGCGGATGCCCGGCCCCCGATGGGTGTGGAGATAGGCGCAACCGCCCGGCGGAAAGGCGACGCTGTCGCAGCGGAGGATGAGACGGCCGTCTTCAGCCGGCGGCGCGGACACGGCGAGAAGCGTCCTGGACGAAACACCTTCGGCAGCCCAGTCGCTTGGAGCGCCGGAGCTCAGCCGCCAGCACCACAGCACCGCTCCTTCCGGTCCCGCCCGCCATGTTTCGCTTTGCCGGACAAGCCACGCCCGTTCCGCCCCTTCGACGGCATCGCGCCTCAGGAGGGCACCGGTACGGAGAAACACCGCCGCGACGTCGTCGTCTCCCCCAATGGTCAATGCCGCCTCCGGCGCGGCATGCAGGTCGGTCAAGGTCAGCCGAAAATCCGGGGACATGCTGGCTCCGTCCGTCTCACGCGCTCGCACGGGCGACGACCTCGAAACCGAGATCGAGCACCGTGCCGGGTTCCGCGCCGCCGCCAGCGAAGCGGTCGAGCAGCATGCCGGCGGCCCGCTGGCCGATCTCGCGGCCGGGAATGCGGACAGTCGTCAGGGCCGGAATGGTCTCGGCGGCGATACCGAAATCGCCGAAGCCGGCGATGGCGATGCGGTCGGGAACGGGCCAGCCGCGCCGCTGACATTCGAACAACGCGCCGACCGCCAGCACGTCGGAGCTGAAGAACGCCGCGTCGATGTCGGGATAGCGGGCAAGAAGAGCCACCAGCGCCTCGCGCCCACGACCGAACTCGGCGGCCTCAGGCACCTCCAAGGCACGCTCCGGGCCGAGATCGAATTCCTCCAGGGCCGTTCGATAGCCCCGCCTGCGTTCCGTCGAACGCTGGTCGCCGAAGGTGAGTCCGGCGGCGAACCCGATCTTGCGGTACCCGCGACGGGCGAGATGGGCCGTCATCTCGTAGCCGGCCCGAAAGTTGGAGAAACCGACCACCATGTCGATCGGCCGGTCGCTCACGTCCCAGACCTCGACCACCGGCACCTTGGCGGCGGCGAGGCGGGTCCTGACCGAGGGCTCATGGTGGACGCCGGTGAGGATCAGCCCGTTCGGCCGCCGCCCGAGGAACGCATCGACCAGCGCCGCCTCCTCGACCAGGGAATAACCGCTGTCGCCGAGCAGCAGTTGATAGCCCTGTTCGCGGAGCGCGTCCGCCATGCCCTTGACCGTATCGACGAAAATCGTCCCGCCGATCGTCGGCACCACCGCCGCCACGATGTGGCTCTGATTGGACGCCAGACTTCCGGCGACGAGATCGGGCACGTAACCCAGGGTGTCGATCGCCGCCTGGACCTTGGCCCGCGTCTCGGGCGATACCTTATCGGGATGACGCAGCGCGCGTGAGACGGTGATCGCGGAAACGCCGGAGAGCGCCGCGACATCCGCCATCGTCACACGGCCCGTGGCGCGGCCCCGCGACGGCCGATCGATCGAGTCGTCAGTCATGATCCGAAAGACTCCTCCCCTGACGGCGAACCATTGACGCCCTCACATGTTAGCGCTACCATACACCTAATGCCATGAAAGAGGGCCCTATGCTCAGCGAAGATCAAGTCGCCTTTTACCGCGAGAACGGCTACCTGGTCGTTCCCGACGTGGTCGATGCCGAAACGATCGCCGAAATGCGCGCGCTGATCGACGGGTTCGTGGAAAAGGCGCGGTTCGTGTCCGAAAACGATTCGGTCTACGACCTTGAACTTACCCATACGCCGGAGAAGCCGCGGGTTCGTCGCATCAAGACCCCGCACAAGCATCATCCCCGGTTCAAGGCACTGGCTGCCGACTCGCGCATCACCGACGTTCTCGCTTCGCTGCTCGGTCCGGACATCCGCCTGCACGGCACCAAGCTCAACATGAAGTCGGCGGGCTACGGCGCGGCCGTGGAATGGCACCAGGATTGGGCATTCTACCCCCATACCAATGACGACCTGCTGGCCACCGGCCTGCTGCTCGACGATTGCGATATCGAGAACGGACCGTTGATGGTCCTGCCGGGAACCCACAAGGGCCCGACCTACGACCACCATGCGGAGGGCCGGTTCTGCGGTGCCCTCGATCCCGAGGCGACAGGCCTCGACTTCTCCAAGGCGGTGCCGCTGACCGGCAAGGCGGGATCGATGACGATTCATCATGTGCGCCTCGTTCACGGATCGTCGCTCAACACTTCGACGCGATCGCGCAAGCTGCTGCTCCACGAATACGCCGCCGCCGACGCATGGCCCCTGCTGGGCGTCAAGGACTACGACGACTTCTCGGACCGGGTGGTGCGGGGAACGCAGACCAATGTTCCACGCGTCGTTCCGGCACCGATCCGCATGCCCTATCCGCGCGGCGACCATGAAGGCTCGATCTACGAGAATCAGCGCGGCTCGGCCCGCCGCTATTTCGCCGTCTACGAAGAGGAACGCAAGACCACGGCGGCCTGACCCGCCGTCATCTCCGGGGAGGAGACGTCAGAAAAAAGAAATGAAGATGACGGGACGGCCGTCCCGGCTCTGCCGAGCCGGTACGGTCGTCCATGAGGGAAACGAGGCATGCCACCGCGAGGCGGCATGCCTCGTTGCGGGCGTGACGAACACGGCCGCCGATGGCGGAAAGACCGCCACAACCACAGAGGAAGAATCAGGGAGGAATAAAAAATGAAAGCTCACACGATCCTGAGAAAAGCCGCGTTCGGCACCGTTCTCGGGGCAGGCCTCGTCCTCGCATCCGGTGCGTTCGCCGAAGACCCGGGCTTCCCGGCGCCGACAGGTGACACCGCCTTCGTCCCCGAAGGCGCGAAGCTCGAGCGCATCTTCGACGTCGGTTGCGTGCTGACGGAAGGTGTCCAGGTGGCCCCCGACGGGATGGTCTATTTCAGCGACATCACCTTCACCAAGTTCTGCAAGGACCCGTCGGGCAAGTACCTCCAGGCCGGCAACATCTGGAAGCACGACCCGAACACGGGTGAAACCACCGTGTGGCGCAGCCCCAGCGGCATGTCGAACGGCCTCAAATTCGATGCCGAGGGCAACATGATCGCCGCGCTCGGCGCCGACTATGGCGGGCGCATGCTGATCAAGACCGACATGAAGACCGGCAAGAGCTACATCCTCTCCGGTCTCTACAACGGCCAGCCCTACAACGCCCTCAACGACGTCTCGATCGACGAAAAGGGCCGCATCTACTTCAGCGACCCCCGCTATCTGGGTCACGAGCCGATCAACCAGCCGGGTTACGCCGTCTATCGTCTCGATCCCGACGGCTCGGTCGACCGCATCATCACCAATGGCGGCAAGACCAATGGCGTTCTGGTCTCTCCCGACCAGAAGACGCTCTACGTGGTGAGCAACGACAACGGCTGGTTCGGTTTCATGCAGATGGACGACACCGATCAGCCGCCGATGGGCGGTCATCACGTCCTGCAGGCCTATGACCTGGCCGAGGACGGCACGGTGAGCAACCGCCGCGTGCTGGTCGACTACTTCCCGGACAGCGGTCCCGACGGCATCGCCTGTGATGAGGACGGCAACATCTACGCCGCCGTCCGCGCTGAGAGCCGCCCCGGCATCTACATCTACACGCCGGAGGGCAAGGAAATCGGCTACATCTCGACCGGCGAGCCTGGTGCCGACAACTACGAGCTGCCGACCAACCTCGGTTGGGGCCGCGGCGAGGATGCCAATCTGCTCTACGTCACGTCGGGCAAGAGCCTCTACAAGATCCGCCTCGGCAAGAAGGGCTACCAGCTGCCGGAGAAGTGATCATCGCTGTGTGAGCGGGCCTCTGAGCAGGCTCACCCCTTCCGGGCCGGCGAGCGTTCGCCGGCCCATTTTTTCGCCGCGACAGCGCCGGTTGCAACCAGCTCCATGGCCTCCGGCAGCAGTACCGACAAACCGGACCGAAAGCCGGCCCAATCCCGTTGCAATAGAAGCGTCTTTCGCTATAGTGCCGGCCTCCACGATGCGGAGCCCGGGCGCAACGCTCAGGGCTCGGAGGGCGCGTAGCTCAGCGGGAGAGCACTACGTTGACATCGTAGGGGTCGCTGGTTCAATCCCAGCCGCGCCCACCACCTCCGCTTTTCGAGCTTCGAAGAGCAAGCCACCTGCAGATCGCCGGACGAGGGAAGGCCCTCCGAAGTCCCGGCGTAGACGGGCTGGCTCGAATTGTCTCCGGCCACGTCACTCCGCTACCCCCTGCCAAACCGGATGATCATTGGATCCGCCCTGAAAGCTCATGCAGGGTTGCATCGGTCCGCGTCTCTAGGATGGCCCAAGGGGAAGGAAAGGTGGCATGGCTTCTGATTTTTCGTATGACCCGGTGACTGCGATCGACGAGGCGACGGCGACAGGGCGGACGGCCGAGGTCTTCGCCGATATCCGGCAGACCATGGGGATTCCGCTGGTGACATCGATCTGGCGCGGTCTGGCGGGCATGGATGACAGTCTCGAAGCCACCTGGGCGGTGACGAAGCCGATCTTCGAGAGCGGCCTGCCGGAACCGGGCCTGGCCAGGATCGTCGCCGGCGCCGACCTGCCCCGGCCGGAACCGCTGGCGCCCACGCAACTCGCCTGTGTCGGTATCGGCGAGCATGAGCTCGCCGACATCCGCGCGATCCTCGCCGCCTACAACCGATCCAACGGAATGAACCTCGTGGCTCTGGCGGCGCTGATCACGCCACCGTCTGCGGACAAGGCCGCGAACGTCCGGCCCGCCCCTGCACCGGCCTGGCCATCGCTGCGGCCACTCTTGGCGCGGGAGGAAATCACGGCCGAAACCTGGGAGATGGTCCGGTACGTCAATTCGTTCGGAGCGTCGGGCATCGACTCCGGGGTCGCCACCCTCTGGCGCCATTTGGCGCACTGGCCGGGCCTGCTCGCAATCGCCTACGGTGCATTCGCACCGCTTCAGGCCCAAGGTACGATCGCCGGGGCGAGCGCCCGGCTCGTGTCGCTAGCGTTAGAGGAAGCCGCCGGTATGGCATGGCTGCGGCCGGCTACGCTCGACCTCTCACAGCAGGCGCTCGATACCATTTCCGGCTATGTCACCAGCCCCGAACAGGTCGCCCGCATGGTGGCCATGGGCCATGCCCTGGAAAGCTGGCTGAGTCCGGACCGCTGACCCGACCCGCCATAAAAGAAAGCCTCCGACCGGACCAGTCCGATCGGAGGCGAATGCGGGAATAGTGCCGGCCGGAGACCGCCGGCCAACAGGCTCTTGCTTCAGACGGCCGCCGACGATCCGAAACGCAGTCGGCTCCGACGCGGCAGGACGAAAAGCCCCAGAAGAGCTGCCGCGAAAAGCGCCAAGGCCGATGGCTCGGAGATCACCGCCACCGCAATCGGCGAGATGATGTACTGGCCGAGTGACGTTGCGGTGCCGAAGTCCTCGAAATTGACGAAGAACGTATCGTCCGACAGGGACTGGAACGCCTGCGCGAAATCGCCGCCGCCGGGATTGAGCAGAGGATCGGTGAACAGCGTCAGCTCGTCCGGCGTCCCCTGGAACAGCGTCAGATAGAACCCGATCGTCGAATCGCTGGCGAGCGCCGGGAACGTCCCCTGCGCGGCACCGGCGTCGGCATCGACGACCAAGCCCCCCGACAAGCTGATCAGCGCGACCTGATCGGGCGGGCCCTGATCCGAGGAATCGAAGATCGGAACCAGCGAACCGGGAGCACTCGGCAGGTAGAAGCCGAATTCCGATGCCGCGCCGACACTGCCCAGCAGATCCGATACCTCGATGGCGAAGAACGGGTCGCTCAAGGGCGTGAACAACGTCGCCCCGGCGTCGTCCGAAAACCCGCCGGGCGTCGGGATTGCCGCCGCGGGTCGCACGACCCCACCCAGCATGAGGACAGCGAGGCCGACGACCTTGCCGATCAGCGCAATCCTCAGGCCTTTCGATCTGAATGTCTCTCTTGGTCCGAGCATGCAAATTTCCTTGAACGGCGAACAACGATATTGGGTTGGATAATAGCACTCTCCGCGGCGACGAAATCACTATCCATTGGAGGTGTTCTGGGCCTCCCAGCCGGCTAATCCGGCTAACAGGCCGCGTGAGCCGGTCGGTCCGCCGGAAATCGGTCGAGGGGCTGACCCGAACAGAGCGGACCGGGCAATCCGTTCACGCCTTCGGAGGAATGGCGACGAAGTCGTAGACACCCTCGCCTTGCACGATCATGAAGCGGCAAGGGCCATGGTCGACGCCGGAGACATAGTGAGCGGTCTTCGGCGGCACGGCGCAGGTCTCCCCCGGCCGCAGGACGTATTCGCCGCGCGGCGCCCGCGTCTCGACACGCATCGGCCCCTCCATGCAGACGAAAGTGTCGGTGACGTGACTGTGGTAGTGCCAGGGGACGCACTGGCCGGCATTCAGCGCCAGGATCCGGACGCAAAGGCCGGGCACCTCGGCGACCATCTTGTGCTCCCGAATCGGGTAATCGGGGGCTTCGACCACCATGGCGCCTCTCCCTTCCGGCCTCAGCTCAACAGGTAGCGCGTCAGCGTCCGCGCGCAGGCGGGGATGGCGTCGCGGTGGATGATCTCGAACCCATGGGTGTTCTGCGTGGGAATACAGAGCGTCCCCGCCCGCCCGGTGTTGCCCATCGAGTGCACCGCGCTGCCGTCGGACGCGAAATTCTCGAACAGAGCGAGCTGCGGCTGCAGTCCTTCCGCCTCTGCGGCCGCCTTCAGACGGTCGGCCAGCGACTTCGAGTAGAAGCCCTTCATGTCGCCATAGAGCACGATCGGGTGATGGTTGAGCTTGGTATCGTATTCCGCGGCGATCGGACCGACCTCGAGCGCGACCACTTCCTCCGGCGCCAGCGCCTTGGCGGCGAAGTGGGCGCCGGCGTTGTTCACCTCTTCCTTCACGGTGCAGACGAAGTAGACGTCGCGCGCCAGCGACTCGCGCGCCGCCTTCAGCGCCGCCATCGCCTCGAACCCGACCAGGAGCAGGGCGCGGTCGTCCATGAAATGGCCGGCGATGCAGTCCTCGAAGCAGAACAGCCGGCGCGCATACGGCCCGACGACCACCCGGCTGCCGGCATGGACCCCGCGTTCGCGCAGCTGCTCGTTCGAGAGCCTGGTGGTGATGAACATGTCGGACCAGTCGAGGTCGCCCTCCACATGTCCCGTATTGGTCAGGCTCGCGGTCTCCTTGGTGACGTGCAGCGAGCCGATGGCGAGAACGCCGGGCACGATCCCATGGTCGCCCATGATATCGACGGGCACCTGCCCGAAGCTCATGGGTCTCAAGCCGCCCAGCTTGATGACGCGAAGCTGGCCCTCGCCATAGACACGCTTCACGATCAGCGCGATCTCGTCCATATGGGCCATGACGATCACCGGCGGTCGTGCCGAAGCGCCCTCCCCCCGCGGCCCGGCCTTGATCAGGCCGATGACGTTGCCGGTGGCGTCGTCCCACACCGAGTCGCAGACCTTACCCAGCTCGCGCCGGCAGATGACGGCAACCTCTTCCTCTACGCCGGCTGGGCCGCGGGCGAAGATCAGCTCCTGCAGCAGCGCGAACTGCGCATCGCTGAGTCCCCCCTCGCCCCTATGGCTGCCAAAGATGGTTTCATCGTTCATGGTGCCTCCCTCCCTGTCCGCGCGCACCTCTCGCGGGCTCGGCGCGACTCCAGAGATAGCATTGTGTCAGCTTCAGCGTCCGGTAGGCGAATAGGATCTAACGCCCGGCGCCGAGCCGCAGGGTGACCCGGCGCATGCCGCAAGAGGGCGCGTTGCCGTAAATGCCGATACGCCTCTCTTACGAATAGACGGCCGGCGTACCACGAACGCTGATCCGCCACAGCAGCCGCTCGTTGCCGGGCTCGGGGCGGCCGATCGGCTTGGCGGAATGGAGCGTCATCTGCGTGTCCCAGATGGCGATGTCGCCAACCGAATAGCGATGCTCGTGAACGTATTTGTCCTGGACCGCATGGGCCTTCAGCGTCGCCAGAAGCTCGTTCGCTTCCGACTCGGGCAGGCCGTCGACGGTGATCGGGGTGCCGGCGACCGCATAGAGCGCCTTCTCGCCGGTGACGCCGTGGCGGCGCACCAGAGGATGACGGACGGGCGGCACCAGTGCCGCCTGCTCCGGGCTCAAGGGCGCCACCGGCCGCTCGCCGTCGCGCCCCGATGCCGCGCCGTAACCGTGGATCGCCGACAGCCCTTCGATCCGCTGCTTCATGGCGTCGCCGAGGTCGTCATAAGCCGCCTTCATGTCGGCGATGCGGGTCTCGCCGCCGGTCGCCGGCATGGTGATGGCATAGAGCATCGTCGCCGTGGCGATGTCGGACTCGTAGGACTGGTCGGTGTGCCAGAAGGCGGCGCCGTTGCGAGCGATGTCGTCGTCCGGGTCGCGGGTCACATTGCCGACCGCAACGAGGTCGGGATGGCCGTTCAACCGGATCTTCTCCTGCACGTGCCGGATCGGCGTCCCCCATTGCCGCCCGAAAGCGAGATAGGCCTCCGTATCGCAATGCTGGTCCTTGATCACCAGGATGCGGTTCGCATAGAGGGCGTCGGCCAGCGCCCGGAAAGTCTCCGAATCGACCCCAGACGCCAGGTCCACGCCATAGGCAGCGACGCCGAACGGGGCGTCGAGCGGTTCGAACTGCAGCAACGCGATATCCTCCCTGAAACGCTTGGGTCAGCGCTTATATGACCCGGTTGCTCCCGTCTTCAGGGGAGCATTGGCGCAAATTCTACGCTGTTTCGAGCTTCGGCGCTCGCGGGTCCCTCTCCGTCGTCAGACCCCCGGCTGGTCCGCTGCCCCCGCCGGCGTGAAATCGGCCGGCCGCGTGCCTGCAGCCTGTCCCTCTCCCCCATCCATCACGAAGCCTTCATAGCCCTTCGCCACGATGTCCTCGCAGATGGCGCGGTAGCGGGCCATGCCGCCGGCATAGGGCATGAAGACGCGCGGCTTGCCGGGGACGTTGGCGCCGAGATACCAGGAGTGGCCGGCCTCAGGCAGCAGCGTCTTGTTGGCGCAGTCGTTGACGTGCGCGACCCAGCTTTCGACCGCGTCCTCCGACGGCTCGATGGTGCTGATGCCGTTCTTCCGCATATAGGCGATGCAGTCGGTGATCCACTCGACATGCTGTTCGATCGGCACCGGCATGTTGCAGAGGACCGATGGGCTACCCGGCCCGGTAACCGTGAACATGTTGGGGAATCCCGCCACCTGCAGGCCAAGATAGGTGCGCGGCCCCGCGCTCCATGCCTCCTGGATCGTCAGGCCATCGCGCCCGGTGACGTCGATCCTCAGCAGGGGACCCGACATGGCGTCGAAGCCGGTCGCGAAGACGATGACGTCGAGTGCGATCTCCCGCCCGCTCTTCAGCCGGATGCCGCGAGGAGTGATACGCCGGATCGGATCCTCGCGGAGGTTGATCAGGGTGACGTTGTCGCGGTTGAAGGTCTCGAAATAGTTGGTGTCGATCGGCGGTCGCTTGGCGGCGTAGGGATGATCGATGTCGGCCAGCGCCTCCGCGGTCTCCTTGTCCTTGACGATCTCGCGGATCTTGTCCTTCAGGAACGCCGCGACGACGTCGTTCGACGCCTTGCTGGTGAGGAGGTCCTGAAAGCAGGCGCGGAAGCGCAGCCCACCCGTCTCCCACGCCTTTTCCATGAGCGCCCGGCGCTCGTCCTCGTCCACGTCGAAGACCTTGGTCTCCGAGATGCGGAACGGGTGGGCGTTGGGGGTGCTGCGGATGATCTCGCGGATCTCGTCCTGCTTCTCGCGCATCCAGCGCTTGCGCTCGGGCGTCAAGGGCCCGTTGCGGGCCGGAACGCTGTAGTTCGCGGTGCGCTGGAAGACGGTGAGCTGGCCGGCGGTCTCGGCGATCACCGGCACCGCCTGGATGCCGGTCGAGCCGGTGCCGATCTGGCCGACGCGCTTGCCGTGGAAGTCGACGCCGTCATGCGGCCATTCGCCGGTGTGGTACCACTCGCCTTCGAAGTCGTCGCGGCCGGGGATGTCCGGCACATTGGTCGCCGACAGGCAGCCGACGGCCGAGATCAGATAGGTCGCGACGAAGTGCTCGCCCGCCTCGGTCTCGACATGCCAGCGGTTCTCGGCCTCGTCATAGGTGCAGGCACGGACCTTGGTCTCGAACTGGATGTCGCGCCGTAGGTCGAGGCGATCGGCGACGAACCTGAGATAGCGCATGATCTCGGGCTGGGCCGGGTAGCGCTCCGTCCACTCCCATTCGTCCAGCAGTTCCTTGGAGAAGTAATAGGAATAGGAGTGGCTTTCGGAATCGCAGCGGGCGCCCGGATAGCGGTTCCAGTACCAGGTGCCGCCGACGTCGTCCGCCGTCTCCAGGACCCGTGCCGACAGGCCGAGGCGGTCGCGCAGGCAGTGAAGCTGGTACAGGCCGGAGAAGCCGGCGCCGATGATCAGCGCATCGAATTCGCCGTCGGGCTTCGCCTCCCCGCCGTTCCCATCCCGGTTCGTCATCGCCATCGATCGCGATCCCCTCGCAGTCCAGAGTCCTGCGAACGTGGCCCAGCCGGAACGCGTGTTCAAGTTCCGCCCACGCCGTGGGGGCCTGCACCGAGGGCAGGCAGCCACTGTTGCCGCAATGTGCCGGGGTATGCGAACAAGTCTCACCTACTCGATTACAGCACCACTATCTTCTGATTCACGGATCACGTATCAACCGCCTCGCTCCCGTGGAGCCACAGAGCGACAATGCAGCAGCGTCACGAGATAAAGCCATCGATCGACCCATGAAGATGAAGACGACTGAGAATGGCGCGCCGGCAGTGCTTGCACTGATTGCGCTGCTCTTCAACGTCTTCCTTCCCTTCTTCGTTGCGCCGATCGGGGCCTCTACGGATGAGGCCGGGCGTCCGGGCGCGGCCTTCGAGGCACAGCTCATCCCGCTCTGCACCATGCAGGGGCCGCAGTGGCTGCCGGTCGACGGGAAGCAGGATGGAGATACCCCCCAGCGTCCGCTGGGACCCGGCTGCTGCGTCCTCTGTCCTTACCTGCTGCTCCACGCCAAGCTGATCGCGCCGGCACCGGTGCCGGTACCCGGCCCAGCCCGCCGCCTCGCTGGCAGTTGCTTACGCCCCCCTCCCTCCCTCCATCGGCAAGCCGCAGGTTTCCACCGGCGGCCGCTTCGCCCGCGCACCACCGCACACAGCCTGACCTTCGTCTCATAACCGACCGCTGCTCCCATGCCTCGGCGCAAGGGCGCGGTGCATCACCGATTCCGTATGCGAAGAGGCTTTTGCGATGCGTTTGAGCGCAATGACGGCCGCCGCGGCGATGGTCGCCGCGACGGCGATGGCGGATGACGGTCCCGTCGTCCTGGATCCCGTGACAGTAGAGGGGGACGCCGTTCCCCAGGAACTGACCGAAGAGAACAAGACCGGCAGCTATGTCGGCCTAGCCCCGATCGAGACCCCGGCGGCGGTCGACGTCGTCACCGAGGAGGAGATCCGGGAGAAGGGCCTCCGCAACCTGATCGAAGTCTACAATTCGGCCCCCGGCGTCACCTCGGGCAACCTGCCGGGCGAGCCGGGGGTGGTGTCGATGCGGGGCTTTTCCCGTGCCGCCAACGGCTATTCGGTCGACGGCGCGCGGGCGGTCGACCCGCTGCTGGTCTCCCGGAACTTCGACAGCTTCAACTTCGAGAGCATCGAGATCCTCAAGGGACCCGCTTCGGTGATCCACGGCACCGGCGCCCTGGCCGGCGCCATCAATCTGGTGACCAAGAAGCCGGTCGAGGACGAGGCCTTCGTCGAGGGGCTGATGAGCTTCGGCAGCTTCGATACCGCCCGGGTCGGCGCCGGGGTCAACCAACCCTTGGGGACGAAGGCGGCGGCGCGCTCGACCTTGAGCTATTCGCGCTCCGACGGCTATGTCGACGACACCGATTCCGAGACCGTGGGCGTCACCAGCGGCATCACGGTGGAAGCCTCCGACCGGCTGTCGCTGTCGGCGGCGTTCGACTATTTCCACGACACCTTCAGCACTCCCTACCAGGGGGCGCCGCTGCTGCCGCGGGGGACCGCGATCGACCCCAGCGACGTCGTCTCGACCGCGAACGGGTTCGTCGTCGACGAAGCATTGCGCGACCGGAACTACAACGTCGCCGACGGCCTGATGAAATCGGACACCTTCTGGTTCCGTACCGACGCCACCTACGACCTCGGAGGCGGCTGGAAGATCGCCAACGAACTGAGCATCTTCGACGCCGACCGTTTCTGGGCGAACTCGGAAGACTTCACCTTCAACGCCGGCACCGGCCTGTTCGACCGCACGACGACCAAGATCACCCACGACCACCGCTTCTGGTCGGACCGGGCCACCGTCTCGAACGATGACGAGATCGCCGGGATGCGCAACCGCTTCGCCGCCGGGTACGAGTTCATCGCGACGGAATTCGGGTCGGTGCGCCGGTTCGGAAACACGACCTCGGTCGATCCGTTCGCGCCGTCCCGCGGCGTCTTTCCGGACGACACCCCGGCCAATTTCGCCACTCGCCAGAACTTCGACAGCAGCGTCGACACACATGCCGTCTTCGTCGAGGACGCGCTGAACGTCACCGACGACTGGCTGGTGGTGGGCGGCTTCCGCTATGAGCGCATCGCGCTGGAACGGCGGATCGACGACTTGAACGCCGGCACGGTCACCAGCTTCGACCGCACCTTCCACAGCACGTCCTGGCGGGTCGGCAGCGTCTACGACCTCGCCCCCGGCACGGCCGTGTTCGCCCAGTACAACCAGGCCGTCATCCCCGTCACCACGTTGCTTCTCAGCAATCTGGCGCGGGCGAGCTTCGAATTGTCGACCGGTCAGTCGGTGGAAGCGGGCGTCAAGTCGGCCTTCTGGGACGACCGGTTGGTCGCCACCGCCTCGGTCTACCGGGTCGAGCAGGAGGACATCCTGACCCGCGATCCCGCCAATCCGGCGCTCACCATCCAGGGCGGCAGCCAGCGGACGGTGGGCTTCGAGGTCGACGTGACCTTCGCGCCCACCGACAACTGGCGCTTCGGCATCAACGGCGCCCTGCTCGACGCCGAGTTCACCGAGCTGGCCGACGGCGCCGGCCGCAGCCTCGCCGGAAACCGGCCGCCGAACGTCCCCGACCACACCGTGAACGCCTTCGCGAGCTATCGTCTGGCATCGCTACCGCTCACCTTTCGGGTCGATGCCCGCCATGTCGGTTCGTCGTTCACCGACAACGCCAACACGATCGAGATGGCGCGCTACACAGTGTTCGATGCCGCGGCGGCCTACGACGTGGGCGGCGGCACCCTGACGCTCCGCGGGCGCAACCTCACCGACGCGTTCTACGCGAACTGGTCGGGGTACAGCGCGACCCAGGTCTTCATCGGGGCACCGCGCTCCGTCGATCTCACCTACGAGATCAGGTTCTAGGGACGTCGCGATGACGGATGCCTCCCGCACGCGGTACGCGACGATCTGGCGCTGGCACTTCTATGCCGGGCTGTTCGTCGCCCCGTTCCTGGTCGTCCTGTCGATCACGGGGCTGATCTACCTGTTCAACACCGAGATCAACGACGCGCTCTATCCAGAGCTCGCCTTCGCCCGCTCGGCGGTCCCGCTGCTGCCGCCGAGCCGGTGGGCGACGACGGCCGAGCACGCCTATCCCGGCGCCCAGGTCACCCGGATCGATTCGCCGACGGAGCCGGGCCGCAGCGCCCAGCTTTTCGTCACCACGGCCGGCGGGGAGGCGATCCGGGTGTTCGTCGCCCCCGGCACCGCGGACGTGCTCGGCGACTATGTCTACACCCGGACGCTGGTAGGCTTCGCAGACGTCGCCCATGGCTCGCTGATGCTGGGCGACACCGGCGACGCCATCGTCGAGCTGGCGGCCTGCTGGGCCTTCATCCTGGTGGTGAGCGGTCTCTACCTCTGGTTCCCGCGGCCGGGCCGGACGGGCGGAGTCTGGCTGCCGCGGCTCCGTCTCCGCGGCCGCAATTTCTGGCGCGATCTGCACCGGATCGGCGGGGTCTATACCGCCGTGTTGATCCTGTTCCTGATCGTGAGCGGCCTGCCCTGGGCGACGCTGTGGGGCGGCAAGGTCCTCACCCCTCTCAGCAACGCCATCGGTGCCGGATACCCGGACGGAACGCGGCGCGCGTTGCAGAGCGGCGGCGTCACGGTCGCGGAGGCGGTCGGCGAAGCGCCGTGGACGCTGCACCACGCGCCGATGCCGGCCTCGACGCCGGCCGCGTGCGGCGAGCCGCCCTGCGCGGCGGCGCCGCCGATCGGCATCGGCGCCGCGGCGGCCGTCCTGGCGTCCCAAGGGATGCGCGATCCCTACCGGCTGAGCACGCCGCGCGGCCCCACAGGGGTCTACATGGCCTACACCTATCCCGACCGGCCGGAGGGCCAGCGGACGATCCAGATCGACCAGTATTCGGGCGCCGTGCTGGCCGACATCGCCTTCGCCGACTATGGCGGCATCGCCAAGGCGGTCGAATGGGGCGTCGCCCTGCATATGGGAAACTATTTCGGCTGGGCGAACCAGGCACTCATGGCTCTGCCCTGCATCGGCATCCTGGCCCTGGTCGGCACAGGTATCACCATGTGGTGGAAGCGCCGCCCCCGCGGGCGGCTCGCCGCGCCGCCGCGCCCGGAGAAGCGAGGGATTGGCCGTGGCGTCGTCGCGACGGCGATCGTGCTGGGGATCGTCTTCCCGCTGGCGGGACTGTCGATGGTGACTGTCTGGATCGGCGACCGGGCGTTTACGACGCTAAGGCGCCGCGCATGAGAAACACGAAACGGCCCGCGCCGTAGCGACGCTCGTCGCGCACCTGGAACCCTTCCGGCGGCACGAAGGGTTCCTTCGCGGCGAGCTCCGCGACCACAGCCGCGCCGGGAGCGAGCCAACCGCCGGCGGTGAGGGCGGTGAGGGTCGGGCCGAGCAAGCCCACGCCATAAGGCGGATCGAGGAAGACGAAATCGAAGACCTCGGGCGCGGCACCAAGGTGCCGGGCGTCGGCCGCCAAAACACGTGTGCGGCCGGTTTCGCCGAGCGCCGCGATATTGCGCCGGAGGCTCGACAAAGCCTCGCGGCCGTTCTCGATGAAGACGGCTCTGGCGGCACCGCGCGACAAGGCCTCCAGGCCGACCGCACCGCTGCCGGCGAAGACATCCAGCACCCGCGCGTCGGTCAGATCGAAATCGGGGAACACCCGGCCGCCGTCGAGGATGTCGAACAGGGCCTCACGCGCCCGGTCGGCGGTCGGTCGGACCGCGTTCCCCGGCGGTACGTCGAGGCCGCGGCCTCTATTACGCCCGGCGACGATCCGCATGACGCTTCGACGGCGGGCTGGAGCCAAGCTGCTCGGCTAGCACTTTGCGCGGAACTTCGCGGACCATCCCGACAGCGAGGTTCCCCAATTGGAAGGGGCCGTAGGCGGTACGTATCAGCCGGTTGACGGTCAGTCCGACATGCTCAAGCACGCGACGCACCTCGCGGTTGCGGCCCTCGCTCAGCGACACCGTCAACCAGGCGTTGTCGCCCTGAACACGGTCGATGGCGACATGGATCGGGCCGTAGTCGATGCCCTCGACCGACACGCCTTTGGCGAGCTTGGCCAGCGACTCGGGAGAGGGTTGACCGAACACCCGCGCCCGATAGCGCCGCACCCAGCCTGTCGTCGGCAGCTCCAACCGCCGCGCCAGCTCGCCGTCGTTGGTGAGCAGCAGCAATCCCTCCGAGCTCATGTCCAGGCGTCCGATCGAGATCACCCGCGGCATGTCCGAGGGAAGACTGTCGAACACGGTCGGCCGGCCTTCCGGGTCGTTGTGGGTGGTCATCAGCCCGCGCGGCTTGTGATAACGCCACAGCCGCGTTTGAGGCTTGTCGGGAATCGGCTGGCCGTCGACGGGGAGCCGCCCTCTGGAATTTATAGTAATATTAATT
>PBKC01000024.1 GCA_002721365.1 Rhodospirillaceae bacterium | reverse complement strand
CATCCTGCTGATCGGGACCAACGACCTCTGCGTCGAGATGGGCATCCCCGGCCAGCTCGGCCATGACGACGTGGTCAAGGCGTTCGACCGTACCATTTCGGCCTGCCGCAACGCCGGCAAGCATCCCGGCATGGGCGGCATCTACGACGAGGATCTGGCGCCTAAATATATCGGCATGGGCATGCGCTTCGTCCTCGCCGGCAACGACTTCTCGTTCCTGATGGGCGCCGGCAAGAAGCGCGCGTCGTTCATCAAGGGGCTGTAGTTTTCTACAAGCGGTAGCCGACTCTCTGCGTTCTCGTCATCACCCGGCTTGGCCGGGTGATCCACGACTTTACCGGCCGACGAAGAAACAGCGCGCCAACTGTCGAAAGTCGTGGATGGCCCGGTCGAGCCGGGCCATGACGAACGGAGAGAAGCTCAACGAAAAGGGGAGCCGCAAAGGGCTCCCCTTCTCTCGCAAGGTTTTCAGGCTCGGCTCACCCTTCGTCGACGAGTGCCTGCAGTACCATCGTCTTGAACAGCAGACGGTAGTAGTTCCGCTGTGTGATCGACTGCATCATGTAGACCGCGATCAGGTCTTCCTTCGGGTCGATCCAGAAATAGGTGCCGCCATACCCGGCCCAATAATACTCGCCGGGTGAGCCGGGGACGACGGCGAGCCCGTCGTCGGTGCGGACGCCGAAGCCCAAACCGAAGGTGTAGCCGGGACCCGGCAGGAAGCGCGGTCCGTGCTTCAGGTCACCGACATGATCGGAGGCCATGAACTTGACCGTCTTGCGGCCCAGGATGCGGGTTCCGTCCAGCTCTCCGCCGTTCAGCATCATCTGCGCGAAACGGGCATAGTCGCCGACAGTGGACGCGAGGCCCTGGCCGCCGGCATCGATCGACGGCTTCTTGGTTATGTCGAGATAGCCGAGCGGCACGCCGGGATCGCTGTTGGGGATCGGCTCGGCGATGCGGTCCTGCTTCTCGGGCGCCACCCAGAAAGCGGTGTCGTCGAGGCCCAGGGGGCCGGTGATGCGCTTCTCGAAGAACTCGCCGAGGGTCATGCCCGAAGCGGCCTCGACGACCCGGCCAAGCACGTCGGTCGAGTGCCCGTATTCCCAGGTGGTTCCGGGCTGGTTCAGAAGCGGCATGCTCGCCAGCCGCTTGTCGAACTCCTCCGGGGACATGTCGAGGATGTCCATGTCGACATCCTTATAGGCCTGGTGGACACCCGTGGTGCCGAAGATGCCGTAGACGAAGCCGGCGGTGTGGCGTAGCAGGTCCTGGACGGTGATCGGCCGCTCCGCCGGCACCCGTTTGAAGACCGTCTTGCCCGAGGCGGGATCGAAGGTCTCGACCCCGACCTCCATGTTCGCGAAGGCGGGGAGGTATTTGGAGATCGGGTCGGCGAGCGTGATGACGCCTTCCTCCACCAGCATCATCGCCGCGACGCTGGTGAACGGCTTGGTCATCGAATAGATGCGGAAGATCGCGTCCTTATCCAGCGGCGCGTCCTTGGTGGTATCGCGCATGCCGATCGATTCGAAATAGGCGATCTTGCCGTGGCGGGCGACCAGGACCACAGCCCCCGGAATTTCGCCCTTGTCGACGCCCTTCCGAATCATGTCGCCGATTCGCGCCAGCCGTTCGGACGACATCCCGACCTCTTCCGGCGCCGCTGTCGGCAGCGGCTCGGCCCAGGCCAGCCGTATGACCGTCAGCGACAGCACGCCGACGGTAATGAGAAGCCGTCTGATCATCGCTTCCTCCCCGTGTTCGGTTCTCGTTGCGGGGAGTGTAACCGGACCTCGCCGCCGGACAATGGCGTTGGTGTCAGAGGCCCAGCCCGTCGACGATCAGCTTCAGTCCGACGATTGCCAGGAAGCCGTAGCAGATCCGGTAGAACAGGGCGACGCCGACCTTGTCGTGGAGCCAGAGACCGAGCGCCATGCCACCGGCGGCGACGGGGCCAAGGACCAGCGAGGTCAGCAGGTTCTCGGCCGGGAACTGGCCGAGAAGGGCGTAGGGAACGATCTTCACGTAGTTCACGGCGGCGAAGAACACGATGGTGGTGCCGACGAAGATCGTCTTGTCCATCCGCTGCGGCAGCAGATAGATCGAGGCGGGCGGGCCGCCGGCGTGGGCGAGGAAGCTGGTGAAGCCGGAGACGGCGGCCCACAGGCTCCCCTTCCATAGATTGGGCCGGGTGGGCTCCGCGCCGTGTTTGCCCAGGAACCAGTTGGCGGCAAAGGCGAGGGCGATGAAGCCGATCACCAGCCGGACCACATGCTCGTCGAGCACGCCGACCAGCAGGGCGCCGATGACGATCCCGATCACCGCTCCCGGCATCATGAATTTGAGGTTCCGCGCGTCCCACTTGCGGCGATAGGCCCATAGCCCGATGACGTCGGCGAGGCAGAGCAGGGGCAGGAGGATCGCCGCCGCCTGGAAGGGCGGCATGGTGAGCGACATCATCGGCACCGCCAGCATGCCGAGCCCGCCGCCGAAGCCTCCCTTCGAGATGCCGACCAGCAGCACCGCGGCGATCGCCAGGGCATAGAACCAGGGATCGTGGATCAGCGCCGGGGTTCCTTCATGACCATCGCCTCCGCGGCATCGTCGGTCCCGCCCATGCGGGAATCCAGAGGCCTTGCCACATGGCTGGGCTCCCGCCTGCGCGGGAGCGACGGGAACACGGCACGACCGTCATTGCGAGGAGCGAAGCGACGCGGCAATCCAGAAGGCCGGTACTGGATTGCTTCGCCTCCGGCTCGCAATGACGAGGGTGCGGTTTCCGACTCTGCTTTCCCTCACACCGCCAGGTAGCGTTTGCGGATCTCCTCGTTGTCGCGCAGCTCGGCGATGGGGCCGCGGTGGACGATGGTGCCCTTGTCGATGACCACGGCATGGGTGGCGATGCCCAGGCAGAAATGCATGTTCTGCTCGGCCAGCAGGACCGTCACCCCGAGATGGCGGAGGCGTCGGATCAGGTCGCCGATCTGGGCGACGATGATCGGCGCCAGGCCTTCGCTCGGCTCGTCCAGCATCAGCACCGACGGGTTCCCCATCAGCGTCCGGGCGATGGTCAGCATCTGCTGCTCGCCCCCCGACAGGCGGCCGGCCATCCGGTGGCGAAGATCGTGGAGGCGCGGCAGGACCTCGTAGATACGGGCGAGCGTCCAGTAGTCCTCGCCGTTCGGGCCCTTCTTGGCGCCGATCAGCAGGTTGTCCTCGATCGAATGTTCGGGGAATACCTGCCGGTCTTCCGGCACGTAGCCGAGTCCGGCGCGGGCGATGCGGTAGGGCTTCCGTCCTTCGAGCGTAGCGCCCGCCAGCGTGATGCTGCCGCGCTTGGGCGGGGCGATGCCGGCGAGCGCCTTGAAGGTCGTGCTCTTGCCGGCGCCGTTGCGGCCGAGGAGTGCCGTGGTCTCGCCACGGCCGACGGTGAAACCGACGCCGAACAGGATCTGGCTGCTGCCGTAGAACACGTCGAGGTCGGCGACGTCGAGGAAGGTCTCGCTCACGACGCGGTCTCTTCGGCCGGGGCGCCGAGATAGGCCTCGATGACCTCCGGGTTCTCGCGGATCGCGGCCGGCGGTCCTTCGGCGAGGACCGCGCCGTATTTCAGCACGCGGATCGTCTGGGCGATCTTGAAGACGATGTCCATGTCGTGCTCGATGAAGATCAGCGTCATCCCGCCGGTTCGCCACAGGGCTTGAACGCGCTCGATCATCAGCCAGCGCTCGTCCGGCCCCATGCCGGCGGTGGGCTCGTCGAGCAACAGGAGTTTCGGCTCGAGCGCGATCGCCAGGGCGATGTCCAGGAGCTTCTGATCGCCGTGGCTCAGATTGGCCGACAGGGTGTCCGCCTGGGCCTCGAGGCCGGTGAGCGTCATGATCTCGGAGACCCGCTCGTCGAGCCCGCTGCGATGGAAGCGGCCGGCGAGGGTGAGCGTCCGCCGGCGGTGCGAGAGCACGGCGCCGGTCAGGGCTTCGGACACGGTGAGGGTCGGAAAGATGCTCGCGACCTGGAACGCGCGGCCGATGCCGCGGCGGACGATTTCGGTGGCGTGCACCCCGGCGATGTCCTCGCCGTCCAGGACCACGCGCCCGCCGTCCGGCTTGATGCGGCCGGAAATCAGGTTGAACAGCGTCGTCTTGCCGGCGCCGTTAGGCCCGATGATCGCGCTCAAGGAGCCCGGCGCGAAATCGAGGGTGACGTGGTCGACGGCGATGACGCCGCCGAACGCCTTATGAACGTTCTCGAGCTTCAGCATCGCCGGTCACGGGTGAGGCGGGGCGGACGGTGCCGGCTTTCCGTCGGCGGTCGGAGACCTTGTCCCAGACGACGTCGAGAAGCCCGCGCCGGAGGCCCAGGATGAAGAACAGGATCACCAGCCCCAGCACGAGGCCGTAATAGCGGGTGTGCTCCGTCACGAGGTCGTTCAGGAGCTGCAGGATGAAGGCGCCGAGAAGGGGGCCCAGGAAGGTCTGCATGCCGCCGAGAAGGATCATGAACAGCGGCTCGGCCGACATCGACCAGTAAGCGAAGTTCGGGAAGGCGCCGGTAACGAACAGGCTCATCATCACGCCCGAGACGGCAGCGAGCGCGCTGGCGATGACGAAGGCGATCCACTGGTAGAGCTTCACCTGGATTCCGAGGAAATAGGACCGCTCGTGATTGTCGCGGATCATCCTGAGCGCGTAGCCGAAGGGCGATTGGATCACCTGGCGGAGCAGGATCACGCAGATGACCGTCACGCCGCAGACGAACAGGTAGTAGTCGAACGGCCGGGAGAGGTCGATGCCGAGGAAAGGCGGCTTCGGATAGCCCCCCATCAGTCCCTGGTCGCCGCCCGTCAACGAGACGAAGCTGATGATCGCGCTGTAGAGGATCATCTGGAAGGCGAGCGTCAGGAAGGCGAAATAGATCTCCCGCGCCCGGATGCAGAAAGCGCCGATCACGGCGGCCAGCGCCGCCGCGGCGACGACCGCGACGCCCATCGCCGCCGGTATCGTCCACGTTCCGGTCTGCATCAGGAGACCGAAGACATAGGCGCCGGTGGCGAACCCCGTCGCATGGCCGAAGGCGACGAGGCCGAGATAGCCGACCAGCAGATTGAGCGACAGGGCGAACAGCCCGAAGATGCAGGTCTTGATGATCAGGTCGTGGATACCGGGGTCGGTGATGACCTGAAACAGAAGGGCGAGCAGCAGCACCACCCCGATGCCGATCGCCACGTCCTTGAGGAAGGTTTCGTGCTTCATGTCAGCCGCCGCTCCGGCCCATGAGGCCTTGCGGCCTGAGAACCAGCACCAGGCACATCAGCACGAACATCAGCCCGTCGGTGAACAGCGGAAAGCCGATGGCGCCGAACGAGCGCGTCATGCCGATCAGCAGTGCCGCGACGAAGGCGCCGCCGATCGAGCCCATGCCGCCGATCACGGTGACGATGAAGGATTCGAGGACGACCGAGAAGCCCATGCCGGACGAGATCGACCGCTCGCTTGCGGCCAGCGCGCCGCCCAGTCCGGCGAGCAGGCTGCCGAGGGCGAAGATGCCGGCGAACAGCAGCGAGGTGTTGATGCCGAGCGCCGAGACCATCAGCGGGTTCTGTTCGGCCGCACGGGTGATCTTGCCCCATTTCGTCCGGGTCATGAACAGCCACAGAGCGACCGCAACCAGGGTGCTGAAACCGATGATGAACAGATGGAACACCGGCACGATGGCTCCGCCGACGAACAGCGGCGGACGGTGGAAGGCATCAGGGATACCGAGGCTGCTCAGGAATTCCTCACCCCAAACGATGATGACGAGGTCGTCCAGAATCAGGATGAACGCATAGCAGAGCAGTATCTGCACCAGCACGTCGCCGCGATAGACGCGGCTCATGAACCCGCGTTCGAACAGCACGCCGAACAGGCCGACGCCCAAGGCTGCCGCCAACACCGCCAGATAGAAATTGTCTGTCAGCGCCATGGTCTGCCAGGCGAGATAGGCGCCCAGCATGTAGAACGATCCGTGGGCGAAATTGATGACGCCCAGCACGCCGAAGATCAGGGTGAGGCCCGATGCCACCAGGAACATCAGAAGCCCGATCTTCAGACCGCCTACGGTCTGAAAGATCAGGCATGAGGACGTGCCGAGGCAGTCGCCGAGGGCGGCTAGGTCCATGAGGGGACCTCGTCGGAAGCGGTCATCGAAGCGGCGATAGCTGCCGCACAACCAGACCGCTCGCCCGGCCGGGCCGGGCGATGATCGCAACGGATGAGCAAGTAACTTCTGCCTTCAGGACGCGGAAACCGCCGTTCGCTCAGATGTATCCCTGGCTCTTCTTCCAGGCGGTCTCGAATTCGTAGACCGTCGACCAGTCGGTGCTGGCGATATCGATCAGGAACGGCTCCTTCGGCACCGTGGTGCCCCAGCCGAGCGCATAGTTGACGACGGTCTGGTCCTCGGCCCGCATGGTCAGGGTGCCGTCGGCGCCGAACGGCGAGGGGCGCTTCATCCCGCGCATCGCCTCGGCCAGCGCGCCGGAATCCGTGCTGCCCGTTTCCTTGATCGCGGCGATCAGGAAGTCGATGCCGGCCGCCGACTGCCACGCCCAGTTGGTCGGGTGGTCGCCCCAACGCTCGTGATAGGCGGCGTCGAAAGCATGGTTGGCTTCCGTGTCGGGGAAGGCGGCGATGTAGCGGGTGCCCGAATGCAGCCCTTCCGGCAGCTCGCGCACCGCCGACATGGTCGTGTAGTCGGCGAGGTTGATGCCGAAGAACTCGATGCCGCTGAACAGGCCGTAAAGGGCGCCCTGGTCGATGAACGAGACCAAGTCGCCGCCCCACAGAGCGCTGTAGACCGCGTCGGGCTGCTTCTGCAGGACCTGGGTGATGATCTGGGTGTAGTCGGGCTCGAACAGCTTGGGCCAGCCATAGCCGACGATCTCGGCCTCCGGGTCGACCTGCTGGAGCACGTTGAAGAACTGCTCGACGCTGTCGCGGCCATAGGCGTAGTCGGGCGAGACGGCCATCCACTTCTTGATGCCCTTCTTCTTGCCCATCTCCGCCGCGTAGGTGGCGCTGGCCACCGCGTCGTGGATGCCCTGGCGGGCGAAGCGGAACGAGTTCTCGCTGTGGATCGCCGGATCGGCGGAAAGCGACGAAGTCTCCGAGCAGCAATGGGTGCAGAAGGTGCCGGCCTCGCGCACCACTTCCTGCACCGCGAACGAGGCGCTGGAGGCTTCGCAGTTGAAGACCACGTCGACGCCTTCGCTGTTGATGAAGTCGCGGACGACGCGGGCCGCCTCTTCGGGCTTTGCCTTGGTGTCGCGGATCAGGAGCTCGATCATGCGACCGTCGAGGCCGCCGGCGGCGTTGAACTCGTCCACCGCCATCTTGACCGCGTTGGTCGACGAGATCCCGAGCTGCGCGACGCGGCCCGACAGGATGGTCGGGATACCGAGCTTGATGCTCGTCGCGCTTTGCGCTCTGACGATCGCCGGAAAGCCGAAGGTCGCCGCGGCCGCCGCCGCGGAAGCGCCTTTGAGAACGCTCCGGCGCGAAATTCCATCATGTGACGACGTCATCCGATCCTCCCTACTATCCAGGCGCTTCTTCCAGGGCGCCGGTTCACCTAACCGGAAAAACGGCAGCACTCAAGAACCATGTTGTCGCGGCAGGCTTGTGCGGAAACGGCGCGAAACTACCAAATTACCGCGCGGCAGCTCTAAAACGGGCGGTGGGCGATTTCCGCCGCACCGCCCCGAAGGCAGTGTGCCGATGAGACCTCAGGCCGGCTTGACCTCGATCTTCTTGCGGCTCGCCTTGGCCTCGGCACTCTTGGGCATGTCCAGGGTGAGCACGCCGTTCTTGAACGACGCCGCGATCTTCCCTTCGTCGACATCGGGCGGCAGGCGGAAGGAGCGTTGGAAGGACCCGTAGCGGCGTTCGCTGACGTGGTAGTCCTTTTTCTTCTCCTCCTTCTCCTCTTTCTTCTCGCCCTTGATCGTGACGACGCCGTCGGCGACGCTGACGTCGATATCCTTTTCCGGGATGCCGGGAAGCTCCGCTGTCAGCTTGTAGCCGCCGTCGGCTTCGCTGACGTCGATCTGCGGCATCAGCATGCCGCCCGCCTGTCCCGCGGTGCGGCCTTCGCCACGAGACGGTGCGGGCCATCCGCCCAGGAAGTCGTCGAACAGCCGGTTCATCTCCCGTTGCAGGGAGCCGAACGGCGTCGGCCAGTCGAAAGCATGCGAGGGCAGGTTGCTCGCGCGGGGCTCCGCCCGCGACACGTCCTTCTCAGCCATAGTCACCTCCTCAATGACCTAAGCGTCTGAAAGCGTTCGATAACGCCGGCCCGATCGGACCAGCATGGCTACGGGTATCAGGCCAGCGACGGAGAGGTAATAAACTGCGTTAAGCCTTCAAGAGGGGGAGAGGTCCTCCTGCCGGCTCAACTGTTGGCTTCGAGGTAAAGGATCACCAACCGCCGCTTTTCTGCATCCGGTTCCTTGAAAAACATCGTCGAGCCGGGGATCATCGCCCGGCTGTCCAAGAGGAACCGGTCGAGCGTCTCCGCGGTCCAGACCAGGCCTTCGGTCGCCTCTCGGAAACCGGCGGAATACTCGAAGCTCTCGTCGGCGCCGGCCGGCCGGCCGAACACGTCCTTAAGCGGTGGGCCGTAGGGCGGCATCATCACATAGGTGAGGTATCGGCTCGGGCCCCCCGCCACGACGTCACCGACGATCGGACCGTGGCACCGGCCGCAGGCCTTGAGGTAGTAGGCCTGCCCATCCTCAAGGTCGCCCGCGTGGGCGGTTCCCAGGCTGGTGAGCCAAGCCGTCGCCACAACACAAAGGGTCAGCCATCGCATCGTCGTTTCCCCTCGATTGTCTTTGGGGGAACGTGACTCCGAATGGCGGCACAGGCAAATGACACTGTCGTCCAGCGGTCGTCATTGTGAGCCACAGGCGAAGCAATCCAGGGCCGGTGGCCCGGATGGCCTCGGTCCTTCGCGCGGCCCTGGATCGCCGCACTCCCTCCGGTCGCTCGCGATGACGGTGGGAGGAAGCGGCAGGGCGGGGCGGGGGCCGGTGGTTCTCCAAAAAGAACTCGTCGTCCTCCGGCTTGACCGGAGGACCCACCACCCCAGAAGAGCTGCTCCCAGATCGTCCACGCGGGCGCAGGCGGTTCCGCCGCACGGGCCGTCATCGCCGCCGGTAGGTCCTCCGGTCAAGCCGGAGGACGACGATGGGAAGGGGGCGGCGAGAGGGGTGAGGAAGGAGCGTTTACGCCGTCTCGGCGAACAGCTCCCGTCCGATCAACATGCGGCGGATTTCGGAGGTGCCGGCGCCGATTTCGTAGAGTTTGGCGTCGCGGAGCAGGCGGCCCGTCGGGTACTCGTTGATGTAGCCGTTGCCGCCCAGGCACTGGATCGCCTCCAGCGCCATCCAGGTCGCCTTCTCGGCGGCATAGAGGATCGCGCCGGCGGCGTCCTTGCGGGTCGTCTGGCCGCGGTCGCAGGCCTTGGCGACCGCGTAGACGTAGGCCTTGCACGCGTTCATCGTCGTGTACATGTCGGCGAGCTTGCCTTGGATGAGTTGGAAGTTGCCGATCGGCTGGCCGAACTGCTCGCGCTGGTGGACATAGGGGACGACCGCGTCCATGCAGGCCTGCATGATGCCGAGCGGCCCGGCCGCCAGCACCGCGCGCTCGTAGTCCAGGCCGCTCATCAGCACGCGGACGCCGCTGCCCTCGGCGCCGAGGACGTTTTCCTCCGGCACCTCGCAGTCCTCGAACACCAGCTCGCAGGTGTTGGAGCCGCGCATGCCGAGCTTGTCGAGCTTCTGGGCGGTGCCGAAGCCTTTCATCCCCTTCTCGATCAGGAAGGCGGTGATGCCGCGGCTGCCGCCCTTGGGGTCGGTCTTGGCGTAGACTACCAGGGTGTCGGCGTCGGGTCCGTTGGTGATCCACATCTTCGAGCCGTTGAGGACGTAGCGGTCGCCCTTCTTGTCGGCGCGGGTGCGCATCGAGACGACGTCGGAGCCGGCACCCGGCTCGCTCATCGCCAGGGCGCCGACATGCTCGCCCGATATGAGCTTCGGCAGATAGCGGCGCTTCTGGTCTTCGGTGCCGTTCCTGCGGATCTGGTTCACGCAGAGGTTCGAATGCGCGCCGTAGGAGAGGCCGACCGAGGCCGAGCCGCGGCTCACCTCCTCCATCGCCACGACATGCTCCAGATAGCCCATGCCGGCGCCGCCATATTCCTCCTCGACGGTGACGCCGAGCAGGCCGAGATCGCCCAGCTTCCGCCACAGATCGGCGGGGAATTCGTTGGTCCGGTCGATCTTGGCGGCGCGCGGGGTGATCTCCTCGGCGGTGAAGTTCATCACCGAGGCGCGCAGCATTTCGGCGTTCTCGCCGAGGTCGAAGTCGAGGGAAGGAATACTGTTGGGGATCATGTCGTTATCCGCAATTTCTGAGAGTCCACTGCATTGTAGTCGACTGGCGTGGCGAGCCAGCCCGCCTCGCGCTTCGACCAGTAGAGGGCGCCGAGCCGCCGGGTGACGGGGCCGGGCGCGCCGTCGCCGATCGGCCGGCCGTCGACCGTCGTCACCGGGATCAGGCCGCCGGCCGTCGTCGAGAGGAACGCTTCGTCGGCATCGTGGAGGGCCGCGACCGAGAGCGGCGCCGTCCGGTAGTCCAGGTTGGTCTCGGCGCACAGCGCGAAGACCGTGTTCCGGGTCATGCCGTCGAGGACACCGCGCTCGGGCGTGGTGAGAATGCCGTCCTTGATCGCGAAGACGTTGAAGCCGGGCCCTTCGGCCACGTTCCCGTCGCCGTCGGTCAGCGCGACGGTGTCGCCGCCCCGGTCGTAGGCCTCGAACAGGCCCATCTCGAAATCGAGCCAGTGATAATGCTTGAGCGTCGGGTCGACCGATTCGGGCGGCACGCGCCTGATCTCGCTGACGATCAGATGCAGGCCGCGCTCCCGCTGCTCCTCCGGCGCCAGCCACATATAGGGGATGCAGAAGGCGTAGAACTTGTTCTCGCAGCGGCGCGGGTCGCGAACCCCGATCGGCGGACGGCCTCGGGTCATGATGATCTGGATATAGGCGTCGCGGAAACCGGTCAGCGACAGGCAGCGGTCGAGGATCGCCTTCAACGCGTCCCGATCATGCGGGCAGACCATGCGCAGCTTGGCGATGTTGCGCATGAAGCGGTCCAGATGGTCGTCGAGACGGAAATAGGTGCCCTTCCAGGCCGAGATCGTGTCCTGGTTGGCGTCGGACCGAAGGAAACCCCAGTCGAGCAAGGGGATGCGCGCTTCGTCGACCGGGACATAAGCGCCGTCGACGAAGGCGACGCCGCGACCGTAATCCTCCGCCATCGCGGGCCTCCTCGCTGCCTCCGAAAAACCCCGCGACCTTACAGCAGGGCGATCTTGGCGAGCCAGAGAAAGACGAAGAAGCCGACGACGTCGGTAACCGTGGTCAGCAGCACGCCGGCGGCGATCGCCGGGTCGACGCCGAAGCGCTCCAGCATCAGCGGGATACCGACGCCCGAGAAGGCGGCCACCAGCAGGTTCACGATCATCGCCGCGCCGATCACGACGCCGAGCACCGGGTCGGCGAACCACAGGCCCGCCACCAGCCCGGCAAGGACGGCGAAGGCGACGCCGTTCACGCCGCCGACGATCACCTCCTTCCAGACGATGCGGACGGCGTTGGCGCGGGTGAGCTCGCGGGTGGCGATGGCGCGGACGGCGACGGTGAGCGCCTGGGTGCCGGCATTGCCGCCCATCGAGGCGACGATCGGCATCAGGATGGCCAGGGCCACCACCTGCTCGATGGTGTCGGAGAACAGGCCGATGGTCAGCGAGGCGAGGATCGCCGTGAACAGGTTGATCAGCAGCCAGGTGAAGCGCGACCGGGCGGTGCCGAGGGCGGCCAAGTAGAGGTCGCCTTCCTGTACGCCGCCGAGGCGCATGATGTCCTCCTCGGCCTCCTCGCGGATGACGTCGACGACGTCGTCATGGGTGATGACGCCGATCAGCCGTCCCGTCGGGTCGACGACGCCGGCCGACGCCAGATCGTAGTGCTCGAAGTTGTAGGCGATTTCCTCCTGCTCCATGTCGACCGGGATCAGGCGGGGGGCGCTGTCCATGATGTTTCCCACCACGACCGGCCGGCGGGTGCGGACCAAGCGGCTCAGCGTCGCCCGGCCGACCGGCCGGTGGCGCGGGTCGACGATGAAGATCTCGTAGAAGTCGTCGGGCAGGTCCTCCGCCTGTCGCAGGAAGTCGATGACGTGGCCCACGGTCCAGAACTGCGGCACCGCGACATAGTCGCGCTGCATCAGCCGTCCGGCCGTTCCTTCCGGGTAGCTCAGCGCCTCGGTCAGGAACTCGCGTTCCTCGCTGGGAACGCCGGCGAGGACGAGCTGCTGCGTGTCCTGATCGAGCGGCGCCAGGATGTAGGCGGCATCGTCGGTGTCGAGTTCGGCGATCGCCGCCGCCAGATTCGAAATCGGCATCTGCGCGACGATCTGGTCGCGCACCGCCTCTTCGAGGGACGCAAGGGCTTCCGGGTTGACCCGCCGGCCCATGACGGTGACCAGCGCGATCCGGTGGTCGGGGGCGAGCGCCTCCAGAAGATCGGCGAAGTCCGCCGCGTGCAGCGGCTCCGCCAGCTCTATCGCGTGATCGAACCGCTCCTCGTCGATCGCGTCGGCGATCTCCCGCACCAGCTCGGCGGGCAGCCCGTAATATTCGTCCTGGCCGTTCGGTTCGACCTCCGGTTCGATCGTTTCCGTCATGCCCTCAGCCGTTGGCCTCGGCGTGGTTCTGGGCGTCGACCACCGTGAGGGCGGCCATGTTGACGATGCCGCGAACGGTGATCGCCGGGGTGACGATATGGGCGGGCTTGGCGGCCCCCAGCAGCACCGGCCCGACCGACAGCCCGTCGCCCAGGGCCTTGGCGAAGTTGTAGGCGACGTTGGCGGCGTCGATGTTGGGCATTACCAGCAGGTTGGCCGCGCCGTGCAGGTCGGAGTCGGACATCGTCCGGGTGCGGATCGTCTCGCTGACCGCGCAATCGGCATGCATCTCGCCGTCGATCTCCAGATCGGGGGCGAGGGCGCGCACCTTGGCCAGCGCCGCGCGCATCTTCACCGCCGACGGTGCGTCGGAGGTGCCGAAATTCGAGTGCGAGATCAAGGCCACCTTGGGCTCGATCCCGAACCGGCGCACCTCGGTCGCCGCGCGGATCGCCAGATCGGCGATCTCGTCGGCATCGGGGTCGACGCTGACATTGGTGTCGGTGATGAAGAAGGCGCCGCGGGTCAGGATCAGGACCTGCATGGCCCACGGGGTATGAACGCCCTCGGCCAGGCCGATGACGTCGGTGATGTCCTTCAGATGTCCGTGATAGGCGCCGTTGGGACCGGCGATCATGGCGTCGGCCTCGCCACGGCGGACCATCAGCGCCGCGATCACCGAGAACTTGGTGCGGACGGCGATGCCGGCCGCGGTGCGGGTGACGCCGCGGCGTTTCATCAGCGCGTGATATTCGGCGACGTACTCGGCGAAGCGGGGATCGTCCTCCGGGTCGCAGACCTCGCAGTTGCCGTCAAGGACGAGGCGCAGGCCGAAGCGCTTGATGCGGGTTTCCAGCACGTCGCGGCGCCCGATCAGGATCGGTCGGGCGAAGCCCTCGTCGATCACCACCTGCGCCGCGCGCAGCACGCGCTCTTCCTCGCCCTCGGTGAAGACGACGCGCTTGGGGTCGGACTTCGCCTTCTCGAACACCGGCTTCATCACGAGACCGGAGCGGAACACGAAACGCGTGAGTTGCTGGCGATACGCCTCCATGTCCTCGATCGGACGGGTGGCGACCCCGCTGTCCATCGCCGCCTGGGCGACCGCCGGGGCGATCGAGACGATCAGCCGCGGATCGAACGGCTTGGGCAGGATGTATTCGGGGCCGAACTGAAGCTCCTGGTCGGCATAGGCGCGCGCGACCACGTCCGAGGCCTCGGCCATCGCCAGGTCGGCGATCGCCTCGGCGCAGGCACGCTTCATCTCGTCGTTGATCGAGGTGGCGCCGACGTCGAGCGCGCCGCGGAAGATGAAGGGGAAGCAGAGGACGTTGTTCACCTGATTCGGATAGTCCGACCGCCCCGTACAGATGATCGCGTCCGGCCGCGCTTCGCGCGCCAGCTCGGGCAGGATCTCCGGGTTTGGGTTGGCGAGTGCCAGCACCAGGGGGTTCTCCGCCATCTCCTTGACCATCTCGGGCTTCAGCACGTTGGGTGCCGAAAGGCCCATGAAGATATCGGCCCCACCGATCACTTCGCCCAGGGTGCGGGCGTCGGTATCGATCGCGAAGCGCGATTTCTCGGGGTCCATCTCCTCCGCGCGGCCCTGGTAGACGACGCCGAAACGGTCGGTGACGATGATGTTGTCCTGCTTCAGGCCGAACTTCATCAGCAGGTCGAGGCAGGCCAGCGCCGCCGCCCCCGCACCCGAGGCCACCAGCTTGACCTCCTCGATCTTCTTGCCGACGAGGCGGAGGCCATTCGTCACCGCCGCGGCGACGATGATGGCGGTGCCGTGCTGGTCGTCGTGGAAGACCGGGATGTTCATGCGGTCGCGGAGCGTCCGTTCGACCTGGAAGCATTCGGGTGCCTTGATGTCTTCCAGGTTGATGGCGCCGAAGGTGGGCTCCAGCGCGGCGATGACCTCGATCAGCCGTTCCGGGTCGGTCTCCGCGACCTCGATGTCGAAGACGTCGATGCCGGCGAACTTCTTGAAGAGGACGGCCTTTCCTTCCATCACCGGCTTCGACGCCAGCGGGCCGATCGCGCCCAGCCCCAGCACGGCGGTGCCGTTGCTGATCACCGCGACCAGATTGCCGCGGGCGGTATAGAGCGAGGCCGCCGACGGGTCCTCGGCGATCTCAGTGCAGGCGAAGGCGACGCCGGGCGAATAGGCGAGGGCGAGATCGCGCTGATTCGCCAGCGTCTTGGTGGCGACGATCTCCAGCTTCCCCGGCCGGGGATGGCGGTGATATTCGAGTGCGCTATCGCGAAGTGTGTCTGCCATGACCGGTTCCCCCACTCTTCAACCGGCGATGGAGCCCGCGCTCGGCCGCCGGGACGACGTTCGTGCCGCCAGCCTTCCGCGACCCTCGGCATCGATGTCTACCACCGTCCTGCCGAATCGGAACACCCACATCTCACCCTGATACCGACGAATTGATAGGTCCGGGTTCCAGGCGCGCGTCCGGCGCCGTCCGGGCACGAAAAAGCCCGGAGCGAGGTGCCTCCGGGCTCATGAATTCGATGGTGCGGTCGAGAAGACTCGAACTTCCACGGGATTGCTCCCACAGCGACCTCAACGCTGCGCGTCTACCAGTTCCGCCACGACCGCTTAAGATACCGTCTCCCGGTGTCGGGGCCGGCACGGATAGCAAATCTCCCTATGGAGCGCAAGGCGTGTTACCGTCCCGCCATGACAGACATGAACGGTGGAATCGCGTGGCGGATCAGCGACGCCGCGGTCGACTATCCGACGGCGGTCGCGACGATGGAGGCGCGGGTCGAGGCAATCCGGAAGGAAGGCGCGCCGGAACTCGTCTGGCTGCTTGAGCATCCGCCGCTCTATACCGCCGGCACCAGTGCCGAAGACGGCGACCTGATCGCCCCCAGCCGCTTCCCCGTCTATCGGACCGGGCGCGGCGGCCGCTACACCTATCACGGGCCGGGCCAGCGCGTGGGCTATGCGATGCTGGACCTGAAAGCGCGCTGTCCCGACGTACGCCTCTACGTCCAGCGCCTCGAAGACTGGCTGATCCGTACCCTCGACCGCTTCAACGTCCGCGGCGAGGTCCGCGACGGGCGGATCGGCGTCTGGGTGGTGCGCCCCGACGGCAGTGAAGCCAAGATCGCCGCCTTGGGCGTCCGAGTCCGCCGCTGGGTCAGCTATCACGGCATCGCCCTGAACGTGGACCCCGACCTCTCCCATTTCGGCGGCATCGTGCCCTGCGGCATCCGTGACTACGGCGTCACCTCGCTCGCCGACCTCGGCATCACCGCCACCATGGCCGACGTCGACCTAGCCTTGCGGGAGACGTTCGCGGAGGTGTTCGGGGCTGAAGCCTCCGAGGACGAGCGGGCGGCCTAGAAGGTAGGCCGCCGATTAAGGGCCTAGGGCCCTCTCTTTCTCTCTTTCTCCCTTTTTTCGTCATTCCCGCGCAGGCGGGAATCCACCGGCCGCGCCGCTCGCATGGGCCTCCGCCTTCGCCGAGGGTGAACGACCTAGAGCGGTTTCGCCAGTAGCTGAATCGTCGGGGATTCCCAGGCGGCGCGTTTTGTGATTCACCATGAGGGCTGGTGAAGGAGGCCAGCTCTCATGGCTCGAGCTCTT
>PBKC01000023.1 GCA_002721365.1 Rhodospirillaceae bacterium | reverse complement strand
GGGGGGGGGGGGGGGGGGGGGGGGGGGGGGGGGGGGGGGGGGGGGGGGGGCGCCGCCGGTAGGGCCCTTTCTGCTCCGGGCCCGGCCCCCTCCCCCAAGGCGGAGGGGGCTCACGAGGTCGCCGCCTGGACCACAAGCTGGCTCGCCTGGCTGGCCGACGAACGGCGGGCCTCGCCGAATACGGTCGCGGCCTATGAGCGGGATATCGAAGCGTTCCTTGGCTTCATCGCCACCCATCGCGGCGGGCCGGTGACGACCGCCGATCTTGCCGATCTTCGCCCCGGCGATATTCGTGCCTGGCTCGCCCGCCGCAACGCCGAGGGGAAGAAGCGGACCTCGACGGCGCGGGCGACATCGGCGGTGAAAAGCTTTTTCCGCCATCTCACCCGTGAAGGCGTGGTCGAGAATGCCGCCGTGGCCGCGATGCGGGCGCCGAAGCTGCCGCATGCGGTGCCCAAGCCGCTTTCGCCGACGGAGGCGCGGGAGGCAGTGTCCGCGGTCGCCGAGCTGTCGGACGTTCCCTGGGTCGGTCTTCGCGACACCGCACTCCTGATGCTGCTTTACGGCGCCGGCCTGCGAATCGGAGAAGCGCTGGCGCTCCGCCGCGGGGACATGCCGGCCAGGAGCAGCGATGGCAGCGCCGTCCTTGTCGTCACCGGCAAGGGCAACAAGCAGCGGATGGTACCGCTGCTGCCCGCCGTCATGGATGCCCTGGACGGCTATCTGGCGGCCACCCCCTATGGCGGAAGCAAAGACGCACCGCTGTTCTTGGGAACCCGTGGCGGCCCTCTCAATCCGGCCGTCGTGCAGCGGCAGGTACGGAAGCTGAGGATCTGGCTGGGTCTGCCGGAGACAGCCACGCCGCATGCGCTCCGCCACAGCTTCGCCACCCACCTCCTGGGCCGCGGGGCCGATCTCCGCGCGATCCAGGAACTGCTGGGCCATGCCGACCTGTCGACGACTCAGCGCTACACCGAAGTCGCCCCAGAACAGCTTCTCGCCACCTACCGCGCCGCGCATCCGCGTGCGCGGTAGGGCCGCGATCACGAGTGGATGGCGCGCTTGTCGACGTCCATGGCGGCTTCCTTGACCGCCTCGCTCAAGGTCGGATGGGCGTGGCAGGTGCGGGCGATGTCCTCGGCCGAGGCTCCGTACTCCATCGCCAGCACCGCTTCGCCGATCAGGCTGCTGGCGTCGTGGCCGAGGATGTGGACGCCGAGCACCCGGTCGGTCGCCTTGTCGGCGATGATCTTCACCAGCCCGTCGACCGAGCCCAGGGTCAGCGCCCGGCCGTTGGCGCGGAAGTTGAACGTGCCGACCTTGTAGGCGACGCCGGAGGCCTTCACCTCCTCCTCGGTCTTGCCGACCCAGGCGGCCTCGGGCTCGGTGTAGACCACCGAGGGAATCGCACCGTAGTTCACATGGCCGGCCTGGCCGGCGATGATCTCGGCCACGGCGACGCCCTCGTCCTCCGCCTTGTGGGCGAGCATGGGGCCCTGGATGACGTCGCCGATCGCGTAGATGTTCGGGATGTTCGAGCGGAAATGGGCATCGACGTCGATGCGCCCCTTCTCGTCGCTGGTGACGCCGGCATCGTCGACGCCGAGACCGTCGGTGAAGGCGCGGCGGCCGACGGCGACCAGCACGACATCGGCGTCGCGTTCGCTGTCGTTGCCGTCCTTGTCCTTGACCGTCACTTTGACATTCTTCTTGCCGGCCGTGGCGCCGGTGACCCGCGCCGACAGCTCGAACTTGAAGCCCTGCCGCTCCAGGAGGCGCTGGTACTGCTTGCCGAGCGTCCGGTCCATCGTCGGGCAGATGTGGTCGAGGAATTCGAGCACCGTCACCTCGGCGCCGAGCCGCCGCCACACCGAGCCCAGCTCCAGTCCGATATAGCCGCTGCCGACGATGATCAGCTTCTCCGGCACCTTGTCCAGCGACAGCGCTCCGGTCGAGCTGACGATCCGCTTCTCGTCGACCTTGATGCCGGGAAGGCTCACCGGCACCGAACCGGTGGCGATGACGATGTTCTCGGTCTGCACCGATTGGGTGCTGCCGTCGCTCCCACGGACCGTCACCTGATGCTTGCCGGTGATGCGACCCTCGCCCTTCAGCCAGGTGACCTTGTTCTTCTTGAACAGGCCCTCGACGCCTTTCGTCAGCGTCGAGACGACCTTGTCCTTCTTGTCCATCATCTTGGACAGATCGACTTCGAGATCCCCGGTCTTGATCCCGAAATCAGCGAAATGATGTTTCGCTTCGTCGAAATGCTCGGACGCCTGAAGCAAAGCCTTCGACGGGATGCAGCCGACGTTGAGGCAGGTACCGCCCAGCGTCTCGCGCGATTCGACACAGGCGGTCTTCAGGCCGAGCTGAGCGGCCCGGATGGCGCAGACATAGCCGCCCGGCCCGGCGCCGATGACCACGACGTCATAGCGGGTGTCGTTCATGGGTGGGTCCCCCGTGGCAGATGGCGCCGCCCCGCCCCCTCCGCGCCCTTCCCCCGCAAGGGCGGCCGGGAAGCGGGCAGGCCCGGTTCAGATATCGAGCAGAATGCGCTGCGGCGCCTCGATGCATTCCTTGAGACGCACCAGGAAGGTCACCGCCTCGCGGCCATCGACGATGCGATGGTCGTAGGAAAGGGCCAGATACATCATCGGCCGCACCTCGACCTTGTCGCCGATCGCCATCGGCCGCGGCTGGATCTTGTGCATGCCGAGGATCGCCGACTGCGGCGGATTGATGATCGGCGTCGACAGGAGCGAGCCGTAGACGCCTCCGTTGGAGATCGTGAAGGTGCCGCCCGTCAGCTCCTCCATCGTCAGCTTGCCGTCGCGCGCCTTGCGGCCGTACTCGTTGATCGTCGTCTCGACGGTCGCGAAGTTCATCTTGTCGACGTCGCGGATCACCGGAACCACCAGCCCCTGCGGGGCGCCGACGGCAACGCCGATGTCGTAGTAGTTCTTGTAGACGATGTCCTCGCCGTCGATCTCGGCATTGACCGCCGGAATCTCCTTCAGGGCGACGACGGCGGCCTTGGCGAAGAACGACATGAAGCCCAGGCGCACGCCGTGCTTCTTCTCGAAGTCCTCGCGATAGACCTTGCGGAGCTCCATCACCGCCGTCATGTCGACCTCGTTGAAGGTCGTCAGCATCGCGGCGGTGTTCTGCGCTTCCTTCAGCCGCTCGGCGATGCGGCGGCGGAGGCGCGTCATGCGGACCCGCTCCTCGCGCTCAGCATTGGCGCGCGGCCCTGAAGGCCGTGCGGCCGGCGCGGGTGCCGGAGCCTGCTGCTGTGGCGGGGGCGGAGGGGGCGGGGCAGGGGCCTTGGCCGGCTCCGCCTTGCCCGAATCCATGTAAGCGAGCACGTCGCCTTTCACCAGCCGGCCGTCCTTGCCCGTCGCCGGGATCTCGGCCGGGTTGAGGTCGTTCTCCTCGACCAGCTTGCGGACGGCGGGCGACAGAGGCTTCTCGCCGTCCGCCGGCTTCGCCTGAGGCGCGGCTTCGGCGGCGGTCGCCGGCCTGGTTGCCGTCTCGGTCGCCACCTTCGTCGCGGCGGGACCGGCCGCCTCCGCGGTCGCGCCCTCGTTGATATGGCCCAGAAGGCCGCCCACCTCGACCGTATCGCCGACCTCGACCAGGACGTCACCGAGCACGCCATCGGCGGTCGCGTTGACTTCCAGGCTCACCTTGTCCGTTTCCAGTTCGACGAGGGCCTCGTCGCGTGCCACTGCTTCACCCGGGCTCTTGAACCACTGGGCGACCGTGGCTTCCGTGACCGATTCCCCCAGCGTCGGAACGCGAATTTCCGCCATCGACCGTCTCGCCTTTTTCTAGCCTTCAGCTACCGCCACGGTTCCTGGCCGAACCGCGATGCTCCGCGTTCCCCCCGCGGTGATCTCGGTGGCGATCGCCGCCTCGACCAGCGCCGCCTGCTCGCGCAGATGAACCTTCACGAAGCCGGTCGCGGGCGACGCCGCCGCTTCGCGGCCGACATAAACGGGCCGCTTCGCCGCCAGATCCAGGTTGCCGAGAACCTCCTCGATCCTGGGCTCGACGAACGTCCAGGCGCCCATGTTCTTGGGCTCTTCCTGGCACCACACGACTTCGGCATTGGGATAGCGCGCCAACTCTTCCGACAGCGACACCACCGGGAACGGCGCAAGCTGCTCCACCCGGATGATCGCGACCGTGTCGAGCGCGCGCGTCTCGCGCTCCTGCAAAAGGTCGTAATAGACCTTGCCGGTGCACAGCACCACGCGGGTGATCTTGTCGTCGGCAGCTACCGAATGGCTCTCCGGCAGCACACGATGGAAGCTCGTCCCCGGACCCATATCGGCTAGATCGGAGACCGCCAGCTTGTGCCGGAGCAACGACTTCGGCGTCATCATGATAAGTGGTTTGCGGAAGTTCCGGTTCATCTGCCGCCGGAGGACGTGGAAGAAGTTCGCCGGGGTCGTGCAGTTGGCGACCTGGACGTTGTCCTCGGCATAGAGCTGCAGCCAACGCTCCAGCCGTGCCGAACTGTGCTCGGGTCCCTGCCCCTCGTAGCCGTGCGGCAGCATCATGACGAGGCCGGACATCCGGAGCCATTTGCTTTCGCCGGGAGCGATGAACTGGTCGGTGATGACCTGGGCGCCGTTGGCGAAGTCGCCGAACTGGGCTTCCCACATCACCAGCGCGTTCGGGTCGGCGAGGCTGTAGCCATACTCGAAGCCCAGCACCCCGGCCTCGATCAGCGGGCTGTCGATGACCTCGAACCGCGCCTGATCGTCGCGCAGATTGGCGAGCGGCATGTACCGCTCCTCGGTCTGCTGGTCGATCAGTACCGCATGCCGCTGCGAGAAGGTGCCGCGACCGCTGTCCTGGCCGCTCAGGCGCACCGCCTTGCCTTCCAGCATCAGCGTGCCGAACGCCAGCGCCTCGCCGGTCGCCCAGTCTATCCCCTTACCGGTCTCGATGGTCTTGCGCTTGGCATCGAGCAGCCGTGCGAGACGACGATGGATGTTGAAGCCTTCCGGGTACTTGCAGATCGCTAGGCCGACATCCTTGAGCTGCTCCATCGGCGCCGCGGTCTCGCCGCGCCGGTCGCCCGCCGGCGCGACCTCGAATCCGGCCCACTTGCCCTGCAGCCAGTCGGCGCGATTCTGCCGGTAGTTCTTCGACGCCTCGAGCTCGTTCTCCAGCCGCTCGTTGAAGTCGGCGAACATCTTGTCCGCTTCCTTGGGCGTCAGATCGCCGCGCGCCACCAGCCGTTCCGTGTAGAGCTGCCGGGTGGTCGGATGCTTGGCGATGCTCTCGTACATCAAGGGCTGGGTGAAGCCCGGCTCGTCGCCTTCGTTATGGCCGTGGCGGCGATAGCAGAAGATGTCGATCACCACGTCGCGCTTGAACCGCTGACGGAACTCGGTCGCCAGCCGCGCCACATGCACCACCTCTTCCGGATCGTCGCCGTTCACGTGGAAGATCGGCGCCTGGATCATCTTCGCGACGTCGGACGGGTAGGGTGACGAGCGCGAATAGTTCGGGCTGGTGGTGAAGCCGATCTGGTTGTTGACGATGATATGGATCGTGCCGCCGACCCGGTAGCCGCGAAGCTCCGACATCGCCAGCGTCTCGGCGACCAGCCCCTGGCCGGCGAAAGCGGCGTCGCCGTGCAGGAGCACCCCCATGACGCGCGTGCGATCGGCGTCGCCGATCATCGACTGCTTCGCCCGCGCCTTGCCGAGCACGACCGGATTGACCGCTTCGAGATGCGAGGGATTGGCGGTGAGCGACAGATGGATCTTGCGCCCATCGGGCAATTCGCGGTCGGCGGAGGTACCGAGGTGGTACTTCACGTCGCCCGAGCCCTGGACGTCCTCCGCGTTAAGCGCCTCACCCTGGAATTCGGAGAACACCGCCGCATAGGATTTGCCCATCACCGACGTGAGGACGTTGAGCCGGCCACGATGGGGCATGCCGAGGATGATCTCCTCGACGCCCAGCCGGCCGCCGGTCTCGATAATCGCTTCGAGGGCGGGAATGGTGCTTTCCGCGCCCTCCAGCGAGAAGCGCTTGGTGCCCGGATATTTGACGTGAAGGAAGCGCTCGAACCCTTCGCCGCTGTCGATCTGGTGAAGGATCTGCAGCTTCTCGTCGCGGCTGAACTCGGTCCGGTTGAGCGTGTTCTCCAGCCGCTGCTGGATCCACGACTTCTCCTCCGGATACTGGATGTGCATGAACTCGACGCCGATTTTGCCGCAGTAGACCTGCTTCAAAATCGACAGGATCTCGCGCAGCGTCGCGCGGTCGCGTCCCAACACCCCGTCGATGAAGAACTCACGGTCGTAATCGGCATCGGTGAAGCCGTAGCTCGCGGGATCGAGCTCGGGGTGGTGGCGCTCACCTTCGAGGCCGAGGGGGTCGAGATTGGCGATGTGATGGCCGCGCACGCGATAGGCGCGGATCAGCATCAGCACACGCAGGCTGTCGCGGATATCGCGATGGGCGGTCTCGGAATCGACAGGCGCGGCCGGCGCGGCCGCGATAGGGGCCTGTGCCACCGGGGTCGGCGGCGCCTTGGCCTCGACCGGCGCCGGATGAGCGGCGCCGTTCCCATTTCTGCGCGGGGCCCAGCTCGCCCCGCGCGCTTCGTCGAGAATCGCGCGGGCGTCGTCGCCCAGACCATCGAAGAAGCGCCGCCAGCTCTCGTCCACAGACGAAGGATCGGTCGCGTACCTTAGATACAGCTCCTCTACGAACGCGCTATTGGCACCTGAGAGGAATGTCGATTCGTCGATGTGGATTGCCATGATCGTCCGATAGGGGGCGTTGCCCCACCTGTGAACTGTTGCGCCTACGCGGCCCGGCCCTTCATCGCCTCCAGCATCGTCGTCCCGATCGCGGCCGGCGAGTCGGCTATGCTGACCTTCGCCCGCCGCAATGCCTCGATCTTCTCGCCGGCGCCGCCCTTACCGCCCGAGATGATCGCACCGGCATGCCCCATCCGGCGACCGGGCGGTGCCGTCAACCCGGCGATGAACGTCACCACCGGCTTGTCGGTTCCCGATGCCTCCAGGAACTCTGCCGCTTCCTCCTCGGCCGTGCCACCGATCTCGCCGATCATGATGATCCCCTTGGTCTGGGGATCGTCGATGAATAGCTTCAGACAATCGACGAAGTTGGTCCCGTTCACCGGGTCGCCGCCGATGCCGATGCAGGTGGACTGCCCGAGGCCAGCCGCCGTGGTCTGGGCCACGGCTTCATAAGTAAGTGTGCCCGACCGAGAGACAATGCCAATGGTCCCCGGCGTGTGGATATGCCCGGGCATGATCCCGATCTTGCACTGGTCGGGAGTGATGATTCCGGGGCAGTTCGGGCCGATCAGCCGCGTCTTCGATTCGGCCAGGACGCGCTTCACCCGGACCATATCGTAGACCGGGATGCCCTCGGTGATGCAGACGACCAGCTCGATCCCGGCGTCGACCGCCTCCAGGATCGCGTCGGCCGCGAAAGGCGGCGGCACGTAGATCACCGACGCGGTGGCACCGGTGTCGTCGACGGCCTGCTGGACCGTGTCGAATACCGGCAGATCAAGATGCTTCGAGCCGCCCTTGCCCGGCGTCACGCCGCCCACCATGCGAGTGCCGTAGGCAATGGCCTGCTCGGTATGGAACGTCCCCTGCGTACCGGTGAAGCCCTGGCAGATGACCTTGGTTTCGGAATTGACCAGAACCGCCATCACGCCACCTCCCGAACTGCCTGGACGACCTTGACCGCGGCATCCGACAGATCGTCGGCCGCGATGATCGGCAGCCCGGAGCGCGCCAGGATCTTCTTGCCGAGATCGACGTTCGTGCCCTCCAACCGCACCACCAACGGAACATGCAGGCTGACCTCGCGCGCCGCAGCGACGATGCCTTCGGCGATCACGTCGCAGCGCATGATGCCGCCGAAGATATTGACCAGCACACCTTCGACGTCGGGATCGGACAGGATCAGCTTGAACGCCTCGGTCACACGCTCGCCGGTGGCGCCGCCGCCGACGTCGAGGAAGTTCGCCGGGTTGCCGCCATGCAGCTTGATGATGTCCATCGTCGCCATGGCGAGACCGGCGCCGTTCACCATGCAGCCGATATTGCCGTCGAGCTTGATGTAGCTGAGGCCGTGACGAACGGCTTCCAGCTCGCGCGGGTCCTCCTCGCTCTCGTCGCGGAGATCGGCGATGTCGGGGTGGCGGAACAGCGCGTTGTCGTCGAAGTTCATCTTCGCGTCGAGCGCCAGCACGTCCCCGGCCTTGGTGACCACCATCGGATTGATCTCGACCAGACTGGCGTCGGTGGCGACGAAGGCCTCGTACATCGCCAGCATGAACTTGACCGCCGACCCCACCTGCTTGCCTTCCAGACCGAGGCCAAAGGCGAGCTGACGCGCCTGGAACGGCTGCATGCCGACGGCGGGATCTATCGCCACCCGGAGAATCTTCTCGGGCGTCTTGGCAGCCACTTCCTCGATGTCCATGCCGCCTTCCGAGGAAGCCATCATGGTGATGCGGCTGACGGCCCGATCGAGCAGCACCCCGAGATAAAGTTCGCGCGCGATGTCGCTGCCTTCCTCGACGTAGACCCGCTTGACTTCCTTGCCCTTCGGCCCCGTCTGATGGGTGACGAGGTTCATGCCGATCATGTCCTTGGCGGCACCGGCGGCTTCCTGCGGCGAACGCACGAGCTTCACGCCCCCGCCCTTGCCGCGCCCGCCCGCATGGATCTGCGCCTTGACGACACAGATGGCGCTGCCCAGCTCGCGCGCCGCCGCCTCGGCCTCGTCGGCCGTGTAGGCGACGCGGCCACGCGGCACCGCCACGTCGTACTTCGCGAGCAGCGCCTTCGCCTGGTATTCGTGAATATTCATGAAGCGTCGTCGCTCTTGTCGGTCTGCAATTGGCTGCGAAGTCCGACGGACGGCGTGGCCTGCGCCACCACCGTCAGACCGTCACGCGTTCGACCAGCCCTCGCACCGCCGAAACCGATGCATCGAACGCCTTCTGCTCCTCGTCGGTCAGCGGGATCTCGACGATCCGCTCGACCCCGCCGGCACCGATGACTACCGGCACGCCGACATAGAGTCCGTCAACCCCATACTCGCCCGAGAGATGGGCCGCGCAAGGCAGGACGCGCTTCTTGTCGCGCAGGAAGGCTTCCGCCATCTGGATGGCCGAAGCAGCCGGCGCGTAGAAAGCCGAACCGGTCTTGAGCAGCCCGACAATCTCGGCACCGCCGTCGCGGGTGCGCTGGATGATCGCGTCCAGCCGTTCCTGGGTCATCCAGCCCATCTTGACGAGATCCGTGAGCGGAATGCCGGCCACCGTCGAATAGCGCGGCAGCGGCACCATCGTGTCCCCGTGGCCGCCGAGAACGAAGGCGGAGACGTCCTCGACCGACACCTTGAGCTCTTCGGCGATGAAGTACCGGAAACGCGCCGAATCGAGCACGCCGGCCATGCCGACCACCATGTTGTGAGGCAGGCCGCAGATCTCGCGCAGCGCCCAGACCATGGCGTCGAGGGGGTTGGTGATGCAGATCACGAAAGCGCCGGGGCAATACTTCGCGATGCCGCCGCCGACCGCCCGCATGACGTCGGTATTGATGTTCAGCAGGTCGTCGCGACTCATCCCCGGCTTGCGGGGAACGCCGGCGGTCACGATAACGACGTCGGCGCCTTCGATGACCGAGTAGTCGCTGCCCGCGGTGAAATTCGCGTCGAAACCGTCGACGGGCGCCGATTCGGCGATGTCCAGCCCCTTGCCCTGAGGAAGGCCGTCTGCGATGTCGAACATCGCGACGTCGCCGAGTTCCTTCAGTCCGGCAAGATGGGCCAGCGTGCCGCCGATATTACCGGCGCCGACAAGAGCGATCTTGGGGCGGGCCATCAGCTACCTCACGAATGGATCGGGTGGGACTGGCGCAGCGGTACCGCTGCCCGGTCGTAGGTACTCCGATTTGCGCACCGCATCAAGACTTGGCTGGGTAAAGCGCCGATCCCGAAACCCGATCAGCGCAACGGCTCGGCCGCGAGGTAGCTTTCGCTCTGCATCTCCGTGAGCCGTGATGCGGTGCGGCGGAACTCGAACGCGTACGTCCCTTCGGGATAGAGCGAATCGGGCGGCGCGGCGGCGGTGGCGATGAGTTTGATCCGATGGTCGTAGAGCACGTCGACCAGGGTCGCGAAGCGCTTGGCTTCGTTGCGTTTGTCGCTGTTCATCTGCGGAATACCCGTCACGACGACAATGTCGAACGCCCGTGCCAAAGCCAGATAGTCCGCGGCACCGAGCGGCCGGCCGCAGAGATCGTCGAAGGCGAATCGTGCCATGCCAGCGCCGGCCAACGGGATGGGAAGCGTCCGACCGTCGACCGAAATCTCGGATGGGGCCTGGGTGGCATGGCCGGTCAGCGCGCCCACCGCGGCATCGAGACCGGCGTCCGCCTCGGCGTCGAGCGGCTGGAAATAGACCGGCGTGTGCGCAAGCTTCTCGCGCCGGTAATCTCGGCCGCTATCCAGCTCCATCACCTCCAGCCGCTCCTTCAGGAGAGCGATGAAGGGCAGGAAGCGGTCGCGCTGCAGCCCGTCCAGGTAAAGGTCGTCCGGGCGGCGATTGGACGTCGCGACGACGACCACGCGCCGCTCCCACAAGGCGGCGAACAGCCGGGCCATGATCATCGCGTCGGCGATGTCGGTGACTTCGAACTCGTCGAAGCAAAGCAGCCAAGCCTCGTTCATGATGGCATCGGCCAGCGGCGGGATGGGGTCCGCGCCCTGCCGGAAGTGGAACTCCTTTGCCTCGGCACGCCAGCGGTGGATGCGGGCATGGACGTCCAGCATGAAAGCGTGGAAATGGACACGCTTGCGGCGCTCGACGGTCGAGGTGCTGAAGAACAGGTCCATCAGCATCGACTTCCCGCGGCCGACACCGCCATACAGATAGAGACCCGGAACCGGGCTCTTGCGCCGGCGAAAGGGCAGGCGCTGCTGCCAGTCGGGCTTCCGCGGCGCCGAGAAGCCGGCCAGTCTCTCGTGAAGTGCCTGCAGCTTGTCGATGGCCTCGGCCTGACGAGGGTCGGGCGTCAACTCGCCCCGCGCCAGCAGGTTCCGATACGCCACCAAAGGACCGTCCGTCATCGTGCGCGGCCGCCTTGCATCGTCTCTTTCGGATGGTGGGATAGTCGGGCAGGAGCATGCCCGGAGTCGAGTGCCCCCGCGCATGGACGCGGGGGCACCGATCGTGGATGGAGTCGCGGTGCGGCCTACTTCATCGTCGGGATCGCGAAATCCGCCCCTTTGCGAATGCCCGACGGCCAGCGGCTGGTGATCGTCTTGAGGTGCGAATAGAACCGCACGCCTTCCATGCCGTGGACGTTGCTGTCGCCGAACAGCGAGTTCTTCCAGCCGCCGAAGCTGTGATAAGCGACCGGCACCGGGATCGGGATGTTCACGCCGACCATGCCGATGTTGCACTTGGCCGAGAACTCGCGGGCCGCGTCGCCGTCACGGGTGAAGATCGACGTGCCGTTGCCGTAGGGATTCGTGTTCACGAGCCGGAGCGCGGTATCGTAGTCGGGTGCCCGGACGACTGACAGCACCGGGCCGAAGATCTCTTCCTGATAGATCTTCATCTCCGGCTTCACGTTGTCGAACAGGCAGCCGCCCATGAAGAAGCCGTTCTCGTAGCCCTGGAGCTTGAGCCCCCGACCGTCGACGACGAGGTCGGCCCCTTCCTGGACACCGCTGTCGACCAGCCCTTCGATCCGCTTCAGCGCCTCGGCCGAAACGATCGGGCCCATTTCTGCCTCGGGGTCGGAATAGGGCCCGACCTTGAGAGCGCGGACGCGTGGCGCCAGCCGCTCCATCATCGCGTCGCCGGCATCGCCCACCGCTACGGCGACCGAGATCGCCATGCACCGTTCGCCGGCCGAGCCATAGGCCGCACCCATCAGGGCATCGGTGGCTTGGTCGAAATCGGCATCGGGCATGACGACCATGTGGTTCTTCGCCCCGCCGAGAGCCTGGACCCGCTTGCCGTTCGCAGCCGCCGCCGCATAGATGTGCCGCGCGATCGGGGTCGACCCCACGAAGCTCACCGCCGCGACCTCCGGTTCGGTGAGCAGGTCCTCGACCGCCTGACGATCGCCCAGCACGACGTTGAAGACGCCTTCCGGCAAGCCGGCTTCCATGAACAACTCGGCGAGGAACAGCGGGGCCGAGGGATCGCGTTCGGACGGCTTCAGCACGAAGGTATTCCCGCAGGCGATCGCCAGCGGCGCCATCCACAGCGGGATCATGACCGGAAAGTTGAAAGGCGTGATGCCGGCGACGACGCCCAGCGGCTGGCGCACCGAGTAGCTGTCGACCCCGGTCCCCACGTTCTCGGTGTAGTCGCCGCGCAAGAGATGCGGAATGCCGCAGGCGAACTCGACGACTTCGAGACCGCGGGTCGTCGATCCCTTCGCGTCGCTGAGAACCTTGCCGTGCTCGGACGAAACCAGCTTGGCGATCTCGTCCATATTGCGCTCGATCAGTTCCTTGTAGCGGAACATCACCCGCGCGCGCTGGATCGGCGGCGTGGCGGCCCATTGGGGGAAGGCGGCGGCTGCGGCGGCGACCGCGGCATGGGTCTCCTCCGCGGTGGCGAAGGGTACCCGCCCGGTGATCTCGCCCGTGGCCGGGTTGTAGACATCGCCGAAACGCTTGCCGACTCCGTCAATCTGCTTGCCGTTGATGAAGTGCTGTAAGGTTTTGGTCATCCGCTTCCTTCCCCCGGCCTCAAGAGAAACCGGTCATGCCCGCCGTGACGACCCCGCACGGCCGACGCGCCGAAACCGGTGCGTCGGCCGTGGCCGCCGGTTGGCTCGCTTACAGGTACCCCAGCTCACGCCAGACCTTGTAGGTCTCGCGGAACGACTTGAGTGACTCCCAAGCGCGCTTGAAGTCGGCATCCTTGGCGGCTTCCTCCTCGACGACCTCCTCCCAGGCGCCCCGGAACGCATCGAGGAACTCCGGCCCCCACTTGTGGAGCTGGACTCCTTGGCCCTGCAGATACTCGAGCGCCGGCCCCTGGCGGTATTCGCCCTCGGCGATGGTGTTGCGGATCGAATCTCCGCAGGCCACCTCGATCGCCTTCTGATGGGCGGGCGTCAGGGTGTTCCACGCATCCATGTTGATCATCATGTCGATCCAGGTCGACTGCTGATGCCAGCCGGGAAAGTAGTAGTGCTTGGCGATCTGATCGAAGCCGAAGTTCCGGTCGAGCGCCGGGCTGGAATACTCGGTCGCATCGATGGTACCGAGCTCGAGGGCGGGATAGATATCGCCGCCGGCCAGGAGCTGCGTGGAGACGCCCAGCTTCTCCATCACCTTCGCCCCGAGAGCGAAGAAGCGCATCTTCAGACCCTTGAGGTCATCCAGCGTCTTGATCTCGTTGCGGAACCATCCAGAGGCTTCCGGCGGGAACAGCCCGCACATGATTCCCTTGATGTTGTAGCGGGCGTAGAGCTCCTCATAGATCTCCTTGCCGCCGCCATAGTACATCCACGCCATGTATTCGGGACCGCCCGGGCCGAATGGCACCGACGCCATCAGCTGCAGGGCCGGGACCTTCCCCGCCCAGAAACCGGGGGTCGCCCAGCTCGCTTCGACCGACCCGGCCGATACGGCGTCGAACGCTTCGAGGGCCGGAACGAGGGCGCCGGGCTCGAAGAACTTGATCTGGACCTCGCCGTTGGTGATCTCGGACACCACCTCGCCGACGCGCACGCCGGCAGGGCCCAAAATCGGTGTCTGGCTGGCATAAGTGCTGGCCATTCGCCAGCGGACGGCGTTCTCCGCAGAGGCCGCGGGGGCCGTACCGGTCTCGGATGCCGGAGTCCCGGCCACTTGGGTACCGCTATCCGAACCGATCAGGCGCGGCCCGAAAAACACACCCAGCGCCACTCCGACGACCAGGGCGATAACAAGCCCTAGAAAACGCATATCGTTCCTCCCGTTCCCTGGCCGGATACCCCGCAGGACGGGCTTCCGGTCATTGTTATGCGCGACCTTCTGGGGCCCCGCTCTGTTGAGGAAGCGACGATACGCGAAACGATGGGACCAGTCAGCAGCCGATCAGGCGGCGGCCCCGTCGCAAAGAGTGTGTTTAGGGAGAGGGAAGAATAAAGAGGAAGCGCGGGCGCCTATCTTCAGGCGCCCGCGCGTTTTTTCACGAAAGCGCGAAAAAAACCGCCACGACCGTAAGCCAGCCGAGGCCCGACATAAGCAACCAAAGGACCAGCGCGTTTGCCGACGACACTTTCACGTCATCGCCGCTTTGATCGTCGATCAAATCGAGCGTTACGGCCTCGAATTCTTTTGAGTCACGAGTCACAGTTCCAGTCACCGTCCCTGTTTCCCTATGGCTGTCCCACTTCATCTTGGCAAACATGTTACAGGATTATCGCGAATTAACCGCTAGAGATTCTTATGGGACGGGAACCATTTCCGGAACACGGTGTTTGCACGGTGCACAAGCGCGCCGGCGGCACCGACCGGGCGAGCGGGATTGAAGGCGAGGAGCCCCCAGCGTTCCCGCCTTTTTGACAGCCAATCGCTTTTATAAGTGTCATCGCCACGCCCGAAGTCGATTTCATCGACCGTCTCACCCTCCAGTACGGCTTGCACCATGTGCGCGGTCAAGAGGGAACCGACCGAATAGCGCTTGAAGCGCTCGTCATAGGCCAGCTTGAAGATCGTCGCTCTGCCGCGATGGACGAGCCAGATCTGGGCCGCTGCGGGCACGCCGTCGACGGTGCAGAGGCCAAGGCGAAGCGCACCATCGGCTCCGGCGGCGGCGATCAGACCGGGGATGAATCCAGGCGCGGGTTCGGCCTGCTTCCAGCTAGCCCGATAGACGGTCTCGTAGCCGGCGGCGGCTTCCAGGCTGTCGGGGCCAGCGGCAATGGTGAAGGTCACCTCTGCCTCGCGCGCCAACCGCTTTCCCTTCCTGTTCAGGGTGTTGCGCAAGGCGGTCGGCCGGCGGCGGAGATATTCGTCGAAACCAATGCCACGAACGTCCTCGTACCAGTTCCCGAAGTGAAAGTAGGGCTGGACCACGAAGCCCGCCTCGCGCAGCGCTTCTTGCAGCGCCGGGTAGAAAGGCTTCTCGGCCGGCAGGGAGTCGAGGTCGAACAGGTCGACGCCGGCGCGATGCCGGGCCAGAGAGCTGGCGAACGCCGTCGCCGCCTCGCCGACGTCGGTGTCTCGCCGAAGGATCGGGTGGTAGACGCAGCTATAGAAGTTGGTGAGGCTCCCGACCTCCCGCGCCCCGCGCAACCGCTTGGAGCGCCCTCGCTTCATCAGCGGCAGGGCTCCAAGGGGCTTTCCCTCTTTCTCGAGCGCATGGACGACCACCGCGTCGCCGGCGCCGAGGCAATGGGCGGCGAAATTGCCGTACCAATCTCGCGTCGAGAAATAATCCGTGCTTTCCTGCGCCAGCGCACCGATCACCTCCAGAGAGGCGGCAAGGCCGTCGTGAACGCGGACCGACATCAAGGCCTCGACAAATGCGGCGTGCCGTCGTCTTCGGCCACACCGGAATTCGCTTTGCGCGCGATTGTGACCCCCATCACTGACCCGCAGGGGCTCCGTGACGCTTGGTTGACACTGGAGACGAACGCGGAGCCGTCATTCTTCACCTCGTGGCACTGGATCGAAGCCCTTCTCGTTGCCGCGGGGCGAACGGCGTTCGTTCTGAAGGTCATGGACGACAACCGGATCGTGGGTCTGTGTGTTCTCTACGTTCATTCCGCCGCCCGCCGCAGATGGTTCACACCGCGGGATACGCTCTCTGTAAACGAAACCGGCGATCCGGTCTGCGATGCCATCTACATCGAGCATAACGGCATACTGCACGACCGACGCTATGGCGCGGCGGTGGTGCGCGCGGCGCTCGCCTGCCTATCCGGGCCGGAAGCCCGGTCCGTCCTGCCCCGGTTCGACGAAATCCGCCTGGGGGGCGTGCCGGAGATCTATCGCATGATCGCAGCCGAGATTCCCTGGCTCGCTCGAGAGATCGCCCGCAAGCCGACCTTCGGCGTCGACCTCGCCGCCCTGCGGCAATCCGGCGAAGAATTGATGGCTCAGTTCGGCCGCAATACGCGCCATCAGATCCGCCGGTCGATACGGGCCTATGAAAGACACGGCCCGCTGGGCTTCAATGCAGCACCCGACCTGGAGACCGCTCTGTTCTATTTCGAGCAGATGATCGGGCTGCACACGGCGCGCTGGACGGAAAGAGGGCAAAGTGGCGCCTTCGCAACGACTTTCGCCCGCACCTTTCACACGGCCCTGATCCGCGGCGGCATCACCAACGGCTCCGTCGAACTGGTGGAATGCCGTGCGGGAGACACCGTTATCGGCTATCTGTACAATTTCGTTTACAGGGGGACCGTGTACTTTTACCAAAGTGGCTTCGAATACAGCAGAGATCGGAATCTCAAGCCTGGACTGGTGACTCATTATCTCTGCATGGAGCGTCATCTCAGTCGTGGGAACGACTACTACGACTTCATGGCGGGCGAGCAACGCTACAAGACCAACCTCGCCGCACGGGGGAAGGACCTGATTTGGCTGCGACTTCGACGGCCTTTGTGGCAATATCGCTTCGCAGATGCGGCATCGCGCGCTATGGGCATCGCGCGCGCACTGTGCGACCGCTGGCAGCGTTAACTAATTCGTATTGTGTACCTGATAAATAAGCAGGCGAAGGGGTTCGGGATGAGCTTGATCGGACGGGCGAAAGTCTTCGGGTTTTTGATGTTGGGGGTCGCCGCGATTCTGTCGGGCTGCGAGAGCCGTGAAATGGCGCCGTTGACCAGCGAATCACTGGCGACGCCGGACTATCGGATCGGGCCTGGCGACTCGCTGAATATCTTCGTGTGGCGCAATCCCGAGCTGTCGATGAGCGTGCCGGTTCGTCCGGACGGCAAGATCTCGACGCCCCTGGTCGAGGATATGCAGGCGGCCAACAAGACGCCGACGGAATTGGCGCGGGACATGGAAGTCGAGCTGTCGAAGTTCGTCCAGGACCCGATCGTGACGATCATCGTCAACAACTTCGTCGGCCCGTTCGACCAGCAGGTCCGCGTCGTCGGGGAAGCCGCGCAGCCGCGCGCCATCCCCTATCGCGAGAAGATGACGATGCTGGACGTGATGATCGAAGTGGGCGGCCTGACCGAGTTTGCGGCAGGAAACGAGGCCATCGTGGTGCGGAAGTTCGGCGACGAGACGAAGAGCTTCGGCGTCCGTCTTGACGATCTGATCAAGGATGGCGACGTGACAGCTAACGCCCAGGTGCTTCCGGGCGATGTGCTGATCATTCCGCAGAGCTGGTTCTGAGACGCCACCTCCGAGGGCGCGTCCCGACCGGTCCCAGGTTCCGAGGCGCGGGCTGTCCCGCGTCTCGGGTTGGTAGTCGCGCTTAGTAGAGTAGGAACATGAACGACATCAGGTCCAAACTCCTAACCCATGCGCGCGCCCTGTGGCGCCGTCGCTGGTATGCGATCCTGGTTGCCTGGGTCGTATCCTGCCTCGGGTGGGCGTACGTGGTGACGATGCCCGACCAGTACGAATCCTCGGCGCGGGTCTACGTCAACACAGAGACCATGCTGGAGCCGCTGCTGAAGGGCATCGCCGTCAGCTACGACATGAATCAGCAGCTCGCCTTCATGAAGCAGACTCTGCTGAGCCGCCCCAACCTGACCCAGGTCGTGCGGACCACCGATCTCGGCCTTCAGGTCGAGAACGATCGCGACATGGAGCAGCTGATCGAGAAGCTCTCGAAGGAAATCAGCATCCGTTCGGAAGGCCAGAATCTGCTTTCGATCGCCTACACGAACGACAATCCCCGTCTGGCCCAGCGCGTGACCCAGTCGCTGCTGAACATTTTCGTCGAGAACAATCTCGGCGAGAACCGCGCCGACATGGAGAACGCGCAGACCTTCCTCGAGAATCAGGTCGCCGAATACGAGCGCAAGCTCCGTCAGGCCGAGAAGCGGCTGGCCGACTTCAAGGCCGAGAACATCGACTTCATCTCCGATACCGGCACGTTCGTCGCGCGGGCCGAGACCGCGCGCCAGCAGCTTCTCAACGCCCAGCGCGCCCTGGAAGACAGCATCGCCGAACGGAATCGGCTACGGGAGCAGCTGGCATCGGTGCCCGAATATCTGACCGTCGAGTCGGCACCGCAGGTCGTCGTCCACGGGCAAGGCCCCACGGGAGCCTCGCCGCGCGAAGTGCTCGGCGGACGCATCCAGGAACGCCAGGCCGATCTCGACCGGTTGCTCTCGGTCTATACCGACAAGCACCCGGACGTCCTCGCGCTCAAGCGCCAGATCGAGAGCCTGCAGCAGCAGTACGACCAGATGGAGGACACGCCGGTTGCCGCAGACGGCACGCCGACTGTCGAACGCCGGACGACCCAGGTCCCGAACTCGCTTTACGAGCAGGTGAAGCTGCGGCTGGTCGAAGCCGAAGCGCGGGTGGCATCGAACGAACGCCGGGTCCGTCAGGCGGAAGCCGACGCGGCGCGGAGCGAAGAGCTCGCCAAGACCGCGCCCGAGGTGGAAGCCAAGCTCGCCGACCTCAACCGCGACTACGGCGTCATCAAGAGCAACTACGAAGCGCTGCTGGCACGGCGCGAATCGGCGTCGATCGCCCAGGCCGTCGACACCAAGAAAGACGTGCAGTTCCGCATCGTCGATCCGCCGGAAGTGCCGTCGATCCCGTCGGGGCCCAACCGGCCGCTGTTCCTGTCGATCGTGGTGCTTGCCGGTATCGGCGGCGGCGTCGGCTTCGCCCTGCTGCTGTCGCAGATGGACGACTCCTTCAGCTCGGTCGCACGGCTTCGCGAAGCCTACGGTCTGCCGGTTCTGGGTGCCGTCTCGTCGATGGTCTCCAAGGGTAACCGGCGCTGGCACGCGACCGAACTCGCCGGCTTCGCCGCCTCGTTCGTCATCCTATGCGGCATCTACGCCGTTCTAGTGGTGACCAATCCGAAGCTATCTCTCGATCTCAGCAATCTGAGCCTGTCGCAGCTGCTATGAACAAGACATCGCCCGACGTCATTCAAAGAGCCGCCGAGCGTCTGCGCGACGGCCAGAACGGGACCTTGGTCGAAAAAGCGGCCGCCCGCTACAAGGAGCGGACGCAGTATTCGACTCGCAACGGTGGCGCCAACGGCAGCACCAACGGTGCCGCCCAGCAGTCCACCCTGGTGAAGCCGCGGCCGAACCAGACCCCGATCGGCTCGCCACGGCAGGTCGCCGGCCGTCCGGCCACACCGCCGCCTTTGCCCGGCGCGAAGGGGCGGACGACCAAGCGCGTCACGATCGACACGATCAAGCTTCAGCTTGCCGGCTATGTGACGCCGTCGGGTGAACGCAACCGCGTCGTCGAAGAATACCGCGTGATCAAGCGGCCATTGATCCTCAACGCTTTCGCATCGGGGACCAACAAGATCCGCAACGGCAACCTGATCATGGTTACCAGCGCAAGGCCGCGCGAAGGCAAGAGCTATACGGCCGTCAATCTGGCCATGAGCATGGCATCGGAAACGGACGTGAAGGTCCTTCTGGTCGATTCCGACATGTACATGCAGGGCCGGGGCGACGATTCGATGAGCATTCTCGGTGTGGACCAGGAAGAGGGACTGCTCGACGTCCTCTCCGACCCGAGCAAGGACCTGTCGGACGTGCTCATCAGGACCAACATTCCTAATCTCAGCTTGCTTCCGGCGGGCAGAAGAACAGCCAATCCAACCGAGTTGTTCGCCAGTAATCGCATGGGCGAAGTCGTCGAGGAGCTGGCCGAACGCTATCCCGACCGCGTTATCATCTTCGACACGCCGCCGGTACTGGCTGCCAGCGAACCGAGCGTGCTGGCGATGCATGTCGGTCAGGTTCTGTTTGTGGTGGAAGCGGAACGAACCAGCCAGAGCGCCATAGAATCAGCACTTTCGCTTCTCAGCCAGTGCCATCACATCAACCTTATGCTAAACAAGGCGCACGACGATCTCGGCGCGGAAGGGTTCGGCTCCTACACCGACTACTACCAGTAGGGTCCGCGCCGGCTAATAATCCAGGGGGCACTGGGCCGGCAATATATGGGGTGGTGGCAGAGTGGCTCGTTCCGACGGATCGCGTCGGCATTCGCTTTAGCTGCGGTTTCTTCGCCCGTCGCCTTGCCGACGCATGCGGAGGACTGGATCTTTACGCCTGCCGCAACGCTGGCCGTGACGGCGACCGACAATGCGGACGGTGCGCCGAAGGGCCTGGAGGAATCCGATCTCATTATTTCGCCGACGGCGTCGCTCGGCGTTCTCGGACGAGGCGCGCGGGTTCAACTCAATCTGAACTACGCCATATCGCGCGACGAGTTCGTTAAGACCAAGAACGACGATTTCCGTCAGAACCTGCTCGGCTTCGGCCGGGTGGAGCTGTGGGAAGATCAGCTCTTCCTCGAATCCGAAGCGTCGATCTCGCTGGCGACGATCAACGACGCCGGTGCGATCACGACCGGAACCCGTGTCCAGCAGGACAACCAGACCCAGGTCACGAACTTCCGTATCAGCCCGGTCTTCCGCCATCATTTCGGGTCGTGGGCCGATTCTGAGTCGCGCTACCGTTTATCCCGCGCGGCGTTCAGCCAGGACAACAATCAGACCGGCGGCACGCCATCGAACTCGGTCACCCATTCGCTGACCCAGAACGTCAATAGCGGCCCCAATTTCGGCCGACTGTTGTGGAGCATCAATACGCTGACCGAGGTCACGGACCGCGCGGACCAGAGCGATCCGTTCAAGCGCTCTCGGGCAGCCCTTTCCACGGAATACGTGATCACCCGTCAGATTTCGGCGCTCAACAGCCTGGGATACGAACAGATCGAAGATCCCAGCCTGAACAACACCCAGGCGCCGGACGGTCTGTTCTGGACGGTCGGCGCCCGTTGGCGGCCGGGTCCGAGAACGGATATCCGTGCGGAATTCGGCCATCGCTTCCGGGCTCCGTTCTGGAACGGCTCCGCCTCCTACCGTGTCGCCGAGGGCACCACCGTCCGCGTGTCCTACGACCAGAGCGTCGAGACCAACCAGACGGCGATCAACGACAGGCTCTCCTTCATCGGCGAGGATGCGCTCGGCAACATCATCGATGTGCGCACCGGCCTGCCGATCAATCCGAACGATCCGGCCTTCGATCTTACCGATCAGGATGAAGTTTTTTTGCGGCGTGCGCTCAACATGAGCCTCTCCGGGGTGAGCGGACGGGCGAGCTACAGCCTGGTCGCGTTCTACTCCGAAAGAGAGGGTCAGCCGTCGGGACAGACGGAAACGTCGCTGGGGGGGACCGCCACCTTCGGCTGGCAGCTCTCGCGACTGACAGCCCTCAGCCTTCAGTCGTCCTACCGCAGCCAGTCGCCATCCACAGGCACGGACGAGCAGACGGTCAATGTGCGGCTTGCGTTGAACTACACGCTGACCGACTCTGTTTCTGGGTCGACGACATATTCCCATCTTCGGCGGATGTCGGACAACCCGACCGACCAGCTTCAGGAAAACGCGATTTCATTCAGCTTGCGTAAAGCATTCTGAGCGAGAGTACGCATCGACCGAGCCGCGACCCGTTTCAACGAAGTCCGCATCGGCAGATCACGACATGTATGCAGACTTTTATAACCTCAAAGCTTTCCCCTTCCAGCTGACGCCGGATCCCCGATTCTTTTTCGGGAGCACGGTGCACAACCGTGCCGTCGCGCATCTGACGTTCGGGTTGGAGCAAGGCGAAGGCTTCATCGTGATCACCGGCGATGTCGGCGCGGGCAAGACGACTCTGGTCGGCTACCTCCTGTCCGACCTGGACCCGGACCTCTACATCTCGGGCAAGATCGTCACCACCCATCTGGAAGGTGACGACATGCTGCGGATGGTCACCTCCGCCTTCGGCCTGCAAACCGAGGCGGTGGACAAGGCCAGCCTGCTCCGACGTCTCGAAAGCTTCCTCGAGGAGGTCGACCGCTCCGGCAAGCGCATTCTGCTGGTGGTGGACGAGGCGCAGAACCTGTCCGTCCATGCTCTCGAAGAGTTGCGGATGCTCTCGAACATCCAGTTCGAGGATCGGACTCCGCTCCAGCTTTTTCTGCTCGGCCAGCCGCAGTTCCGCGAGATCATGGCGACGCCCGACCTGGAGCAGCTCAAGCAGCGGGTGATCGTATCGCATCACCTGGGACCGCTGTCTCTCCAGGAGACCCGCGCCTATATCGAGCATCGCCTGACGATGGCCGGCTGGCAGCACGATCCCACCTTCACCGACGATGCGTTCAAGGCGATCTACGGACATTCCGGCGGCATTCCCCGCCGTATCAACGTCCTGTGCTCGCGGCTGCTGCTATACGGATTCCTGGAAGAGGCGCACGAGCTGAACGGCGAGATCGTCGACCGGGTGGCGGATGAGTACGCCCGTGAAACCGCGGGAACGGGCACCAGTAACGGCGCGCGCCCTGCGGAACCGGAATTGCCGGAGCATCACAGCGGGCAGCCGATAGAACGTGACGACAGAGAATATCTGCTGCAGCGCATTGCCGAGCTCGACCGACAAGTGAAACAGCACGAGGCCATCATCCGCAAATCGCTGCAGATCGCGGTCAACTATCTTGAAACGGGGACGAACCGGTGACCGACAAGTTCGCCTACCTCGGCTCGGAAGCGGCTATCGACTCCGGCGCGGCGCCACGGCAAGACGCCGCTGTGCGCCATGCGGGCGGCGAGCCGGTGAACGCGATGACCTGTGACGTCGAAGACTACTTCCAGGTCCAGGCTTTCGCCGACAGGATCGACCGCAACGACTGGGATTCCCTGCCCTGCCGTGTCGAGCGCAACACCGAAGAGGTGCTGAACCTGTTCGCCGAGGCCGGCGTGAGCGGAACCTTCTTCACCCTGGGCTGGGTCGCGGAGCGCTACCCGTCGCTGGTTCGGAAGATCGTCGAAGGCGGCCACGAACTCGCGAGCCACGGCATGGCGCATTTTCGCGCCGACAGCCAGACGCCCGAGGTCTTTCGCGAAGACATCCGCCGCGCCAAGGGAATTCTCGAGGATGTCGGAGGCGTAGAGGTGCGCGGCTACCGTGCCGCGACCTTCTCTATCGGACCGAAGAACCTCTGGGCCTTCGACGTGCTGGCGGAAGAAGGATACGCCTACAGCTCAAGCGTCTACCCGGTCGTGCGGGACAACTACGGCATGCCGGACGCGCCGCGGACCCCGTTCCGCCCCGGTAAAGGCAATCTCCTGGAAGTCCCCATGACCACCGTGCATCTCGGCGGTCGCAACTTCCCGAGCAGCGGCGGCGGTTTCTTCCGCCTTCTCCCCTACGCCGTCTCGCGTTGGCAGTTCCGGCGGGTCAATCGGACCGACGGCATGTCGGGCATCTTCTACTTCCATCCCTGGGAGATCGACGCGGACCAACCTCGTCAGACCGGCATCTCCGCCAAGTCCCGCTTTCGGCACTACGTCAATCTCGACCGCATGAAGGGGCGACTGGCGCGTCTGCTGCGCGATTTCCGCTGGGACCGAATGGACCGGGTCTTTCTCGACGCTCAGCATCGCCCGTCGTGACCGGCTCGTCGGAATCGCTCGTCGTCCGGCCGCTCGCCGACCAGGACGCGCCGCTTTGGGACGCCTTCGTCGAAGCCGCGCCTGACGGCACGTTTTTCCACCTTGCCGGCTGGAGGCGGGTGCTCGCCGAATCGTTCGGCCACAAGACCTATTTCGTGCTGGCGGAGTCGGGGGGCGATATCAGGGGCGTCCTGCCGCTGGTTCACGTCAAGAGCCGGCTATTCTCCAACGGCCTGATCTCAAACGCCTTTTGCGTCTATGGCGGCCCCCTGGCCGCGGACGCAGAAGCCCTGGCAGCGCTCGACCGGTATGCCCTGACTCTGATGCAGGAAACGGGCGCCGATTTCATCGAATACCGGAACCGGACGCCGAGCCATCCCGATTGGGCGTGCAAGGACGACCTTTACGTCACCTTCCGGAAGGAGATCGACCCGTCGCCCGAGGTCAATCTGAAGGCCATCCCGCGCAAGCAGCGCGCCGTGGTCCGCAAGGCGCTGGACCAGAAGCGCCTGCGTGAGGAGATCGACGGCACCACCGACCGGTTCTTCCACCTCTACGCCATGAGCGTCCGCAATCACGGCACGCCCGTGTTTCCGGCCCGGTTCTTCAGGCTGCTGAAGGAGGAGTTCGGCGACGCCTGCGAAATCGTCACGGTCCTCGACGGCGACGAGCCGATCAGCTGCGTCATGAGCTTCTACTTCCGGGACGAGGTCCTGCCCTATTACGCGGGCGGCACGCCGGCAGCACGTTCTGTGGGCGCCCACGACTACATGTACTGGCGGCTGATAGAGAAAGGCGGCGAGCAGGGGATCCGCGTCTTCGACTTCGGTCGCAGCAAGGTCGGGACGGGCTCGTTCTCCTTCAAGAAGAACTGGGGTTTCACGCCCGAGCCGCTGCATTACGAGTTCATGATGCGGGACGGCAAGCCGATCCCCGAGGTCAACCCGCTCAACCCCAAATACCACTTGATGATCGAGGCCTGGAAGCGCTTGCCGCTGCCGGTCGCCAACGCGATCGGGCCGCTGCTGGCGCGCAATCTCGGCTAGGCCGTGCGCGATCTCATCTTCCTCAGCCAGCGCATCCCCTATCCGCCGAACAAGGGGGACAAGGTGCGATCCTGGAACCTGCTCCGGCGCTTGGCCGAGCATTATCGCGTTCACCTTGCCTGCTTCGTCGACGATCCGTTCGACTGGCGCCATGAGGAGACGGTACGCGCGGTCTGCGAATCGGCACTGATCCGCCCGCTTTCGCCCTTCCGGGCGAAGGTCCGTAGTCTCCGTGCTCTGGCAACGGGCGAGTCGCTGACCCGCTGGTACTTTCACGACGCGGCGATGGCGGCTTGGCTGGACGAGCAGCGGGCGCGCCTCAACGACCCGCACGTCTTCGTCTTTTCATCGGGCGTCGCCAGCTATGTCGCGGGACCGGCCTGGCAGGGGTTGCGCCGGGTGGTCGACATGGTCGACGTCGATTCCGACAAGTGGCGCCAATATGCCAACCGCAAGAGCGGGCCGGCACGATGGATCTATGGGCGGGAAGCGGACAAGCTGTTCGCGTTCGAGCGGTCGCTCGCCCGCGCGACCGACGCGACGCTGTTCGTGTCCGACAAGGAAGCCGAGCTGTTCCGCGACTCCGCTCCGGAAGTCGCCGACAAGGTGCATGTCGTCCGGAACGGCGTCGACGCCGCCTTTTTCGACCCGGCCGAGACTTACGAAGACCCGTATCCCGACGACGTACGCCCCATCGTCTTCACCGGCGCGATGGACTACTGGCCGAACGTCGACGCCGTCGTCTGGTACGCCCGCGACGTCCTGCCGGCGGTTCGGGAAGCGGTCCCGGCGGCACGGTTCTATATCGCCGGCGCCAACCCGACGCGGGAGGTGGAAGCCCTGCGGGAGCTTCCGGGTGTCACCGTCACCGGCCGGGTGGCCGACATCCGACCCTACATCGCCCATGCCGACACCGTCGTCGCCCCGCTCCGGGTCGCGCGCGGGGTCCAGAACAAGGTGCTCGAAGGCATGGCGATGGCGAAGCCGGTGGTCGCCACGACCATGGCTCTTAACGGAATCGTCGCCTTTTCCGGCAACGATCTCACGGTGGCCGACGACGCCGGCGATTTCGCGGCGAAGACGGTCGCCCGGCTCGGGCGAACCGAGACGGCGGAAGACGCTCGACGTTACATTCTGACGAATTACAGTTGGGAAGCGAGCGTCCGCGAGGTCGAACGCATACTGGAGAGCGACTGAGATGGCGATGGCGAACGCTGGCGTCGAGACCGCCCACGCCCAAGACGCCGAATCGCGTCGGTCCCGCGACTGGCTGATCGCCGCCGGCGTCATCGGCGTTCTGGTCGCGGTCCTCGTCGGGCTCTACTGGAACACGGCGGCGGCGGCGGTGCGGGTGTGGATCGTCTCTCCCACCTACAACCATTGCTTCCTGATCGTCCCGATCTCCGCCTATCTGATGTGGGAACGCCGCTCGGTCTTCAGCGCCGTCAGCCCTTATCCCTTCCTTCCCGCGCTGATCCTGATCCCCGGCTTCAGCTTGGCGTGGCTCGTCGCGGACACGGCCAGCGTCATGGAGATCCAGCACTTCGCCCTCGTCGGCCTGATGGAGGTGGTTTTCCTCACCGTCCTCGGCTGGTCGGCTTTCCGGGCCTTGCTGTTCCCGCTGCTCTACCTGTTCTTCCTGGTGCCGAGCGGCGACTTCATGGTCCCCTATCTCCAGGACTTCGCCGCCGCCTTCGCCGTGAAGGGTCTGCAGATCCTGGATATCCCCGTCTATTCGGACGGCATCTTCATCATGATCCCGAACGGGCGCTTCGAAGTCGCCGAGGCCTGCGCCGGCCTGCGCTTCCTGATCGCGGCCGTGGCGTTCGGCTTCCTGTTCGCGAATCTGGTCTACCGCAGCTACAGGAAGCGCCTGATCTTCGTCGTCCTCTCCTTCGTCGTTCCGGTGATCGCCAACGGCTTCCGGGTGGTCGGCATCATCCTGCTGGCCCATTTCAGCAATAACCGGATCGCGGTCGGCGCGGACCACCTGGTCTACGGGTGGGGCTTCTTCACCTTCGTGCTGCTGGTCCTGATCTTCATCGGCCTTCGGTTCCGGGAGGATTCGGAACCCTTGCCGCCCCCGCCGGCGGAAATGCCGCGGCGCGGCGCACCCCTGGCACTGGTTGCTTCCGGTATCGCGGCGGCCATCCTGTCGGCAAGCGGCCCGGCCTATTCCAGCTACATCCGGTCGCTGACCCCCGAGGCGAACCTCGCCGCCCTGACGTCGCCGACGGTCGAGTCGCCCTGGCAACGCCTGCCCGAGGCGAGCGACTGGGTGCCGGTCTATCCGACCGCCGACGCGACCCTGCACGAGACCTATACGGACGGCACCCATTCGGTCGACCTGTTCGTGGCCTACTATCTGCGTCAGCGCGATGGCGCCGAGGTCGTCGCCCATGAGAACCGTCTTTACGACGACGAGATCTGGCACCGCGCCGGCGACAGCAGCGCCAAGATCACCTTCGACGGCGAACGGCAGACGGTCGGCGCGACCCGGCTGGTCCAGGGCGACCGGCAGCGCGTCGTCGTCCATTGGAACTGGATCGACGGCGAACCGACCGCCAGCAAACTGACAGCGAAGATCCTTCAGGCGCATGGCGAGCTTCTCTCCGGCCGACGCGGCGCCGCCAAGATCGCCCTGTCGGCCGAGTACGAGGATGACCGCGACGCGGCCCTGGCGGCGATCGATTCGCTGCTCGCCCATCTCGGCTCGCTGGATACGATGCTGACGCGCGTCGCCGAACCCGGCTCCTGACGGCGGAAAGCAGGCACCATGTGCGGCATTGCCGGTATTTTCGACCTCCGCGGCCGAGACGAGATCGACTCGGGCCTTCTCCGCCGCATGACCGACAGCATGAGTCACCGCGGTCCGGACGGCAGCGGCTTTCACCTTGAGCCCGGCATCGGGCTCGGCCACCGCCGCCTCGCCATCATCGATCTCTCGACCGGCGATCAACCGATCTATAACGAGGACGGTACGGTCGGCATCGTCTTCAACGGCGAGATCTACAACTACCGCGCCCTCGCGGCCGAGCTCAGCGCGCTCGGGCACGTCTTCAAGACCCACAGCGACACCGAGACCATCGTCCACGCCTGGGAGGAGTGGGGCCCCGCCAGCCTGGAACGGCTGAGCGGCATGTTCGCCTTCGCCCTGTGGGATTCCCGGACCGAGACGCTGGCGCTGGCCCGCGACCGGGTCGGCAAGAAGCCGCTCTACTACAGCATCATCGACGGGCGCTGGCTGGTCTTCGGGTCGGAGCTCAAATCCCTGATCGCCTATCCGGGCCTGCCGCGGGAGATCGATCCCTTGGCGGTCGAGGATTTCTTCGCCTACGGCTACATCCCCGATCCCCGGACTATCTATGCGGGCGTCCACAAGCTGCCGCCCGCATCGTCGCTCATTCTCCGTCGCGGCGAGCCGGTGCCGTCCCCGGCCGAGTACTGGACGCTGCGTTTCGATGCGACGAACGTCGCGGACGAAGAAACCGTGACCAAGGCGCTGATCGAGCGCTTCCAGACCGCGGTCGATGCCCGACGGGTGGCCGACGTCCCGCTGGGTGCGTTCCTGTCCGGCGGCGTCGATTCGAGCGGCGTCGTCGCCCTGATGGCGGGCCTCTCGGACAATCCGGTCAATACCTTCTCGATCTCCTTCGGGCATCGGAAATACGACGAGTCGGCCTATGCCCAGGCGATCGCCGACCGCTACCGGACCCGCCACCACGTCCGAGTGCTCGACGGCGAGGATACCGATCTCGTCGACCGCTTGGCCGACATGTACGATGAGCCGTTCGGCGACAGCTCGGCCATGCCGACCTACCGCGTCAGCGCCGTCGCCCGCGAGCAGGTCACCGTCGCGCTGTCGGGAGACGGCGGCGACGAGGTCTTCGCCGGCTACCGCCGCTATCCCTGGCATGTGACCGAAGAACGCCTTCGCGGGCTGCTGCCGAAGGGGCTGCGCACCCCGATCTTCGGCATGCTCGGCAAGGTCTATCCCGGCCTCGCCTGGGCACCGCGCTGGCTGCGCTTCCGCAATACCTTCCGGGAGCTCGCGCTCGATTCGGTCGCGGGCTATTTCGTCAACGTCTCGCCGATGCCGGGCGCCGACCGCCGCACCCTCTACAGCGACTCCCTGCGCCGCGGCCTGGGCGACTACGATGCCGTAGAGGTCATCGCGCGCCACATGCGGGAGTCGGGGACCGACGACCCGCTGTTCCAGGCCCAGTACGTCGACTTCAAGACCTGGCTGCCGGGGCGGATGCTGACCAAAGTCGACCGCGCCAGCATGGCGGCATCGCTCGAAGTCCGCTCGCCGCTGCTCGACCATGAGCTGGTCCAGTGGGCCGCGCACTTGCCGTCGTCGCTCAAGCTTCGCGGCAGCACCGGCAAATACCTGCTGAAGAAGGCGCTGGAGCCCTACGTCGATTCCGACATTCTCTACCGGCCGAAGATGGGCTTCTCGATCCCCCTGGAACGTTGGTTCCGCGACGGCGCCCTGGCCGGCCGCATCCGCGAGGCGGTCTCCAGCGAAGCGATCCGCGACAGCGGGCTGTTCGACGAGGCGGTGCTGCAGCGCCTCGTCCAGCAGCACCAGTCCGGGCTCTACGACTACAGCGCCGAGCTGTGGAACGTACTGATGTTCGAATCCTTCCTCCGCCGCGTCCACTACGGCGAACGGACCGAGCACGCCGGCGCGCCGTTGAAGCTCGCGGCGGGCGCCTGATCGCCCAACCTCAGGGACGAAAGTCCGATAGTGCCTTTCGGACACGGGCGATGACGCCCGGCCAGTCGCCGCGCCCTTCTTGCCGGAACAAGCGCATCGTCGGGTACCACGGGCTGTCGGTCCGGCCGACCATCCAGCGCCAGTCGGGTGCGAACGGCAGCAGCACCCAGACGGGCTTTCCCAGGGCCCCGGCCAGATGCGCCACTGAAGTGTCCACCGAAACGACCAGATCGAAGCGGGCAATCGCTGCCGCAGTGTCGGCGAAATCGTCGAGGATGGGGGCGAGGTCCGTCATGCCGTCCGGAGTCGACGCAGCCGGCTTCTGAAGCGAGAAGAATCGGACGGCCGCGTCCTCGATCAGCTCGGTCACCGCGTCTTCGGGCAGCGACCGTCTCCGGTCGTTGCGGTGCCGCGGGTTGCCCGCCCATACCAGCCCGACCTTCGGCCGAGGATCGTCGCCGAGGGCTGCGTCGAGCTGCGATACCGGAGAAGGCGGTGTCAGATAGGGAATATCGGCCGGGACCGTTTCGAGGGTCGTCCCGAACAGTCCCGGCAGGTCGAGCATCGCCGCGGCGAAATCGAAGCGCGGAAGCGAATCCTCCATAGCCACCACCACGTCTACACCGGGAGCGGTTTCCAGGAGCCGGACGAGCGGCCGCTGGCATCGAACGATCACGCGTGCACCCTGCCGCGCCGCCTGCTTCGCATAGCGGACGCACTGCAGCGTATCACCGAAACCCTGCTCGGCCTGGAGCAGCAGCGTGCGACCGGCAAGCGCCTCGCCCCGCCAACGGGGCTCGGGCGGTGGTGTCGGACCGTCACGGAGACGCCAGCGCCATTCGTATCCGGCCCATCCCGCCGCGAGATCGCCGCGGAGGAGGGCGATGAAGCCGCGGCTCATATGCGCATCGGCATCATTGGGCACGCGATCCAGAACTGCCCGATAATCCTCGTCGGCCTGTTCGAGCCGCCCCCCGTCCATCGCGACCTTGCCGAGACCGGCGAATGGGCGCGGCTGGGCGGGGTCGCGGGCCTGCGCGGCCAGGAAAGCCGCCTCCGCCTCCTCGAGCCGGTCCAACCGGCCCAGCGCATTGCCGAGATTACATAGGGTGTCGACGTCCGACGCACCGGCATCGATGGCGCGTCGATAGCAGTCGACCGCTGCCTCCAGCCGATTGGCCGCGGCGAGCAGGACCCCTGCCGTGTTGAGCGCCTGCTGATGCGACGGGTCCAGCGCCAAAGCACGGTCCAGACTCGCAGGCGCCTCGGCGGAGCGCCCGAGCGCGATCAGTGCCGCCGCGCGATTGGCATGCGCGTCGGCGAGGTTTTCGTCCGCCGCGATCGCCGCGTCGAAGCTGCTGAGAGACGCCGCATGATCGCCGTGCACCCGCTGGATTCCGCCGAGCAGATTGAGAAGGCGTGCGCGTATGGTGCCGGCGGCCCCCGGCAGGTCGAGCGCGGCGCGAGTCAGCCGCTCCGCTTCCCCCAAGTCACTGGCAGTCAGGCGCTGATGCGCTGCCGCGAGCAGCCTCTGCCCGAACAGGTCGGCACGTGCAGCGCCCGGCGACTCGGCCGTCAAGCGACCCGATCCGGGACGAGGCCGGCGAGGGCCGTCGGTCTAGGGGCGAAATGGCGGGGCATGAACCGGCCTCATCGGTGTTGCGCCGGTCAGCTTACCACTCCCCGTCTTCGGGCACCGTCGCCGGATTTCAGTTGCCGGAACAGCCCACATTGTTGACCGCGCCGTCGGGCATGGTGGTGCGGCAGAAGACGCTGTCCAGCATCGCCGTGCCGGTGATCCGCGCGTTGGTGAGATCGGCTCCGGTGAGATCGGCCTGGCTCAGCAGACTCGCGGACAGATCGGCGCCGGTCAGCTTGGCGCCGCGAAGGTTGGCCGACCGGAGATTGGCGCCCGACAGGTTCGCATCCGAGAGATCGGCCTTCGACAGGTCGGCGCCCGGCATATAGGCCGCCATCAGGTTGGCCGAAGCCAGATCCGCGCCCGCGAGGTTGGCGCCTTCGAACCCCGCGCCACCCAGATCGCACCCGGTGCAGGACTTTCCGTCCAACACCCGCTCGACATGGTCGGGGGTAAGGGCCAGTGCCGGCCCCGCAAGTCCGACGACCGTTATCAGCACCAGAGCGGCTCGCATCATTGCCTCTTTCCAGCTTTGTCCATGCCGCCCCGCGAGGCGGCTCTCACAAACCGAACTAGAACACCTCCATCAGGCTTCCAGATGCCGGGAATCCGGACTTTTCGGCGGGATGTCTACAAAAGTCTTGCTCGCTTTGGTTGCATGGATTATGTGTCTTAATGGTTGTATAAGTTGATGTTTACGACCATAGATTGCATGCATCGTCGAGAGGCTGCCCATGGACATGCCGACCCTTTTGCCCGGCCTTCCGGACCGCTGGAACGCGGACGACACCGCCATCATCGGACCTGACGGAAGCGGAATCACGTATGGGGATCTCTCCTGCCGGGTAGAGGACCTCGCCGCCTTATTGTCCGCAGCGGGCTTCGGTCCCGGCCAGCGGGTCGCGGTCCTCCAAAGCAAGCGTATCGACGCCGTCGTCTCGATCCTGGCGTTGCTGCGCGTCGGGGCCGCCTACGTCCCGTTGAGTCCACGCTGGCCGATGCTTCGCCTGCGTCAGTCACTGGTGACCTGCGGCATCGGCGCCGTCCTGGTGCATCCCCAGGACTCCCGGCATCTGGCATGGCTGGGGGACGAGTCGGGCTTCCGCCTCCTCGACGTGACGGATGCAGAAGCCGCCGCATCCGACGCGGGTTCGGTACGCCGCCGCGCACCCGAAGGCGGCGACATCGCCTACATGATCTGCACCTCGGGGACGAGCGGGACGCCCAAGGCGGTGATGATCCGCCGCGAAAGCCTCGCCGCCTTCCTGGACGCGGTGGTCCAGTGCAGCGGCTATGACCGGTCGATGCGCTGGCTCAGCGTCGCGCCGCTCCATTTCGATGCCAGCACCCTCGATTTCCTTCCGCTCGCGGCGGGCGGCACGCTGGTCCTTCTCGACCGCGCCATGCTGCCGGGTGACGTGCTGAGGCCGATGGCCCAGCACCGCATCACTGACACCATGCTGATCTCCTCGCTGCTCCGCGCCGCCGTCGGCCGCCACGCGGACCTCGCCGCCTACGACCTCTCCAACCTGCGCACGCTGTGGTACGGCGGCGAATCCTGCCCGACCGCGGTGCTGCGGGCCTTCGCCGCCGCCCATCCCCATGTCCGCTTCCGCCACGGCTATGGGCCGAGCGAGACCTGCAATACGGCGACGCTCTTCGACTTCGAAGGCGTTCCGGCCGACGCACCCGACTACATGCCGATCGGCAAGCCGCTGGCGACGGTCGAAGCCTATGCGCTGGACGAGAACCGGGTGCCGGTCGGCCCCGGCAGCACCGGTGAGCTGTGGATCGGCGGCATCCAGGTCATGGCCGGCTATTGCGGCGACCCGGCACGCAGCGCCGCCGTGCTGGTCCCCAACTTCATGAACCCGGAATCGCCCTATCCGCTGTACCGGACCGGCGACAAGGTCGCCGTCGATGACGACGGCAACTTCGTCTATCTCGGCCGCGACGACGATCTGGTGAAGACCCGCGGCCATCTCGTCTCGCTAATCGAGATCCAGACGGCCCTGCTGGACGCGCTGCCGATCGCCGACGCGATCATCGTCACCACCCCCGACCCGGTCGCCGGCAACCGCCTGGACGCATTCCTGGTCTCCAACCGCGCCTCGGTCGACAAGGCGACCGCGGTGCAGGCGCTCCGCCGGACCCTGCCGCCGCAGATGATCCCCGACGCCTTCCATCACCTCGCGCCCGAGGACGTACCCCGCCGCGATACCGGCAAGGTCGACCTTAAGGCCCTGCAGGCGCTTGCCGCCGAACGTCGGCTGGCCGCCTCGATCGCCTGAACACCTATCGCTTCCCGCCCTGAACCCGAACCAATGAGAGCTCGATGAACACGATCTCCTCCCTCGACCGCATCACCCGTCTCTATACCCTGGGCCCCACCGGCACGAACTGCGAGCAGGCGGCACAGGAGTGGTTCCGCCGCGCCGGTCGCAGCGGCGACGTCTACCTGCACGACACGCTGGAGGACGCGCTGGAAGAGATGCCGGTCGCCGACGACGTCGCCCTGCTGGGCTGCGCCGTCTATCCGGAACTCCACACCCTCGTCTTTGCCAATCTCGACCGGCTGGCGATCGCCGGCAGCTTCGTCGTCCCGACCCACCACATGGTCCTGGCGATCGCCGGCGACGACGCCCCCGCCACGGTGGCCACCCATCCCGCGCCGCAGAAGCTCGCCCCGCCGCACCTCGCCCGGCTGCTGGTGAACAGCAACGCCCGCGCCGCCGCGGTCTGTGCGGAGGGCACCGCCGATTCCTGCATCACTACCCTGCCGGCGGCGGAACGCCACGGGCTGATCGTGCTCCGCGACTTCGGACCGGTGCCGATGGATTTCACCCTGCACCTGCCGATTCTCGCCCGCTGACCGGCCCCGCCCCGCCGCTTTCGAGGAAGACGCCATGACGATCATCGCCGAAGCCGCCACCGTGCCGGTGGCTCGCATCGCGTCGAAGGCCACGCTGGCCGCCATCCGCCCGACCTTCGACCTGCTGTCCCGCGACCCCTATTGCGCGGGGGGCTATCGCTACCGCGCCGCCTCGCGCTTCGACTGCACCGACGGCCTGCGTCCGCTCCCGCGCCTGCCGCTCTATCAGTCGGCCGAATACAACCCGATCGAAGGTTATGGCGGCATCGCCCGCCACTACGACGACCTGCCGGCGCCGCTGCTCCGTTCCTCGGCGCTGGAAGTGCTGGCCGCCGAATGGGTGGCGCTGATCGGGAGCCCTGTCGCGACGCTGTCGGTCCACATGATCCGCACCCGCGCACCCGGCATGCCGGTGCCGGAAGGCAAGCACCGCGATGGCAACGACTGGGTCGGCATCTACGTCGCCGCCCGCCGCAACATCACCGAGGAGTCCGGCGTCACCACCGTCTGGGACCGCCAGGACCGGGTGCTCCTCAACGATGTCCTGCGGCCGGGCGAGCTGGCGAGCTTCGACGACCGCCTGACCTTCCACGACACCTCGCCGATCGCGGCCGCGGAGGCGGGGGAGCCCGCCTGGCGGGACGTGCTGGTCTTCAGCACCCCCGACCACGCCCACTACCTCGACGGAGGTGCGTGAGCGATGGCCGAGCCCCTGCACCAACGTCCCCATCGCCCCGGCACGGACTTCGCCGGCCTCGCCGCCGCACTCGCGGGGCAGGTCGACGCCTTCCGCACCCTCCAGACCGAGACCGGCGCGCTCGCCGAGCCGACCGATGCCGCAGTGGCGTCCTTGAGGATGATCGCCGCCGACTTCCACGATCTCGCCATCCGCGCCGGGCGTGCCGACGTCGGCGCCGCGGTCCGCGCCGACGTCGATCGCTGGATCGTCCGCGGCCTCGACCGCACGCCCGCGTTCGACGCGACGCGGGAAGCGCTGATCCCGCCGGCGGACGGCGAGGACGTCGTCGTCCTGGCGCCGATCCTCGCCACCAACGGCCCGGCCCCGCGCGGTCATTTCCTGGAGTTCTTCTGGGCGTTCCGGGACGAGCCCGCGGTCTGCGACGAGGCCGCCGCGGCGTTCCCGCACCCCAAGAACAAATGCCAGTCGCTTCGCCTGCGGGCCGCCTCGGCCGGCTTCATGACGGGCAACTGCATCGTCTTCTTCCCCGAGAACATCGCCGGCCGCGACCTCGTCGAGTCGCAGAACTACGCGATGTTCTTCTTCAACAAGTTCCAGGCGATCTACGAACGCCACACCCTGCCGGTGGTCGAGCGGCTGCTGGGTAGGAGCGACACCCTGTTCGGCCATGCCGCCCGCGCATCTGCGGCCATGGACCCCGCCGACTGCTATGCGGCCCGCTGCCTGTGGGGCTATCTCCACGACTACTTCCACCATCAGGGACCGCGGCCGTTCGACGAGAACCTGCAGCTGAAGCTCAACTGGTTCCG
>PBKC01000022.1 GCA_002721365.1 Rhodospirillaceae bacterium | reverse complement strand
TCGACCAGGTCGACGACCGCCTGCATGCCCGCCAGTGTGTCCGGAATCGTGTCCAGTGACGTCTCCGCTTCCACGAGAACGCCATCCGCGAGCGACTGCAGCCGTGTTCGGGCATAAGTCTTCAGCTCGGCGGCTTGCGGTGGCCGCAGCCCGGCCCCGGCGATCTGGCCGACGATCTTCTCGATCGACTGGATTCCGCTAGTGCCGTCCCCCGCGTCGTCGATCAGCTTTTTCCCGCGCGCAACGATGGCTTCGCGGATCGACTCCGCCTTCTTCACCACTGCCTCGCCGAGTGCCTCTTTGTCGGCGTCCGTGAGCGCCAGACCGAGTTCCTGCTCCAGGGTGGGAATGATCTGATAGAGCGCCCGCACGCTGTTGGTGCTTTCGTTCATGCCCTCGATCATGGCGCGCTGCTCCTTCATCATCGCCTCATGGGCCGACTTGAAGCGGGCGTCCAGCTGCGGCCCCACGGCAGGATCGCCGGTGCCCTTCTCCATGCGCTGCAAGATCCGCGCGAACCGACGGGCCGAATCGAGGCGGAGTGGCTCCGCCGGACGTTGCGCCGTTCCGGCCTGTGGTCCCATTGCCGTCAAGACGCCGAGGTCATGCAGCAGGTCGGGCGAATCGGACTCGGCCATCAGCCGGTCCAACGCCTGTTCGAGATCGGCCTGCGCCTGGGCGGCCCGGGCCTCCTGCCGCCGCCGAGCTTCTGCGGCCCGCTCGGCTTCGCGCTGCTTCGCCTGCTCCACCTGTTCGGCGGTTCGCAGCGCATGCCGGAGGTCGCGAAGAAAGATGCCGCGGGCCGAATAGAGGGCCTGGCGGATTTCGCGCCGTCCTTCGCGGCCGGCAGTCTGGCCGCATTCGTAAACGGCCGCCGCCACCGCCTCCGCGTCGTCTGCGGTCCAGTCCATGGCGGGTTTGCCGAACAGCGCGACGAAATCGTCTCCCTGGAATGCCTGGGGCAAGGAGGCTTTGTCGCCTTCGACCGGAGTCCATCGCTGCTCGGGATCGATGGTCGTCACCCATGCTTCCAACGCCGCGCAATCCGGAAGCGTGACATCCGCTTGGGCGGGTGCCGCGACAAGGATGAACCACCCCAGCGCCGCCGCGCCCCAAGCAAAGAATCGTGACGGATAGTTTCCTCTGGACATGCCTTGGATCCCCCCGTTTTCAACCGCCGCTCAGGTAAGGGCCCAGGGGTAACGCAGCAGCCGGAGCTTGCGAACCCCTTCGAAAGTGGCAAGGGACGGAACGTGGCGCCGTCCCCCGTGGGCTCACGCTTTACAGGTTCGTGGCAGTCGGGGTTTAAGGAGTTCTTCTGGGTCCGCCGCAGATCGGCGTCCAGCCAATCGAAGATCGGCGCATTTCCTCATGAGCTTGTCGATTACATTCCTGGGCGGAGTCGGTACGGTCACCGGCTCCAAATACCTTCTGAAACTTCGCGACCGGCGAATTCTGGTGGATTGCGGGCTGTTTCAGGGGTGGAAGCAGCTTCGTCTCCGGAACTGGGCGAAGTTCCCCGTCGATCCCGCGCGGATCGATGCGATCGTCCTCACCCACGCTCACCTCGACCATTCCGGCCATCTGCCGATCCTGGTGCGCGACGGCTTCAAGGGGCCGATCCTGGCGACGCCCGGAACACGCGATCTCTGCGGGATTCTGCTGCCGGACAGCGGCTTTCTGCAGGAGAAGGACGCCGAGTTCGCCAACCGCCATGGCTTCTCCAAGCATCATCCGGCGAAGCCTCTCTATACCCAGCACGACGCCGATGTGGCGTTGGAGCGGTTTCGAACGATCGCCTTCGAGGAGCCGACCCGGGTGGGCCCGTTCCATATCCGGTTTCTGCCCGCCGGCCACATTCTCGGCGCTGCGATCGTCGAGGTCGTGGCGGGCGATACCAGGATCGTGTTCTCCGGCGATCTCGGCCGCACCGGCAGCCCGACGATGAATGACCCCGCGCCGATGCCGGCCGCCGACTACCTGCTGGTCGAATCGACATACGGCGATCGCACCCATGACGGCGCCGATCCCGAAGACGCGCTCGCCGACGTCATCAACCGGACGGTCAAGCGCGGCGGACGGGTTCTCGTGCCCGCCTTCGCCGTCGGGCGGACCCAAACCCTGCTTTATCATCTGGACCGGCTGAAGGCGGAGAAGCGCATTCCCGACCTCCCTGTGTTCCTGGACAGCCCGATGGCGATCGATGCGACGACGACTTACCGGGCCCATCCCGACGGGCTGAGACTCAGCGCCAAGGAAGTGCGGCAGGCCTTCGGGGTCGCCCGCTATGTCACCACGGTCGAGGAGTCGAAGGCACTGGCGGCCGACAAGATGCCCAAGATCGTGATCTCCGCGAGCGGAATGGCCACGGGCGGACGGGTGCTGCATCACCTCGAATGGGCGGCCCCCGACCACCGCAACACCATCCTGTTCGCCGGCTATCAGGCGGGCGGGACCCGTGGCGCGGCCCTTTGCTCCGGGGCCGAGACCATCAAGCTGCATGGCCACTACCTCCCGGTCCGCGCCGAAGTCGACAACCTCCACATGCTCTCGGCGCACGCCGACGCCAACGAGATCATGGCTTGGCTGAGAACCGCGCCGCAGGAGCCGCGCACGGTCTTCGTCACGCATGGCGAACCTGATGCCTCCGACACGCTGCGTCACAGGATCGAGGAGGAACTCGGCTGGTCAGCGCAGGTCCCCGAACAGAAAGAAAAGGTCGACCTGTCGTGACCACCGAAGGGGAGGGGCACCCGATCCGTGGCGTCTATCCGAATCACACCGGCGCGGCGGCAAACACGCTGTTGGCGCGTCGGCTGGGCATCGATACCAAGGAGGAACTGGTGGCCTTCATGCGCGCGGACTGTAACGTCTGCCGCTCCGAAGGTCTGACGTCGCGGGCGCGGGTGCGCCTGACCCATGATGGGCGGACCGCCATTGCAACGCTCTACCACCTCACCTCCGGCCTGCTCGCGCCGGGAGAAGTCGGGCTTTCCGAGGCCACCTGGCAGGCTCTGGAGGCCGAGGACGGCGCCACCGTCGCTATCGCCCATCCGGCGCCGGTAACGTCTCTCAGCCATGTCCGGGGCAAGGTGTACGGCCACCGGCTCACCCGGACGACCCTACCGCCGATTCTGCGCGACATCGTCACCGGACGGTATTCCGACGTTCAGCTTTCGGCGTTCGTGACCGCGTGCGCCGCGCGTCCTCTCGATCACGATGAGATCGTCGCGTTGACCCATGCGATGGTCGATGTGGGCGATCGCCTGTCGTGGGACACGCAGCCGATCGCCGACAAGCATTGCGTCGGCGGTTTGCCGGGAAACCGGACCACGCCGATCGTCGTCTCCATCATCGCCGCCTGTGGCCTGGTGATGCCCAAGACGTCCTCGCGTGCCATTACGTCTCCGGCCGGCACCGCCGATACAATGGAGGTGCTGACGCGGGTCGATCTCAGCGTCTCGGAGATGCGGCGCGTGGTCGAGCGGGAGGGTGGCTGCATCGTCTGGGGCGGCGCGGTGCAGATGAGTCCGGCCGACGACATCATGATTCGCGTCGAGCGCGCCCTCGACCTCGACAGCGAAGGGCAGCTGATCGCGTCTGTCCTGTCGAAGAAGATAGCCGCCGGGGCGACGCATCTGGTGCTCGATATCCCGGTTGGTCCGACCGCCAAGGTCCGCAACGAGGAAACCGCGCGGTTTCTGGAGCGATCGCTCCTCGATGTGGCGAAGGCTTCCGGTATCGAGGCGCGGACCGTCTGGACCGACGGCACACAGCCGGTCGGCCGTGGGATCGGTCCGGCGCTGGAGGCGCGGGGCGTGATGGCGGTGCTGAAGAACGAACCGGATGCCGCTCCCGACCTCCGAAGCCGTTCGATCGCGCTGGCGGGCGCCTTGCTCGAGCTTACCGGCGCGGCCGCGCCGGGGCAGGGGGAGACCATGGCGTCCGCTGTCGTGGACGACGGGCGGGCCTGGGCGAAATTCCAGCGCATCTGCGAGGCCCAGGGCGGCATGCGGGTGCCCCCGGTTGCCGCGTACGTATTGCCGGTGACCGCGGGTCATGCGGGCCGAGTCGTCTCCATCGACAACCGGCGGCTGGCGATGGTGGCGAAACTCGCCGGGGCGCCGGACGCCAAGGCGGCGGGAGTCGAGCTGCACGTCCGGCTGGCTGCGGAGGTGACGAAAGGCGAGCCGCTGTTTACGGTACATGCCGAAACTCGTGGGGAGCTCGCCTACGCAATGGAATATGTGATGCCGAACGTAGACATCATCGGAATCGCGCCGGCGTGAACGATCCTCTGCTCATTCCCCTGCCGGGAAACGACGGCCTTGCACGTGGGCTCGCAGCCGAGATGGGGCTGGAAGCCGGCGCGATCGAAGGGCGGTGCTTTCCGGATGGAGAAAGCTATCTGCGCTATGGCGCGCCGGTCGCGGGGCGGCCGGTGGTGCTGGTGGCGACGCTCGATCGCCCGAACACGAAATTCCTGCCCTTGGCCTTCGCAGCGGCGACGGCCCGCGAGCTCGGTGCGACATCGGTCGGGCTGGTGGCCCCGTATCTCGGCTACATGCGGCAGGATCACCGCTTCAAGGACGGTGAGGCGGTGACGTCGGTCCATTTCGGGCGGTTGCTGTCGGGGGAGGTCGACTGGCTGGTCACCGTCGATCCCCATTTGCATCGGCGCAGCAGCCTCGACGAGATTTACAGCATTCCGACTCGCATCGTGCGGTCCGCGCCCGCCGTGGCCCATTGGTTGGCGGCCAATGTGGAACGGCCGCTCCTGATCGGACCCGACGCGGAGAGCGAGCAATGGGTCGCCGAGGTCGGCCGTCTGGCCGATGTGCCGCATCTGGTCCTGGAGAAGACCCGCCACGGTGATCGCGACGTGGAGATCACCCCGCCCGATCGCACGCTGATGGAAGGCCGGACACCGGTTCTGTTCGACGACATCATTTCGACCGGACAGACGCTTGTCCGGACGCTCGAATACCTGCGGGGCGGCGTCCCCCCGGTCTGCATGGCGGTCCATGCCGTGTTCGCCGACAAGGCCTATGCCGATCTGCATGCCGCAGGAGCGGCGTCGATCGTAACGACCAATACGATTCCCCATGCGACCAATGCGATCGATATCGTTCCGGCCATCGCGGAGGCTCTCTCGGCCGCGGATTTCTGAGGATTTCGGGGGTCGGAATCGGGGCCCACTGAAATTTCTGCTAGTGCAGGACAGGCCTTAACACTTACCATTGGGCCCAAGTGAGCAGCCACTTGCCGGCACACCCGCGTGGAGTGCTGTTTACAGAGGCGGCTGCGGAAGCCGTTTAATGGATCGATCGGGGGAAACGATTGGCTCCTGTTTTAAGGCCTCCGCAATCGTCACGCTGAGAGGGAGGTCCGGCGTCCGCCGGCCTCAGCGGGTCCATGTCCCTATGACGCAGGGAGGATGCGAATGGTGAAATTGCGTGTTAACGGGGTGAGCCGTCAGTACAACGGCGACCCGAACATGCCCTTGCTGTGGTATCTGCGCGATGAGCTCGGATTGACCGGCAGCAAATATGGTTGTGGCGCCGGCCTTTGTGGCGCCTGCACTGTCCATGTCGATGGCGAGGCGATGCGTGGCTGCATCACCGCGATTGCCGACGCGGATGGCAAAGACGTGACGACGATCGAAGGCCTCGATCCGAAGGGCAACCACCCCGTCCAGCGGGCGTGGCGCGCTCATGCGGTGCCGCAGTGCGGCTACTGTCAGGCCGGTCAGATCATGCAGGCGGCGGCGCTGCTGAGCAGGAACCCTGATCCGTCCGATCAGGAGATCGTTGATAGCATGGACGGCAACATCTGCCGTTGCGGGACCTATCAGCGCATCTTCGCGGCGGTGAAGACGGCGGCTACGGAGGTCTGACAATGGGAATCATGATCCAGAACCTGAGCCGGCGCACCTTCCTCAAGGGCACGGCCGGTGCCGGTGGACTGGTCCTCGGTGCGCAGCTTGCGCCGCAGTGGACCTTTGCCCAGGCCGCCCGCGCCCAGAGCGCGGCCGGTGGCGCCTTCAACCCGAACGTCTTCGTGACGGTCCTGCCGGATGGCACCGTCAGCATCGTCTGCCATCGCTCGGAGATGGGCCAGGGCATCCGTACCGGTCTGCCGCAGGTCGTGGCCGACGAGATGGAAGCCGACTGGAGCCGTGTCGTGGTCGAGCAGGCCCCGGCCGACGAAGACAAGTATGGCTACATCGACGGTCAGAACACCGACGGTTCGCGCAGCATCCGCCACCACTTCACGATCCTTCGTGAGATGGGTGCGGGCGCTCGCTATCTGCTCGAGCAGGCCGCAGCCCAGAGCTGGGGCGTCGATGCGAGCGAGGTCTATGCGAAGAACCATCGCGTCTATCACACCAACTCGGGCAAGTCCGCGGACTTCGGTGAGCTGGTCGAGGTCGCGGCGGGTCTGAACATGCCTTCCGGTGAAGCGGCGCCGAAGCCGTCGCTCAAGGACGAGTCGGAGTGGAAGTACATCGGCAAGGTCGTGCCGGCGATGGACCACTTCGATATCACCACCGGCGGTGCGAACTACGGCGCCGACATTTCGCTGCCCGGCATGAAGATCGCCGTGGTCGCGCGGTGCCCGGTCTATCGCGGCAAGGTGAAGTCGTTTGACGCCACCGAGGCGATGAAGGTTCCGGGTGTCGAGAAGGTCGTCGAGATCCCCGCTCTGGCGGACGACAAGCCGGCCGAGTTCCGGGCGCTGGGCGGCATCGCCGTCATCGGTACCAACACCTGGTCGGTGATGGAGGGCCGTCGCGCGCTGAAGATCGAGTGGGATATGGGCCCGTTCGTCGCCCATGACACCTCGACCTACTACGACACCTTGAAGGAGTCGGCTCGCAAGGGCGGCGCGGTTGTTCGTAACCGCGGCGATGCTGCGGCCGCGATGGACGGTGCGGCGAAGACGCTAGAAGCCGAGTACTTCGTGCCGTACTTCATCCACACGCCGATGGAACCGCCGGCAGGCGTGGTCGACGCCACTTCGACGCCGGTCCGGATCTTCGCGGCGACCCAGTCGCCGAATGAGAGCCGGCAGTACGTGGCCGAAGCCCTCGGCATCAAGAAGGAAGACGTCGCGTGTGAGGTGACCCTGCTGGGTGGCGGTTTCGGCCGCAAGTCCAAGCCGGACTACCTCTGCGAGGCGGCGATCCTGTCGAAGATGGTCGGTGCTCCGGTGCGTGTGCAGTGGACCCGTGAGGATGACATCCAGAACGGCTACTACCACACCGCCAGCGCGCAGACCCTCAAGGCTGCGGTCGACGATGGCGGCAAGTGCACGGCCTGGCATCAGAGCGGTGCGTGGCCGTCGATCCTCGCCCTGTGGAATCCGGCCCAGAAGGTCGGCTTCAACATCGAGTACGGCCTCGGCCTCGTCGACATGCCGTATAACGCGGTGCCGAACATCCGCATCGAAAACGGCGAAGCGGATGCGATGATCCGCGTCGGCTGGTACCGCTCGGTGAACAACATCCAGCACTCCTTCGCGATGAACTGCTTCGCGAACGAGCTGGCCGAGGCGGCGGGCCGCGACCCGCTCGAGTTCATGCTCGAGCTGATCGGTGATCCGACCAACCTCGATCTCACCAAGGACGGTGTCGAGGAGTACTGGAACTACGGCGACAGCATCGACGATTGGCCGATCATGACCGGTCGTCTGGCCAACGTGCTGAAGATTGCCGCCGAGAAGTCGGGCTACGGCAAGGCGATGCCGAAGGGCCACGGTCTCGGTCTCGCGACCCATCGTTGTTTCCACAGCTATGTGGCCACCGCGGTGCATGTGGTCGTCGGCGACGACGGCTCGGTCACCATCCCGCAGGTCGATCAGGTTATCGACTGCGGCCGGTACGTGAATCCGGATCGCATCCGCTCGCAGGTCGAAGGCGCTGCCGTCTACGGCAACACCGTCGCCCGCTGCGGTCAGATCTCGACCACGAAGGGTGCTGTCAACGAGAGCAACTTCCACGACTACACCGTGTCGCGGATGTCCAACGCGCCTCTCAATGTCCGCGTCCACATCGTCGAGGACTATACCCATCTCCGTCCGTGCGGCGTGGGTGAGCCGGGTGTGCCGCCGTACACGCCGGCGCTGATCAATGCGATCTACAATGCGACGGGTAAGCGCATCCGCAGCCTGCCTGTCCGTCCCGAGGACCTCGCCAAGGCGTAAGTCCGAAGGAATAGACGGTCTTTGAGGGCCGGAGCCGCGGCCGGAGCAGATGCTTCGGTCGCGGTTTCCGGCCCTCTTCGACTCCGGGCGGTTGCGCCCCGTTCCCGCCCTTGTCGCGGCTGACCGGCCGGATAGGGAAGCTCTTGCCCGGTTTTGAACTGTGATGGTGACCGAGCGCCTCTCATGGCCTGCACCGTTAATGCTTCCGTACGGTTTTCGCGCTATTTAAACAGCCCGAGTCGCCCTTGCCCGCGTGCCGGAGCACCTCTTCGATCTTGTCTGCAGCCTTGCATGCCGACGTCGTGATCTGCCCGCGCTCCCAGAGACAGGAGACGTGAATGGCGGATAGCCAGCCTTCGCTTACGCACCGCGTTGCCAAAGGGGCCAGCTGGATGGTGCTGATGCGCTTCAGCATCCGCTCGATCGGCATCGTCAGCACCCTGATCCTGGCTCGCCTCCTGGTACCGGAAGATTTCGGCGTCGTGGCCATCGCCACCCTGATCCTCGGTGTGGTGGAGATCATCGGCCAATTCGGGTTCGAGACAGCGATCATCCGCGACATGAAGGCGGAGCGGCCGGACTACGACACGGCCTGGACGATGAAAATCCTCCGCGGCGTGGTCGTCGGGTCGATTCTCGCGGGATCGGGCCCGTTCGTTGCCGCCTTCTTCGGTGACCCCCGGGTCGAGAACGTCATGTATGTTCTCGCTGCGGCCTCCTTCCTGGACTCCGTGCAGAACATCGGCGTCGTCGACTTCCGCAAGAACATCCAGATGCATCGGGAGTTCAACTTCCGTGTCTGGAGGAAAGTCGTCTCCTTCGTGGTCACGATCGTCCTCGCCTTCGTCATGAAGAGCTACTGGGCGCTGGTGTTCGGGATCTTCGCCGACCGCGCCACGGGCCTCGTCGCCAGCTATATGATGAGCAAGTACCGGCCCCGCCTCACGCTCGTGCGCTGGCGGAAGCTGCTCGGTTTTTCGGTCTGGGTTCTGGTCCACAACGTCCTCTGGTATGCGCGGGAGAACGTCGGCCGCGCCATCATCGGCCGCATCCTCGATTCGGCGTCTCTCGGCGTCTACAGCGTGGCGAAGGAGCTGGCGCAGCTGCCGACCTCCGAGCTGGTTCTTCCGATTCAGGCGGCGCTGGTGCCGGGTTACGCCCGGATCGTGAACAACCCTTCGGCACTTGCCAGCGCCTATGTCCGGACCTTCTCGACGGTGCTGATGATCGCCGCCCCGGCCGGGATCGGGCTCGCACTGCTCGCGGAACCGTTCGTTCTCACCGTCCTGGGGGCGAGCTGGGAGTCGGCCGTGCCGGTCCTTCAGATCCTTGCCTTCCACGGTACGATGCAGGTGAGCTATGCCAGCGCGGGGGGTGTCCTGCTGTCGCTCGGCAAGCCGCGCATTCTCGTTTACCTGTCGCTTTCGGCGCTGACCTACGGCATTCCGATGATGATCTTCGGAACTCAGTGGTATGGCCTGGAGGGGGCGGCGTGGGCGATGGTCGTCATGACCGCGATCAACGGTCCAATCACGGCCTTCATCGTTTCGAAGACCATCAAGGTCCGTTATGGGACGCTCGCCGTTTCCATCTGGCGGACGATCGTTTCCTTGGCCGCGATGTCGGGTGTGGTGCTGCTTCTGCTCCGTTACTGGCCGGATCTCCCGGTTCTCAATCATCCCGTCGTCCAGCTCCTGGCCGGCGCGGCGGCCGGCGCCATCACCTATGTCGTGATCCATCTCGGTTTGTGGTGGCTCTGCGGCCGACCGCGCTCGGCCGAAGCGGAAGTTCTGCGGCTGGCGGGACACTACCTTCCCGCCCGTTTTCGGCTCGCCGAGTAACGCGGAGATCGTCGGTTCCGGAAGTTGAAGCGACGATTCGCGTACAGGCGGATGGTATTCGCCCCCGCTGCGCCTTAGACTTCGAGCTTTCCTGGGTATTGTTGAAGATTGGGGGTGGAACACCCCCAGAGTCCTAGAAAGCGAGGGTTACCATGTTCAGGCAACTTGCGGCCGCAACCGTGATTTCGGCCGCGATCGCTATGACCGCCCAGGCGGCGGACGTAGTGGTGCTGGAATCCAGCGTGCCCGGCTTGAACCCGGGAGACGTCATCGATGCGTCGTCCGAACTCGTGCTGCCCGATGGGCTGAGCCTCACCCTCATTTCGGAATCCGGCGACGTGATCCAGTTGACGGGGCCTTTCTCCGGGGTGCCTGGCGGGGACACCGCGGGCGCGGCGGCCGGCGATTCATCGTTGGTCGGCGACGTTGCAGCATTGATCAAATCGGCTGGAACCGATGTTTCGTCGCTGGGGGCGATCCGGGCCGGAAATTCGGACTCGTCGCTTCAGGATCCTTGGCTCATCGACGTATCCCGTCCGGGGACTCATTGCGCACCGGCCGACGGCGCGGTTCAGATCTGGCGTCCGGGCCCCGAAAGCTTCGCTGTGCTCGCCATGCGTCCTTTGGGCGCTGATAAAGGCGGCCGTCTCAAATGGCCGGATAACACGGCCGTCATTCCTTGGCCGTCATTCATGACGATCAGTGACGGAGCCGCGTTCGACGTGGTCCTCGACGAAGGCCAGCCCTATCGGATCGATTTCAAGATCGTGCCGTCCGATCTGCCGAACGCGACCAGCAAGGCCGCATGGATGTCTGCGAATGGCTGCCAGGACCAGGCCTTGGCGATGCTGCGCACCGTCCTTCCCTGACCGGAAGGTCGACTCCACCAGTAACGTCGGTTCCGTCAAACGAGAAAGGCCGAGGTCCTCTGAATCCGGGCCTCGGCCTTTCGTAGGGTCAGCGGGTCTTGCCGCCGGTCACTGCCCGGCGGACAGGCCCGCCAAGGGGAAGTCCTGTCCCCGGGAATCCACCACGGGGAACTGAGGCTGCGATTTGTACTGCTGGCTGATTTCCGGCAGCTCGTTCTCGATGAAGCTCACCAGCTCCCGTACCGTTACGACGCCGTCATTGGGGCTGCCGTCAGCCTGTCCGCGAAGCCCTTCGAGCAGGGCGTAGGTGAACACGCCGTGCCCGAGTTCCTTCACCTCGGTGGCGAACTGATCCTTGCCGGCGGCCGCGACGATATGGGTTCCGGTGGAGCGCGCGAGACGGCGGATGACCTTACGCTCCTCCAGTCCCCGGCTCGCCATAAGCGCCGCCCCGGACTTGCAGGCGTCGACCAGTACCAGGACCTTCTGAGCGCCCATCTGCGCGATCAGATCCTTCAGCATCGTCGAGGAGATGCCGTACTTCTTCACCTCCTCTTCCTTCTCCGGATACGCGATCTCATGCGGGAGGAAGTACCATTCGTCCTCGATGGTATCGCCGTGCCCCGCCAGATAGACCATCACGATGTCCTGCGACGGCAGTGACTGGAAGGACGCCAGCCGGCTGACGATCGCGTCCCGCGTCGCCTCTTCGTCGAACAGCCCTTCAACGTCGATGTCCTTGAAGAAGGGGATCTTGGCTCCGGAGAAGAAGTCGGTGAGCCCCCGCGCATCGGCGACGCCGTAGTTCAGGTTCATCGCCGGATTCCGGTATTTGTTCACGCCGACCGTCAGAAGGTGCAGCGTGCTTTGGGCCTCGGCAGCGGTCAGGGTGACGGTAACCGAGGTCGGCTTCCCTTCCACATTGTCGTTGCTGAGGGCCATCGCCTCGATGCGGTTCTCTCCCGGCAGAAGCTCGATCTGGGCGGTCTTCACCTGCCGATCGCTGTCGCCGGTGGAGAACTTGGCCAGACGGGCGCCCGAATCGTCGACGCGCTTTCCGTTATGGAAGATGCGGATCTCGCCGATGCCGCCGCCCTGATCGACGGCCGACAGGGCGACCGTCAAGGTCGAGTCGTCGACGGAAATACCGGTCCGGGGTTCGCTGATCTCGACAACCGGCGGCGCGGCGACGCCGTCGTCCTTGAGGGACATTCCGGCCTTGACCCCCTTCAGGCTGCCGTCCAGCGCACGGGTCAACAGCGCCGGTTCGTAATGGGTCTCGGTGAACTGGGCGAGCTCCCAGGTCTCGGTGTCGACTTCCCAGCCGACGACGTCCGACGAGACCTCGGTGCCGTCGAACAGGCCGTCAGCCGTCACGACCGTCCAGCCGCTATCGCTGCTGATGATATCGGCGACCGGCGCGCCCGACGGTCGATCCCAGATGCGGGACGTGCCGTCGCGGCTGGCGCTGAGCAGGTGGTTGCCATCCGCGGCGAAAGCCACTGACGTGACGGCGTCGCCATGCCCGGTATACTCCTGCAGCTCCTTGCCCGTGTTGGCGTCGAACACACGAACGGTGCGGTCGTCACCGCCGGCGGCGATCATCCGTCCGTCGGCACTCATTGCCACCGACTCGACGCTCCCGTCGAACGGGCTGAGTCGCTTCGAGCGCTTGCCTGATGCCAGGTTCCATATTTGCAGGGTCTCGCCGGCCGTTCCGACGGCGAGGATGCGGCCAGCCTCATCCAGGGCCAGCGACCGAACGCCGCCGTCGCCGATGTCGAGGTCGCCTTGGGCCTGCCCGGTGGCGAGATCGAGAACATGGACACTTCCATCGGCGTCACCGGCGAAGATCGTCGCTGCGTCCGCATTCACGGCGACAGCGGAAACCGGCGCTCCGGCATCGACCCGCGTCGCTTCCGACGAGGCCGCGACGTCCCAGACGCGGACCGTGCCATCGTCGCTACCGGTTACGGCGCGACTGCCGTCCGGCGACAAGGCGACCGCCCGGACCGACCCGGCGTGCCCGCTGAGAGCCGCGACCGGCGCGCCGCTGTCCAGACGCCAGACCCGCACGATGCCATCGGCACCGCCCGTGATCAGCCGGTTGCTGTCGCGATTCCACGCGATTGCCAACGTCTCGCCGGCATGCGCCTGAATCTTCCGCAGTTCACGACCCTGCTCCAGGTCCCAAAGAACCAGCTTGCCATTGCTGGACCCGGTCGCCATCCATTGGCCGTCGGGGCTGACGACGACGGCATTCACGGCGGCGACGCGGGCGGTGTTGATCTTGAGCTTGGGGAACATGATCGTTCGCCCCAGCTCGCGGACGCCCTGCCGGACGGCGTCCGCAGCGGGATTGACCGAAGGCGTGATTCGAATCTGCGCCTGACTCGGCGGTACCATCGCCGTGGCGGCAAGCAGAAGGACCGCCGAAAAGCTGGCAACCTTGCGTCGTGCGGTCGAGGTCATGTGTCCACTCCTTTCGTCGGGTCGTGCGGTAACGCTATCCGACCCTCCCGAATACCGTCTCACACTACCACCATGACCAGACCCGTCATATCGATGCTGTGACGGTCGTCGCAGCTTGGTTCGGAAATTATTTGTCGGCCATTTCGATCAGGACCCCGCGCTGACCTTCTTCGATACGACTCTGGTGATAGGCGATCAGCGGATCGTCCGGGTAACGGCGGGCCAGAGTGGCGAAGATGTCGGGCGCCGTGGTCTCGCCGGCCCGAAGGGCGTCGTAGGCCCGCCGATATTCGGTCTCGTCGGTGATGCCGTCTACGATCGTAAAGGCGGGGATGGGCTTGCTCTTGCCCTTGAGGACAAGTTCGCCGATCGGTCGTACGCGCAGGTCCGGGCAATGGTCGACGGTCGCACCGCTGATGCAGACATGGGTGCCGAAATACTTGTTGGCGCCCTCCAGCCGGGCCGCGGTGTTCACGGCATCGCCGATTGCCGTGTAGTCGAAACGCGCTTCGCCGCCGAAATTCCCGACGATCGCTTCGCCGCTGTGGACGCCGATCCGGGTATGGCCCAGTTTCACGCCGCCCGCCCTGGCTTCCTGCCTGAACCGGGTCGAGAAAGCGTCGATCTCAGTGGCGCATTCGATCGCACGCCGGCAATGGTCTTCCTGGACCAGAGGGGCGCCGAAGAAGGCGACGACGGCGTCACCGACATACTTGTCGATCGTTCCTTCGTGGCGGAGGACGATCTGGCTCACCGCATCGAGATACTCGTTGAGAACCGTGACAAGCAGTGACGGCTCCGTCGCTTCGGCCAGACTGGTGAAGCCGGCGATGTCAGTGAACATGAAGGTCATCTCGCGCCGCTGCCCACCAAGCTGCAGTCGGCCTGGATTGGCAACGAGCTGGTGAACGATCGCCGGCGAGACGTAGCGGGAAAACGCCTGTCGTATGAATCGTTTCTCTGCCCGGTCTCGGCTTCCGACATAGGCGGTCGCGAAGCCAGCGGCGGCGGCCATGGCCACTCCGGGCGTGAACGCCGGGATCAGCAGTCCACTTTCGATGAATCCGAAGACGCCGAGCCCGAGCAAGGCGACGCCGGCAACGCCACCCACGGCGAACTTGACGGCAACGTTGGTATCGACGGCGGCAAGGACGACGCCAACCAGAGCGAAAACGAAGATCAGCGCAACGTTCTCGGCCGGCGACAGGGGGCGCAGGTTGCGGCCGTCGATCAGCCCAGCCAGAGCGTGGGCGTGGATGACGACGCCCGGTAAATTGCCCGAACCGGCGCCGAAGGCGGTTGCGAACGGTGTCAGGTGGCGGTCGCGCTGCGGAAGATCGGCGCCGATGAAGATGACCCGGTCTGCGAGCCATGCCGGTGGCAGCAATCCGGCGGTGTGAATGGGAAAGGTCCGGAAAGTCGGTTTATCCGGGTCGCTGTTCCGCGAATAGGCGATGCGGAGCGGTCCGTCTTGCACCGGAATCGACAACGCCCGTGCCACAGCGAGCGGCAGGCCGGGAACGAACGCGTCGTTGAATGCGGCACCGCGGAACATCTTGCGTGCGATACCGTCGCGGTCTTTGATCAGATTGGCGTAACCGCGATGAACGCCGGACAGGTAGTCGTTGATGAAGGCTTGCTGCGCCGGCGTCAGACCGCCCCGCTCATCGCTCCAGCTCACGATCACCGGCGCCGGGAACGACTCCATCGCCTGTTTCAGCGCATCGTCCATCGCCGGTTCGGTGGCTTGGTCGAACAGGACGTCGATGACCACCGCGCGGACGCCTTTGGGCGCCAGCTTGTTCAGGGTCTCGGCCAGAAATCCCCGGTTGAGCGGCGAGCGATAGGGGAAACGCGCCAGCGTGTCCTCGGTGATCGCCAGAACGGCGATGTCGTCCCGTTGCGGCTTGGCGGGCGTCAGGAGGGAGATCTTGAGATCGTCGAGCGATCGGTCGACGACCCCCAGGAACGGGACCAATTGCTGACCGGCCATGGCCAGGATCGTGCCAAGCAGGACGAAGCCGGCGAGCGCTGCGAGGTTGGTCGCTCGGCGCAGCCTCGACTTATCCGGGGAGTCGGTAGGCACCCTCCGCCCTCAGCGTTCCGGCGCCATGATCAGGTCAGCCGGCGTTCGATCGCATCCCAGACCTGACTGGCCAGATCCGAATCGTCGAAGCGGCTGATCTCCTGAATTCCCGTGGGCGAGGTCACGTTGATTTCGGTCATGTAGTCGCCGATCACGTCGATTCCGGCGAACAGCAGGCCGCGCTCCCTGAGCGCTGGACCGATCGCTTCGCAAATCTCGCGGTCGCGCGCGGTGAGGATGCTCCTGTCCGCCTTGCCGCCGACATGAAGATTGGAGCGCGCTTCGCCCGCTGCCGGCACCCGGTTCACGGCACCCGCCGCGTCGCCGTCGATCAGGATGATGCGCTTATCGCCCGCCCGGACCTCGGGCAGGTAGCGCTGGACGACGACCGGCTCCCTGAAAAGCTGGGTGAACAGCTCCAGAAGCGCATTCAGGTTCTCGTCGCCGGGGGTGATGTGAAAGACGCCGGCGCCGCCGTTGCCGAACAGCGGCTTGACGATGATGTCGCCGTGCTCGCGGCGGAAATCGACGATCTCGGCGCGGTCCGACGTGATCAGCGTCGGCGGCATGAATTCGGCGAAATGGGTGACGAACAGTTTTTCCGGCGCGTTGCGGACGCTCACCGGATCGTTCACGACGAGCGTTTGAGGCTGGATCATCTCCAGAAGATGGGTCGCCGTGATGTACGCCATGTCGAACGGCGGGTCCTGACGCATCAGGACGACGTCCATCGCCGTCAGATCCAGCCGTTCAGGTTCGCCGAAGCTGTGGTGATTGCCGCGCTCGCGGCGCACGGTGAGTGGCCGGCCCACGGCCGAGACCCGGCCTTCGCGCAGGACCAGGTTCCGCGGCAGGTAGTGGTAGAGGCTGTGGCGGCGGCGCTGCGCTTCCAAAGCCAGCGCGAAGGTGCTGTCGGCATTGATGTCAATGGACTCGATGGGGTCCATCTGGATGGCGACGGTCAGGCTCATCAGGAAGTCCCGAAAAGGGTCAGTTGATCATACGGCGCAGCCGGTCGAGGAGAACCGTCGTTCTCGTCCGCTCGGTGTCCGCCGGCGAGCGGGCAAGGAAGTCCTCGAGCGTCTCGACGGCACGCCGCAGGTTCCCGGCCCGCGCCTGCAGCAGTCCCAGCTCGCGAATCGCCGGCAGGTTGTCGGGCGCGATCAGCAGCGTGTGCTCGACCGCCCGGATCGCCAGGGGGAAGTCGCTGCGGTCGATCGCCCGCGTCTTGATGTTGTTCTGTAGCCGGACCAGGACCTCGCGGTCCGAGACCGGCGCGTAGTGATGGGGTTTGAGTTCCGCCTCGACGCCGGCCACCGTCTTCAGCAGCGACCGCAGGTCTTCCGCATCCCGCGTTTCACCCCCCGCGAACGGATCGACGATCAGGCGTCGGCCGTCCTCGTCGATGTTGATCAGGAAGTGGCCGGGAAAGGCGAGTCCCGACGCCTGCCAGCCGAGCGCCCGGCATATGCCGATATAGAGGATGCCGATCGCCACCGGCAGACCCCGGCGGCGATCGATGACCTGGATCAGATCGGCGTTGCGGAGGTCGTCATAGGTCTCGACATCGCCGGCGTACTGGTGGCGTTCGTGCAGAACCGCCTGCAAGGCCTGAGGCTTGCCCAACTCCTGGGCCGTATCCGTTTCATCGACCAGAGACTGCAGATGCGCCCGGTACGGGCCGAGATCGATGTCCGGTGCGGCGACCGCGGCGAGAAGAAGCGCACTCTCGAGAATGTCGATGCTGTCGTCGGCGCGTCGGCCGTTCTCCGCCAGCAGCGAGCGAATCTGCTCGCCGTCCTCCATGCCGTTCAGCCTTCCCGCATAGGGTCGTCCTTCATCAGGACATGGCTTACCACGCGGCGGACACGCGGAATGGAGCGCGCATGGGCGACGGCGCGGTCGAGTTCCTCCTGATTCTGGGCGATGCCGAGAAGGTAGATGACGCCGTTGCTGGTGGTGACGCTGTAGTTAATGTCGTAGATCTGAGCGTCGCCCAGAAGCTTGGCGCGGAGCTGGGTCGATATCCAGGCATCGTTGCTGTAGTCGAGGATGCCGCCGCTATCCTGCACCTCGATCTCGTTGAAGACCTCCTGGACTCCCTCGGCCTTGTAGGCGAGCTCGGTCGCGCGGTCGCGAAGCGCCTGGGTCTTCACATTGCCTGTCAGCAGCACCCGGCCTTCGTTGACGTCGACCGACACCGCGCGGAACAGCTCGTCGACCTGAGCCTGGAACAGGTAGTGGTTGATCTCGACCTTGATCGCCGTGTCGTCGATGGCGTTGCCGACCGAACGTTCCTGGGCGATCGCGATTCCTGTCGTCGCCGCCGCGCCAACTACCATGCTGGCACAGCCCGGCAGCCCGGCGGTCGCGGCAAGGAGCAGCAGAACCGAAACGAGTGGGGGCCGTCTCGGAGTCGTCGTCGCGTTCATGAAGATCCTTGAGGTCATTGATCCGAATTCGTTCGCGGTCCGGTCATGCCAGCCCCGGCCGCCACGCGTCCCGAAGATGGAGTGGCCATAAACACCGCAGATGCGGCCATGGTAGCACGATCATCACGTCGAATCGTGTCGTCAGCAAGGCGAGTTGCGGATGGGTGGCGACATAGGCCTCGGCGGCGCGCATCACCCGCTGCCGTTGACGCGGCGCCACTGCGGCCAGGGCGTCCTCCAGGACCGCGCGGGCTTTCACTTCGACGAACACCAGCGTATCGCGGCGGCGTGCGACGATATCGATCTCGCCCACCGGCACCCGATAGCCTCGCGCGAGGATGCGGTAGCCGAGAAGGGTGAGCCGCATCGCGCACAGCATTTCTGCAAGGCGGCCGAAACGGACTGCCTCCAGGCGGGCCGGGCGTGGCGCCGGAAGACTCACGCCTCGTCCTTCAAGGCCATCGCCCGCGCATAAACCTGCTTGCGCGGCAGCCCTAGACGCGCCGCCACAGACGCGGCCGCCTCCGACGGTCTCATCGTCAGGAGCGCCTCACGGAGATCCCGGTCGATCGAATCGGCCGTGGCCGTTTCCGACTCGGTCGGGTCCGGCGGGCCGACGACGACGACGATTTCGCCCTTCGGCGGCCCTGCTTCGGCGTAGTGGGCAGCGAGCTCGGCAAGGGAACCCCGCCGGACCTCCTCATGCAGCTTGGTGAGCTCGCGTGCGATGGCCGCCGGGCGCGACGGGAAGGCAGCGGCGAAATCAGCGAGCATGGCCGGAAGACGCTGCGCCGATTCGAGCATCACCAGGGTCGCGTCGATCGCCGCGATAGAGGCGATCGCCTGTGCCCGTGCACCGGATTTGGAGGGAAGGAAGCCGGCGAAATAGAAGCGGTCGGTGGGAAGGCCCGAGACGGTGAGCGCGGCTATGACCGACGACGGCCCGGGGACGGTCGAGACACGGAAGCCGCCGGCCGTCGCCTCGCGGACCAGCTTATAGCCGGGATCGGAGATCAGCGGCGTTCCCGCGTCGCTCGCCAGGGCGACGCTCTTTCCCTCCGCCAGCGCCGCCATCAGCAACGGCCGCGCGCGCTCGGCGTTGTGTTCATGGTAGGGGACGAGGTGCCGCTTGATACCGAACCGCTGCAGCAGCCTGCCCGTCGTTCGCGTGTCTTCGCAGGCGACGACGTCGGCATGGCGAAAAAGGTCGAGGGCGCGCGGTGGAATGTCGCCCAGATTGCCGATCGGGGTAGCCACTAGGTAGAGGCCGGGCCCATGTTTACTTGTCGTATTGTCGTCGGTACTGTCGACCATCCCGATCTCGATAGCGGAGAACGACGTTGAACGGGCTCTCGCAGCCGTTAGTTCCGCGTGCCAAGGCGGTCTGCCGGGCCGCGGCGACCTTTGCGCTGATCCTCGGCGTTCTCGGTGGTTGCGCCACCCAGAACGTAGCGCCGCCGCAGGAGACGGCGCAACAGGAGCCAGCCGAACCCGAGGCGCCGGAGGTCATTGCCGGTCCTGCGGAGACGCCTGTCGAGCCCGAGCCGGTGGCGCCGTCCGTTCCGCAGGTTCCGGAGTCGCTTCGGGCCCTCGGCAAGGTACCGATCGCCCTGCTGGTGCCGATGACCGGCCGTGCCGGCGCCTTGGGCAAGGCGATGGTGGAAGCGGCCGAAATGGCGCTGTTCGAGGCGGGGAATGCCGACGTCATCCTGCTTCCCAAGGATACCGCGGGCGATCCCGGGATCGCCGCCCGTGCGGCGGAAGAAGCGGTCGGCGAGGGCGCGCGGCTGATCGTCGGACCGCTGTTCGCGAGTTCGGTACGCGCGGTCACGCCGGTGGCGCAGTCCGCGGGCATCGTCGTTCTGGCATTCTCGAATGACCGGTCGGCGGCCTCGGACGGAGTCTACTTGTTGGGTTTCACCCCCGGCGATCAGGTTCGGCGCGTGGTCGCCTTCGCCATGGAGCGCGGCAACCGGCATTTCGGTGCGGTGGTCCCGAGCAACGAATATGGCCGTCTGGTGGTCGACACCATGCGCCAGACACTGGAGCAGGCCGGAAAGACCCTGGAACAGCCGTCCTATTTCTCGCCGGGCGAAACCGATTTCACCCAGCCGATCCGCAGCCTGTCGCAAAACGCACCGCTGCTCGACACCATCATGGTCGCCGCCGGCGGACAGCAGCTTCGTGGCGCGGCACCGCTGCTGCCGTTCTACGGCTACGATCCGGCGCAGGTGAAGCTGTTGGGAACCGGGCTCTGGGACGATCCCGAGATCGCCGCCGAACCGGCCTTGCTCGGTGGCTGGTTCGCCGCGCCGCCGCCGGAAGCGCGGACTGCCTATGAACGTCGCTTCCAGCATTATTTCGGTCACGACGCGCCGCGTCTCACCAGCCTCGCTTATGACGCGACGGCGCTGGCCGCGGCACTGGCCGGACTGCCGGGAGACCAGAACTTCTCGCGCGAGACCCTGGAGTCCGAGCGCGGTTTCGCCGGAACCGAGGGCATCTTCCGACTGGGCACCGGGGGGGTCGCCGAGCGCGGTTTGGCGATACTCGAGGTGACTGCGTCCGGTTTCCGCGTGATCGATCCGGCGCCGAAATCGTTCGGACCGGCGCTGACTCAGTAGCGGGCTCAGGCGAGCAGTTCGGCCAGGAGCGCGTTGAGGACGGCCCGGCCCGCTGCGGTCGCCCGCAGGCGGCCGTTCTCGCGCGCGAGATAGCCGGCGGCGATGCAGCGATCGAGCGCGCCGGGACGGAACCATCGCTCCAGCGGCGCGCCCGTCCGACGCTCTGCAAAGGCGAGGTCAATGCCCTCGCCGAGGCGGAGCCCCATCATCACCAGTTCCGACGCCACGTCCGACGGTGCCAGGACGTCCTGCCGCTTGAGGGCGTGGCCTTCGGCCGCGACCGCGGCCAGCCAGTCGGCGGGACGGTGGTGGCGTTCAACCGCGAACGTCCGGCCGTCGATCCGGTGGCGGCCATGGGCGCCGGGCCCGACGCCGACATAGTCGCGGTAGCGCCAATAGGTGAGGTTGTGGCGGGACTCGGCGCCGGGCGCAGCGTGGTTCGAGACCTCGTAGGCCGGCATGCCCGCTTCGTCCAGTGTCTCCTGCGTCGTCTCGTACAAGGCTGCCGCCATGTCCTCGTCCGGAAGGGTGAAACCGCCATCCCGGTGGCGTGCGTAAAAGGGCGTGCCGCGCTCGATGGTGAGCTGGTAGAGCGAAAGATGGTCGCCGGCCATCGTCAGCGCTCGGCGAAGCTCCTCGCGCCACGAGTCGACGGTCTGGCCGGGTCGGGCATAGATCAGATCGAAGGAGTAACGCGGAAACACCTGCCGTGCCGTCTCGACCGCGGCGGTTGCTTGGCTGCGGTCATGCTGGCGCCCCAGGAAAACGAGGTCGCGGTCGTCGAGGGCCTGAACGCCCAGCGAGACGCGGTTTACGCCCGCAGCCCGGAACGATCGAAACCGGCCGGCCTCGACCGAGGTCGGGTTGGCCTCCAGCGTGATCTCGGCGTCGGGGGCCATCGTCCATGAACCGGCGATGGCGTCCAGGACCGCGGCCGCGGTCTCCGGCGCCATCAGTGACGGCGTGCCGCCTCCGAAAAAGACGCTGGTGACCGTGCGGTCCGGCAGCATCGCTGCCGCATGGGCGATTTCGGCATGGTAGCCGCGGCGCCAAGCGTCATGGTCGATCGCATCCGCGACATGGCTGTTGAAATCGCAATACGGACATTTCGACAGGCAGAACGGCCAGTGGACGTAGACGGCGAGGCTGCCGTCGTCAGCGCGGTCCATCGGGGCCGAGGGTGTGCTCGACGAGCTGCCGGAAGGCCGCGGCGCGGTGGCTGATGCGGTCCTTGGCCTCGGGGTCCATCTCGCCGAATGTCTGGTCGTAGCCATCGGGAGTGAATATGGGGTCGTAGCCGAACCCCTGCGTGCCCCGGCCCGGAAAAACCAGCCGGCCGTGCACTTCCCCCTGGAAGGTTTCGACATGGCCGTCGGGCCAGGCGAGGGCGAGGGCGCAGACGAAATGGGCGCCCCGGTCGGGGTTGTCACCTAGCTCCGTCTCGACCCGCGCCATCGCGACGGCGAAGTCCTTTCCCGGCCCGGCCCAGCGCGCCGAGTAGATGCCGGGCGAGCCGTCGAGGCCATGGACGGCGAGGCCCGAATCGTCGGCGAGGGCAGGAAGGCCGCTTTTCTCAGCCGCCGCCCGCGCCTTGATCACGGCGTTATCGATGAAGGTGGCACCGGTCTCTTCGGGCTCGGGCAGGCCGAGATCGCCGGCCGCCTTCACCTCCAGGCGGAAGGGCGCCAGCAGCGCGGCGATCTCCTTCGCCTTCCCCTGGTTGTGGGTGGCGACTACCAGCGGGCCTTCCGTCAGGCGCCGGGTCATGGGCGCAGCCCACGCACTAGCCCCCTCCGCCCAGCAGGGGGGAGAGGGTTGGGGGCGGTGGGTATCGATGCCGCGCTCGGGCTGCCGGGCCGTCGCGAGTCCCCCACCTCACCCCGGCCCTCTCCGCCCCTGGGGGCGGAGAGGGAGAGGTCGCCCGTCATCGGCCTGCTCACCCCGCCGCCAGCACCGCGCGCTGCATGGCGCACAGCTCGGCGATGGCGCCCTGCGCCAGCTCCAGCATCGCGCTCAGCGCATCGGTCGAGAACGAGAAATGCTCGGCCGTCGCCTGAACCTCGACGATGCCACCGCGGCCGGTGAGGACGAAATTGGCGTCGGCGAGCGCGTTGCTGTCCTCGGCATAATCCAGATCGACCACCGGCACGCCCTCGAACAGGCCGCAGGAGATCGCCGCCACCTGGTCGACCAGCGGAAGCTTGGCGATCATACCGTCCCGGACCAGGGTGTCGAAGGACTGGTGCAGGGCGACATAGGCGCCGGTGATCGACGCCGTTCGGGTGCCGCCGTCGGCCTGGATCACGTCGCAGTCGACCTTGACCTGGCGCTCGCCGAAGCCTTCCAGGTCGGTGACGGCGCGAAGGCTGCGGCCGATCAGCCGCTGGATCTCCTGCGTCCGGCCCGACTGCTTGCCGCGCGCTGCTTCGCGGTCGGTGCGGGTACCGGTCGAGCGCGGCAGCATGCCGTACTCGGCGGTGACCCAGCCGCGGCCGGAGTTGCGCAGGAAGGGTGGCACGCGGTCTTCCAGCGAGGCCGTGCACAGGACATGGGTGTCGCCGAAGCGGACCATGCATGAGCCCTCGGCGTATTTGTTGACGCCGATTTCCAGCGACACGGGACGCAGCGCGTCGGGGGTGCGGCCTGACGGGCGCATGGCTTTCGCTCCAATAATTGAACTGCGGATTGGCCGGGAAAGTGGCCGTCCGCGTCGCCGCCGTCAATGGCCGATACCGTGAACGAGGCGGGTTCGTTCAGGGGCTTCTGCAACGGCCGCTGCGTTGACGGTCAAATGGGCCGTTACTAAATTCAGGCGGCTTGGAGGCTGGTCAGGTGCAGTTTCCCATGGAGGTCAACTCGATTCACGAACTGAACGAAAGATCGCGGGAGATCTTTCGCAACATCGTCGAGGCGTATATCGAGACGGGGGAGCCGATTGGCTCGCGCACCCTGTCGCGACGGCTCGAGCTCGGCCTGTCGCCGGCCTCGATCCGCAACGTCATGTCCGACCTGGAGGAATTGGGGCTGCTGCACGCGCCGCATACTTCGGCCGGGCGGATGCCGACGGACCGTGGCCTCAGGCTGTTCATCGACGGGTTGCTGGAGATCGGCGATCTGTCCGCCGACGAGCGGCAGAGCATCGAGAGCCTGTGCGTCGGCGACGGGCGCAGCATGAACGAGGTGCTGGGCGAAGCATCGGAGATGCTGTCCGGCCTGTCGAGCTGCGTCGGCCTGGTGCTGGCGCCGAAATCCGAAGCCTCGGTCAAGCATGTCGAGTTCGTGGCGCTGGATGCCGGGCGCGCGCTGGTCATCACCGTGACCGAGGGCGGGCTGGTCGAGAACCGGCTGGTCGACATCCCGCTCGGCATGACGCCCTCGGCACTGGTCGAGGCCGGCAACTACCTGAACGCGCGGCTTGCCAGCCGATCGCTGGAGGAAGCGCGCGCCGCCATCCTGACCGAGCTTGATGCCGAGAACGCGGAGCTCGACGAATTGACGCGCAAGGTGGTGGCGGCCGGCATCGCGCTGCCCGCCGGACCGCAGGAGATGGAGAAGGAGCGGCTGATCCTGCGTGGCCGGGCCAATCTGTTCGAGGACGTCAGCGCACTGGGCGATCTCGAACGTATTCGAAAGCTGTTCGGCGCCCTGTCGCGCAAGAAGGATCTTGTCCGGCTGATCGATTCGACGATCGGCGGGGCGGGCGTACACGTCTTCATCGGCGCCGAAAGCCGATTGTTCGATCTTGCCGGTTGTTCTCTGGTCGTCGCGCCATTAGGTAACCCGCAGTCGAAAGAGAATCCCCGCGTTCTCGGAGCGATCGGTGTGGTCGGTCCGACGCGGATCAATTATGCCCGGATCATTCCAATGGTGGATTACACCGCCCGCGCGATCACCAAGCTGTTGGGCGGGACGCTGCCGAAATTGAGCCAGAGCGGATAGGACGAATGAGTCAGTATCACGACAGCCCCGAGAAGGCGGAAGACGAGGTCGAGCGGACCGAAGCCGAGACCGATCCGGTTGACGACACCGAAGGGCCGGAAGGCGACGGCTGGCAGGACGATCCTGCGGCGCGGATCAATGCGCTCGAAGGCGAGGTCGCGAACCTGAAGGATCAGCTTCTGCGGGCGCTCGCCGAAACCGAGAACACGCGCCGCCGCGCCGAGCGCGAGCGCGAGGACGCCGCGAAGTACGGCGTGGCCGGTTTCGCGCGCGACATGCTGAACGTCGCCGACAACCTGGCGCGGGCGATCGAAGCGGTTCCGGCGGAAGCGCGTGAGGAGGATGCCCGGCTCAAGTCGCTGAGCGAGGGTGTCGAAATGACGATGCGCGAACTCGCCACGGCGATGGAACGCCACGGCATCAAGCGAGTCGATCCGGCCGGTGAGCCGTTCGATCACAACTTCCACCAGGCGATGTTCGAGGTCGACGACCCTGCCCAGGAGCCGGGGACGGTCGCTTCGGTGCTTCAGCCGGGTTACGTGATCCACGACCGGCTGCTGCGTCCGGCGATGGTCGGCGTGGTCAAGAAACGGTCGGAGACGTCGCGCGTCGACACCCGGGCCTGAGGCCCGGATGGGCCCCGAAATCCGCTGTATCCCTCGGTTGCACGGCGGAGAACCATGCCTATATATCGGCGGGACCCTGACGTTTTGAAAACCAAACCGGGGCCAACGGCGCTTCGCGAAGGAGGCCGTGACGCTCCGCCTGCTGTTCAAAGGGGAAATTAGAGCATGAGCAAGATCATCGGTATCGATCTCGGCACGACCAACTCGTGTGTCGCCGTCATGGACGGCAAGACTCCGCGGGTGATCGAGAACGCCGAAGGGGCGCGGACGACCCCCTCCATCGTCGCCTTCACGGAAGACGAGGAGCGGCTGGTCGGCCAGTCGGCCAAGCGCCAGGCGGTCACCAATCCCGAAAACACCTTCTTCGCCATCAAGCGCCTGATCGGACGGCGCTACGAGGATCCTACGGTCGCCAAGGACAAGGACATGGTGCCGTACCAGATCGTCAAGGCGGACAACAACGACGCCTGGGTCGAGAGCCGCGGCCAGAAATACGCGCCGAGCCAGATCAGCGCCTTCATCCTGCAGAAGATGAAGGAGACCGCCGAGCGCCATCTCGGTGAGACCGTCAGCCAGGCCGTCATCACCGTTCCCGCCTACTTCAACGACTCCCAGCGCCAGGCGACCAAGGACGCCGGCCAGATCGCCGGGCTCGAGGTGCTTCGCATCATCAACGAGCCGACGGCGGCGGCCCTGGCCTACGGTCTCGAGAAGCGCGGCGCCGGCACCATCGCGGTCTACGACTTGGGCGGTGGCACCTTCGATATTTCGATCCTGGAGATCGGCGACGGCGTCTTCGAGGTGAAGGCGACCAACGGCGACACCTTCCTCGGCGGCGAGGACTTCGACCGCCGGATCGTCGACTACCTCGCCGACGAGTTCAAGAAGGAGCAGGGGATCGATCTCCGCAACGACCGGCTGGCCCTCCAGCGCCTGAAGGAGGCTGCGGAGAAGGCCAAGATCGAGCTGTCCAGCAGCGTCCAGACCGAGGTCAACCTGCCGTTCATCACCGCCGATCAGAGCGGGCCGAAGCATCTCACCATGAAGCTCACCCGCTCCAAGCTGGAAGCGCTGGTGGACGATCTGGTGCAGCGGACCATCGACCCGTGCAAGGCGGCCCTGAAGGACGCGGGCCTTTCGGCCAGCGAGATCGACGACGTGATTCTGGTCGGCGGCCAGACCCGCATGCCCAAGGTCATCGAGACGGTGAAGAACCTGTTCGGCCGCGAGCCGCACAAGGGCGTGAACCCGGACGAGGTCGTGGCCATGGGCGCGGCGCTCCAGGGGGCGGCGCTGAGCGGCGAGGTCGACGAGGTGCTCCTGCTCGACGTGACGCCGCTGAGCCTCGGCGTGGAGACCGGCGGGGGCGTCTTCACGCCGCTCATCCCGCGCAACACGACGATCCC